>CAKZVK010000001.1 GCA_937921825.1 uncultured Saprospiraceae bacterium
CCTGCTCAGGTATGGATGTATATATGGCTGGCTGTTGCAGTATTATTACTGATCTTCAATCTTAAGATTCTCTTCTCTGTAAAGGATGAGGAGGTATAGGGTATACCCTGAATTTCTATTCCGAATAGCGCATTTAAAATACACTTATTTGCCTAAGTCAGCTTGCTTATATTATGATTATTAAGTAGTTAGTTATTTGTCTCGCCGACGGGCTTTCATTTTTGTCTTGAAACAAAAACGAAACAAAAAATTCAAGGCTGTTTTCATTTCTTAACGGTTCTAAAAACTAAAATTCCTAAACGGGCTTAAACTCACCTTCGGCTCAAACACAACCCCGTTCTTAACGGAATTTGAGCTTTTAGACCCTAAAATGAAAAAGGCCAAATTATAAAATACAGTACAAATAAATCAGATCTTTGGTGCTACCTAAGTAGACCACTCGGTTTCTCTTTTTCTAGATGTTCATTATAAATCACAAACAGCATTTTTCACTAACAATTCGTTCTAGTTATAGCTAATGTTTTTTATTCCAAAAACGTGTTTAAATAGGTTAGTGCTAACGTATTTAAATTTGTACATTTATGGACTCTCGAAAACAGAGTTTCATAAACCAAAGGAAATCCTGCCTATTTTTAGGTGGGATTTTTTATGCCTATGATAAAGTTAGAAGAACTATGGATCGGTGATAAAGTGCAAGTCGCTTCTTCTGGACAGAGAGGAAGCTATGAAGGCAGTATAGGTGGTAAAGCCAAAATCAAGATAGGTGCTAAAATCTTATTAGTTGCTCCGGAGGATTTACAAGTGCCTGATGAGATAGAATCAGAGACTCCTTTGATATTTGAAGACAGTACAAGTCCGCCACTAGAGTTTCACAAAATACCAACCACCTTAGATCTGCATATAGAAAAACTCGACCCTTCCAGAGCTAACGAACATGCCACAGTACTGCTTAACTATCAGATGAGAATACTAAAGGAATACATTCAGACTGCTGAAGAAGCCGGACTAAAATACCTGACAATCATTCATGGCAAAGGCGCAGGCGTACTCAAAAAAGAAGTCCAGCATTATCTCAAAGGAAGAGCCAAAACTAAATTCTTGCTGGATAAAAATGATGGCGGAGCTACGGAAGTGCATTTGTATTAATGCAACGAATACCATTGCTTTTAACGCTATTGAAAACTTCCTTAGCTAAAATGTCTAAGGCAATCTGAAGAGACTGTAGCTTCCTTAATTAATTATGTTGAGATGTGGGCTTGACCGCGGATTAACGCATTACCTTGACAAAGGCATTAAGCAGGAGATTGGATTCAGAGTTCAATAGCTTGTCTAAAGATTTGTCTGCGGCAGATGAGATCATCCCTAAGTCATTGACAACTTTTTTGAATTCTAGAGAATTTGCACATTGAGGTTCTACTGCAGATATATCTTTTATCATGCTGAGCATAGGCGCCAATTCCTTCTGCTTTCTCTTTCTAAGGGTCTTTCTGAATACGTTCCAGAAATCCTTCTCAGCCTTGTAGAAGTCTTTTCTCTCGCCCGGCTTGGAACTTCTGTAGACTAGCCCCCAATCCATAAGTGCTCTTAGATTCATGTTAGAATTACCTCGAGAGATCTGGAGTTCGTCCATAATCTCTTCCGCGCTCATCATATCAGGGCTGATAAGTAGCAGTGCATGTATATGTCCCATGGTTCTACATATACCCCAATTACATCCGAGTTCTCCCCAGGTAGTAATAAATTGCTGTTTTGCTTGTGAAAATTCCATTATTTCGAGTACGCAGAGTACTAATGGAAAGAGCAGGATTTTGTTCAGAGATAGCCCTAGAGAAGCTTCTTTAGAATCATTCTAGATAAGAGAACTGAAAAGCAAGGCTTATTGATTACTCTCAAAATGTGTCCAACCCTGTGCTTTCAATGGATGGATATTCCCTCCTGAGGTATGTAACTTAATGCCATCCTCTGCTCCAGTTATTTCTCCTATGATGTAGGTGCTAGGCATATATCTAATCTTCTCGAGGTCTTTTTCATTTATAGTGAAGAGCAATTCATAATCTTCCCCTCCATTTAGTGCCGTCGTCGCTGGGTCTAATTTGAATTTCAAGGCCAACATTTGGGCCTCTTGATTGATGGGTAGCTTAGCTTCTTCTACATAGGCACCTACTCCACTGGCCTTGCAGATATGCATGAGATCAGAAGCGAGACCATCTGATATATCCATCATAGCTGTAGGTACAAGCTTCTCTTTATCGAAATAAGCGATCATGTCTTTTCTTGCCTCTGGCTTCAGCTGTCTCTCCAGCACATATTTCTGATTCTCTAGATCTGGTTTGATACCAGGATTAGAGAGATAAAGTTGTTTTTCTCTTTCTAAGATCTGTAGCCCTAGGTAAGCCCCTCCTAGATCTCCACTCACACAGAGGATATCTCCTTTCTTAGCGCCCGATCGATAAGTGATCTTATCCTTGGCTACAGTGCCTATAGCTGTGACACTGATCGTCATGCCCTTAGGTGATGAAGTCGTATCTCCTCCTATGAGGTCTACCTTGTAGATTCTGCAGGCCTCTTTGATTCCTGCATATAATTCCTCCATGGCTTCTACTGAGTACTTATTAGATATAGCTACGCTGACTGTGACCTGAGTAGGTACCGCGTTCATAGCATAAATGTCTGAGAGATTGACTATGATGGCTTTGTATCCCAGATGCTTAAGCGGAGAATAGATGAGATCAAAATGGATGCCCTCTACTAGTAGGTCTGTAGATACCACAAGATGCTGATCTCCATATTGAAGAACTGCTGCATCATCCCCTATCCCTTTGATCGTAGATTTATGACTGGAAGTGATATCAGCAGTCAACTTTTCTATCAGGCCAAACTCACCTAGAGTATTGACATCAGTAAATGTGGGTTTTCCATTTTCCATAACTAGCTAATTTCTTTTCTATTTCAATTTCTGATCTACTACTTCCCATAGGCTATCCCCTACTGGCAGATCTGCAGTATACTCTCTCTTATCTCCTTGCAGATTTCTAAACCGCAACTTATGCGAATGCAAATGTATACTTCTATCCTTATTAGATCTTCTTGCACCATACTTGACATCTCCTTTGACTGGATAACCAATGTGTGCGAGCTGCGCTCTGATCTGATGAAAACGTCCTGTATGAAGAATCAAGCTCAATACCGTATAGTTATCTAAGGCAACAATTTTTTTACACCTCAGACTTACTGGTCTGAAATTCGCCGTTTGCTCATCGGCTATTCTTGCCTTACGGAATTTCTTATCATGTACATGGTAATGATTATACTGAACATAATCACCTCCTGCTCCTCCGAACTGACCCTCCACTACAGCGATATATTCCTTCTCTACTTTACCATTGGCTTGCTTCTTCTGGTAATGCTTATTGAAGTCCGTAGACTTAGAGAATAAAACAAGGCCGCTTACTGGTCTGTCTAGCCTACTCTGCAGATGCATTCTTTTTTTGACTGCTTTTTTTAGCTGCGACTCTAGAGACTCTTCCCCCTGATCTGAGGCCTGAGATAGCAAGCCTGCTCGCTTATAAGCAATAAGGAAATCATCATTCTGTAGGATAATAGGGGCTTGTTTACTCAAAATGTTCTTGTTATAGTCGCTAATTAGTCAATTTCCTCGTAATCTGTATACTCATCATCTTCTATACTCTTTGCTTTTCCTTGTTCTATATTGATTTCTGTCTTAGGCACTACGAGTCTATAACCTAGATAGATCAGAAAGATTATGACAAATATTTTCATTTATGTAGGGATATATGTGATTATCTCAAAAGTTTGGTAAAGTAGATTGCATAAAACACAATCTACATTCGCATAGCAACAATAATAAAAATATATTTGTCTTGACTTTAACACCCTTAAATATTCTATCGCCCCGAAGATTTTATTTTCGGGGTTTTTTTATGCCCTTACTACTCTAGTAGAAAGGTCTTCAGTCGAGCACTCAATCCAAGTCCATTAAAACCAGCTCTTACTGCTACTCTCTATCTTGTACAACAAGTAATTTTTCAAACGGACACAGGTAGTATATCCTATGTCAGGAATAGAAACCTGACCCGATGCTGTATATAGGGTCAGAGAACTCAGCTCACGTCTTCTCTGTAATGGTGTACTATGAATTTTGATATTCTGTAGCTTGTATAATTGCAGCAGAGTTTCGCTCTTTCCGAAAGTGCCACCCTGTAGCAAGAGTAAATTATCAGTGATACCAAATCTCTTTTTCTTGAATTTTAATTGACTACTAACCATCCCCAATAAATACCAGAGAAACAAAACAGTGCTTACAGTCATTTCTTGAAAATAGGCTGTAGCGATTATTGTCGGTACTAAGATGATCGTCCAGTAATACATCCGTCTGAATCTATAATATGGATGTACTGGATAAGTTTCGATATCAGACAGCTCATGAAAATCATTTTTAAATAGATAGGCCTCTGTCTCCTTGACATCCTCCCATTCTAATCCTGCAACACTTAAGGACTTCCTATCATTGACCGCAATACTGGAAGCTTGTGTGAGCCTAAGCTCAAAAATACTAGACCAGCTCTGGAGTAAATTCTGAGACCAGGTCAGAACTTGAATCTTGTGATCCTTAGCTGCATATTCTCTTCTATTGAGTAAACCCGACTCAATACTGAATCCTTCTCCGATCCGATACATGATCAGATTATAATACCTCAAGACAGTTCTGATTAATGAAATCAAAAAAGAAACAAGTATAAATAGTACAACTAATGAAGAGATAACAATCAGACTCGCAGACACCACTTTCGCCATAGGAGCATAGTCATCCATCCTCTCCATAAAATCTAATCCCAACTCTCTAAGATTATCCCACAACCAGAAAAAGAAGAATATAATTATTCCTCCTGACCTTAGATGATTCTCTGTAATACCTACTTTAAGCAGCTGTGGAATAGACAGGCGGAAGATTACCTTTTTCTCTTCCTTACTAGACCGCTCTTCTGATGACATGGTTGCCGAAAGTTCGGACCTATGCTTAAGGATATGGTCAGAAATAGCATTGGCCAGCTTATGGTCTAGTGCATTAATCTGCAACTCACTGCCTACACTACCTGCTGTATCCATATTGAGCTTGACTACATTGAAGAGTCGGTGTATAATATTCTGCTCATAATTGATAGACTGAATGCGGTCAAAGGGAATTTCAATTTTTGATTTCTTAAAGACTCCTTTCTGTACTATGAGTTTATCATCCTTAAGATAAAAGTAGTATTTAAAAAAGGCTATGATACTATATATAAATCCAATAATAGAAATAGCAATGATGAAGATCATCAAGGAGTCTTTCATATTAGTAGAACCCCCAAATAAGAAAATAATCAAAAAAGGGAATAGCTGTCTAATTAATACTTTGTACAACTTATAAGCTATGAGCAAGATTGCTGCATAGGACTGTCTCGTAGGACTAGAAAGGTCGTAAGTATTATTGCTCTTCATCATGAGGGTGAAAGTCTGACTCTCCAGACTTGTCCTTTAGTGTTTTAGAAACGATGAACTCCTTTAGTTGGTCTGCAGTAATAGGGTCTAAGCCAGGAATCGTAATATCGCTGGCTCTTCCTCCAGCAGTAAATATTTTGAGTTTAGAAAGATTAAAATTTCTTTCTATCGGGCCCTGATCTATGCTGACATGCTGGACACGATTAAACGGTGTAGTCGTATGGTCTTTCCATATCCAACCTTCTTTATAGATTATATCTCTTTCTCTTAATGCAAAAGACTTATGTCGAAACCCCTCCAGCGTAGCTACAAAACCCAAAACTATATAGAGAATATAAATTGCTATGAATAAGTAAATCGCCCACATAGGCACTAATTCTTTTATAGGAGAAAAGAGTAGCACTGCTCCAATAGTAAAAGTAGCAACAGCTGTAAAGATCAATCTGCCTAAAAGTAAAACAGTCTTGTATCTTGATTCTAGTGGTTGATAAATTAGATCCTGAACCTTGGGTAAAGTTTCGACATCTAATTGAATATTAGTGAATGTATCGATATTACTCTTCGACATCTTTTAATAATTGCTCCAGCACCTTTCGTGATGCTTTAAGATTATTGACTTGATCTTTAATTAGAATTAAAAATTTGTTGGATTGTTTAAGTGAAAGACCTACTTCATTACCTTTAGTAGAAATATAGGACATTAGATTGTTAAAGATTGCTGTTTCGTAAAAAGAAGACTGCGGATTATTAATAAAATAACATCTTAGCTTTCTATTCTTCAAAGAAAGGCGTTCTACTCCGATTAATTTACATAACCAGCGTAATCTAATCCCATTGAATAGTTCTTCCACTTGGAAAGGGATAGGGCCAAATTTATCTTTTAGTTTCTTGCGTAATGCATTCAGTTGTTCCTCGTTATCTATCTTACCCATTTCATTATAGACATTGAGACGTTCCTGGATGACATTAATGTATTCATCAGGAATCAGCATTTCTACATCTGCATCTATCTCTACATCATAGACCCAGTTCTTTTTCTCTTTCTTCTCGTCTTTGAATAAATCTTTGTATTCATTATCCTTTAGCTCATGAATCGCTTCCTCTAGAATCTTCTGGTAAGTTTCGTAACCAATATCAGAAATGAATCCACTCTGTTCTCCTCCGAGGAGGTTACCTGCTCCCCTGATATCCAAATCCTTCATAGCAATATGAAACCCACTTCCTAGATCTGAAAATTCTTCTAAGGTTCTTAATCGTTTTCTAGCATCAGTGGTCAGCGTAGATACTGGCGGAGCGAAGAGATAGCAATACGCTTTTTTATTAGATCGGCCTACCCTTCCTCTCAGCTGATGTAGATCACTCATTCCAAAGTTCTGCGCATTATTGATAATTATAGTATTCGCATTAGGAATGTCTAAGCCTGTCTCTATAATATTAGTACAAACCAATACGTCATACTTGCCGCCGATAAAATTCAATAAAGTCTTCTCGAGTTCTTTGGTATCCATCTGGCCGTGTGCCATGGTGACATCTAGATCAGGACATAGTTTTCTGATCATCGCTGTAACATCTGGCAAGGACTTTACTCTATTATGCACAAAGAAGACTTGTCCTCCTCGAGTGAACTCATAGTAAATTGATTCTTTGATCAGTTCATCATTGAATACTCTTCTTTCGGTATGGATGGGCTGTCGATTAGGTGGAGCTGTTCTGATCACAGAAAGATCTCTGGCCGCCATCAATGAGAACTGTAAGGTTCTAGGGATAGGCGTCGCCGTTAGGGTCAGTGTATCTACATTGACTTTGAAACTTCTTAGTTTTTCTTTAGCTGCTACCCCAAATTTTTGTTCCTCATCTATGACCAATAGACCGAGGTCTTTAAACTTTACTTTTTTATTCAGCAAAGCATGTGTCCCTATGATGATGTCTAGCTGACCTGCTTCTAGGGTTTTGTAAATGGCTGTTTTCTCCTTGGTTGTTCTAAATCGATTGACATAATCGACATCTACTCCAAACTTTTCTAATCGTGCACTGAAGGTCTTATAATGCTGTAGTGCTAGAATGGTGGTCGGTACTAGTATCGCTACCTGCTTACCACCTAGAATTGCTTTGAACGCTGCTCTGATGGCTATCTCTGTCTTACCAAAGCCAACATCTCCACAGACCAATCTATCCATCGGATAGGGCTTTTCCATATCAGCTTTTACAGCAATTGTGGTCTCGTACTGGTCTGGCGTATCTTCATAGATAAAGGAGGCTTCTAACTCATTCTGCAAGTGCCCATCTGCAGGAAAGGCAAATCCCTTGGAAGCTTTTCTTTGCGCATAAAGTTTTATCAACTCATGAGCAATGTCCTTTATTTTCTTTTTAGTTTTTCTTCTAAGATTCTTCCAAGCTTCTCCTCCTATCTTACTCAGTCTCGGTTGAGTGCCTTCCTTCCCTACATATCTGGATATCTTATGTAAGGAGTTAATTCCCACATATAGGATATCGTTATTAGAATAGATTAATCTTACAGATTCTTGTTCTTTACCGTTTATGTTTAGCTTTTCTAGGCCACTATACTTTCCTATACCATGATCTATATGGGTCACAAAATCACCAGGTTTTAATTCCTTGAGCATTCTAAGATTTAGAGCTGCTTCTTTAGTAAAGCCTTTTCTCAACTTGAATCTATGGAACCTCTCGAAGATCTGGTGGTCAGTGTAGATCGCTAGTTTTAGATCCTTATCTATATAGCCAGAATGAATCGCTTTAGTGATCGGATGGAAATTGACTTCTGCACCTAGGTCTTCGAAGATGTTATAGAATCTTTCTAT
>CAKZVK010000002.1 GCA_937921825.1 uncultured Saprospiraceae bacterium
GATAGGAACAAGATTATACTCAGACTGTTCATCCAGCGTTTGGATTTTTGGTAACTTACAGTAATGACACTGCAATCCATTAGATATCTCCTCGTTTCATTAGTATTTGTCCTACTCCTAGGCATACTAGTTGGGGCTCTGTCTGAGGATAAGCTGTATATATTAGACCACGAAAAAGTCCTTAGAAAATTAGCAGAAGGAAAAAAACTTGAATTCCAACTCGCTCCTCATACTAATGGCACAGGACAAGCTTTATCAACTGCTGAACGAAACCTACTAAATGAGGGGAAAATGAGTCGTCATTTTTATCAGAACAAGCAAGGCATCATCAAACAAGTCCGTTGCTTACCTCTTACCGAAGAAACCAAACTTGACGAAACGAGATTAACCGCCTTGCTTCGACTCAATCCCCTAGAAGAAAGCTCTACCGTTACTCTAGACTGTCTGCAAGACAACTTGCTCTATGGCTACAATACATACTTTGACAAAAAAGTAGAAGCAAGAGTAGATAGCAATAAGCTAAAAGCAATCGAACATAACGATCTGGTCGTTTCCGTGATAGAGCAATGTGGCTTTCCGACCGAGAAGCTTACCATCGAGTATACATGGAATATTGTAACCTACTCTTCCAATTCAGGTCTTAGAGAGTTATACTATAAGAACTTCGAAAAAGCCTATCATAAAAATCTGCTCTCCTCAGAGCAGCTGCTTACCCTACAGCAAAAGATTCTTGATCCCCGAAATGGAAGCACGAGTAAATCCTTTGTGATCGATGATAGTAGCTTCTCCATTGACCATTTAGAAAAACTACTCAATGAGAATGAGACTGCCCTATCAGAATTGGCAATCAATAAAGTGCTAAATAAGCTAAAAGAAGAAGACCATAGAAATTCCAAGTAACAATATATAGAGAATTAACGCCATGATTAAAAAGCAAACCTTCCTTTATCTTACACTTGCGCTGTTTGTTATTGCATGTAAAAACGAAAAGCAAAATCAACTTACAGAACTTTCAAAAGAAGAAACTTACCAGATTTTATCCACTGGTGCGAAGCAAGATTTTCTCTTTGCTAAATATGTTAATGCTAATGGAGTCGCTCTGAATCCAGAAGAAAAAACCTTGCTGAACGAAGGAAAACTCTATAGAACTTATTTTAAGAATACAACGGGTAAGGTCATGGAGGTACAATGTCGCCCCATAGAAAATGATGAGCAGCTCTTTGGAGAAATCAAACTCATGCAATTTCTCGCAAGTAATCCCCTTAGTAATATCCAGAGAGAATCTATTAACTGCAGCCTTTCAGATAGTATCATATTGGCTGCAGGTGCTCTCGATCAGGGTATCAGAAATGGCAGCATAGATGGAGATTTTTTTAAGATAGACTCTAGTAATAGGGTTAAGGTTACCTCCGTCATAGAACAATGTGGTTTCCCCAAGACTAAAGAAACAATCGAGGCAGCCTGGTATGTAATTCAGCACTCTGGACAGACAGGTCTTATGGAATATTATCATAGTCAATTTAATATGGCCTATCAGGACAGCTTACTTCAGCCACGACGGAAAGCTATGATGGATGATAGAATTCTTATGACATATGGCTTCCCTCAGATCTATGGGACACAATTATCTGGGAGTACTCACTCTGCTGATGGCTCCATAGATAGCAGAGGCAGATGGAATGGCTTCCATGATATTCGCGACCCACTAAAAGTCAACGAACGCAGGGCTAAAATGGGCTTAATCCCTATTGAAGAGGAAGAACAACAAAGAAAAAATAAATTCAACTCTTAGGCCTGGAGGCTTCCCTTCAATTTATATATCTGAAATATTTATTCTGTAAGAATAGCTTAATTTTGCACTCTTAAAAGCAAAAAGCGTAGCATGTATAGATCACATAACTGTGGAGAATTAAGAATGAGCCATGAAGGCCAAGAAGTAACACTATCTGGCTGGGTACAGAAAACACGTAATCTAGGGGGTCTGACCTTTGTAGATCTTAGAGATAGATATGGTATTACCCAATTAGTATTCAATATGGATACCGATGCTGACCTGACAGAAAAGGCTAGAAAACTCGGAAGAGAATTCGTCGTAAAGGCTACGGGGATTGTCTCTGAAAGAGCCAGCAAAAATCCAGACCGTCCCACAGGTGATATAGAAATAGAAGTTAAAACCTTAGACATTCTGAATGCCTCTAAGACTCCACCTTTCAGTATAGAAGAGGAGACCGATGGTGGTGATGACCTCAGAATGAAATATAGATATTTAGATCTTCGTAGAGGACCACTCAAAAGGAACCTCATGTTCAGATCGAAGCTGGCCGTAGAGACGAGAAAGCATCTGGCTGATGAGGGCTTTATAGAAGTAGAGACACCGGTACTGATAAAAAGTACACCAGAAGGGGCTAGAGACTTTGTCGTTCCTTCTAGAATGAATCCAGGAGAATTTTATGCCCTACCCCAATCTCCTCAGACTTTCAAGCAGATCTTAATGGTAGGCGGTTTTGATAAATATTTTCAAATTGTAAAATGCTTCAGAGATGAAGACCTGAGAGCAGATAGACAACCAGAATTCACACAGATAGATTGCGAAATGTCTTTCGTAACTAGAGATGAAATTCTAGCAACGTTCGAAGGACTGACGAAGTACCTCTTCAAAGTGATGTTAGACAAAGACCTTCCTGACTTCCCTAAGATGTCTTATGATGAGGCTATGGAAAGATATGGTAGTGATAAGCCGGATACAAGATTTGGGATGGAGTTCGTAGAACTGACACAAGAATCAAGAGGCAAAGATTTTCCTGTTTTTGACAGTGCTGAATATGTAGTCGGTATATGTACGGAAGGTACTGCAGAGAGTTACTCCAATAAGGACATCAAGAAACTAACGGAATGGCTACAACGTCCACAGATTGGTTGCAAAGGCCTTGTCTACGTCAAGTGGAACACTGATGACAGCATCAAGTCTTCTGTGGGTAAGTTCTACTCAGATGAAGACCTTAAAGGCTGGCTAGCAAAAGCTGGTGCCAAAAAAGGCGATACCTTATTCGTCCTATGTGGAGAAAAGGAAAAGACACAAAAGCAGATGAATGAACTACGCCTAGAAATGGGTCGTAGATTAGGGCTTATGGATCCTACCGTATTCAATCCATTATGGGTAGTGGATTTTCCTCTACTAGAGTGGGATGAGGAAACAAAAAGATTCCATGCGATGCATCACCCCTTTACTTCTCCTAAGGTAGATGAGATACCAAACATGATGAACGGTGACCATCAGGCGATGAAAGAACTGAAGGCAGATGCCTATGACTTGGTCATTAACGGTGTAGAAATAGGTGGTGGTTCTATCAGAATCCACGATAGAGAACTGCAGTCTAAGAACTTTAAGCTACTAGGCTTTACACCAGAAGAGGCGGAAGCACAATTCGGTTTCTTGCTAGGTGCATTCGAATATGGAGCACCACCACATGGCGGTATCGCTTTTGGTTTTGATAGATTGAATGCAGTTATGAATGGTGTAGATTCCATCAGAGACTTTATTGCGTTTCCAAAAAACAACAGTGGTCGTGACATGATGATAGATGCACCCAGTCCTGTGGATCAGGATCAGCTGAATGAGTTGTATCTAAACTTGCAGGATACCACTCCTTCAACTGATTAACAAAGATAGGTTAAGAGGTTTATGCCCTCTAAATTAGATTGAAGGCTCCTAGCTGAAACTGATGTTTCAGTTCTCTCATTATCTCAACCCATTTAGGGTTTCGATTCAGCTTTCAGCTGACCACTCGTTCATCCTAAAAACAACAGTGGTCGTGACATGATGATAGATGCACCCAGTCCTGTGGATCAGGACCAACTTGATGAGTTGTATCTAAATCTACAAGAGATAGAGAAAGGAGAATCTTAATAGATGATTTCCCCAGGCAGAAAGCAATTCATATTCTACTTGGTTGTACTTTATACCATTTACAGTATCGGATATTTTCTGCTATGGCTTATCATTCCAAGTAAGGTTGATCTTACAGACCTGTATAGCTTTCAGTCGTTTCTCAACATTATCTTACTGACCATAGTTCTACATTACACAAGTGAAGCAGACTCCTCTGACCCTGATTCCTATAAAAAACATCAGGATAGAACTTTAGGCACCTCAGTTACTTTAGATCGGTTGTACAAGGAAATCGAAAAACCATGGACAGCAAACCTTGGTTACACATTCACTAAGACTGACTCAGAAATTGCAATAGATACCAAATTGGATACGATGTCCATTACCTCAGAAGAAAAGGGGATTCTACGCATAAAGAGTAAGCAAAAAAGAATGTTTCCCTTGTCCGATTCTGGTAGAAATTTCAAAGACTACGAAAGAATAAAGAGCATTCTGATTGGGATCGAAAATTCATAATAGGCTAAATATTTCTTAGGTTTTTATTTTATCTGTGTAGGCTAGAGTTGCAATTAACTCACTTCGACTCACCTTTATCAACTCTCCCAGAATCTTTTCCAAAGATCCTGACCTCTCTTGTGAAGAGAGGTAGCTGTAAAATCTTAACAACTTACATGGACTATCCAAACTCCCTTCTCTTCACAAGAGACCTGTACTGAGCTTGCCGAATGTAAGGGCTGGGGATGAGTTGAAACAATATCAATGGGAATCCAAAATTCGCAATCAGCTTTAGCACTAAGGTATCGGAATAGCTATTAACTTAGGATCGTGAAATTTATCAATAGCAAGACATCCCTTTTTAGAAGCAGCAACTCAGACCTACTTCTTCTGTTATGCTATTTCCTATTTACCTGTTTCTTTTATATCGAGAGGACTAGTTTTCTAGATAATCCCTTTACGATATTCAAGCTCATCAATGACGAAAGTCTATTTGTCAATGCCAGTCGTTATCCAGCAGCTGTTCTGCAAATACTGCCTCTACTGGCAATCAAATTTGGGGTGCCATTGAAGTTGGTGCTGTTTGTACATTCACTGAGCTATTTTTTATTTCATGCTGTTATCTTCTGCCTAATCAGATATGGACTGAAAGACAAAGTGATGTCTTGGTTGCTTTTACTCACCTTGACCCTACCTGTCGCATATACCTTCTTCTGGAATAATAATGAGCTCTTTCTAGGACTGACGACTTTATGTTTATGGTTGGCCCTGATGCGAGAGGGGAAGCTTGTAGGAAGTATTATAGTAGCGATAATTTTAGCTTGGATACATCCACTACTGGCAGTGATCGTACTTTTTTTGATGGTGCTGTCTGTATTGACAAAAGACATTAACAAGACCACATTACTCTATAACCTTCTAGCCTATAGTATCAGCTACTTCATGAAGAGCAAGTTCTTTCCTAATTATTATGACACTGGAAAGCGAGAATTACTGATGAAAAACCTGACGCAATTCGAAATCTCGTCGGGTTCCTTTTTAGATCTACTAGGTTCTACTTCTTACTGGCCTATTGCTCTCTGTTGCATTGTAGTCTTAGGAGTACTCCTCTATTGCAGACATTGGCTTTATGCTGTTCTTCTCACTGGTTTCTATACCTGCTTTCTACTATTGACAGAGCTGACAGAGGTTGATCCTTCTTATGTGTTCTATAATGAAGGTAATTACAGAGTACTCTTCTTCGTAGCCGTTTACACTTTGCTAGTTTCTAGACTGTATGAAAAAATTGGCTGGATACGAATAGCACTAGCCATTCTAATCATTATAGCCTTCATTCGTATCGGACTTAGTTCTACATTCTACTCTGACAGGATTACTTGGTATCAAGAGGTCGCTAGGACTCATGACAGAAAAGTACTCAGCTATGGGAATCAAACAAAACAGAAACTGATCCAGTCCTGGGCCTCTCCTTTTGAGTCTATGCTCTTGAGTACTATAAGTGGCGAATCTAAGACGACAATCTTCTCGGATGATCCTTCATCACTAGCAGAGGAAATGAAGAGTAATCAGCAGATGATAACGACTCATGGTAAGTTCCTCATCTATAATCCTTCTAATGGCTACTTCAGATTAGCTGATAAAAACTACAGCGCAGGTCATATAGAATAAGGGTCTGGAGTGATTATTTAGACTCATCTAAAAATATATTTTGGCGTGCCATAAAATTATCCGTCTTTATCGTTCATATACCCTAACTTTACTCGTATAAACGAAAAACAAACTATGAGCATCGTAGAAATGAAAGTCCCTACCATTGGGGAATCAATCACAGAAGTTACCCTCTCACAATGGCTAAAGCAAGATGGAGAATATGTCAATCTAGATGAGCCCATCTGCGAATTTGAATCCGACAAAGCAACTTTAGAATTTCCAGCAGAGGCTTCTGGCAAGCTAATCTATGTCGCTGCGGAAGACGATGACTTAGAAATAGGTGCTCTAGTTGCTAAGATAGATACTAGTGTCGCTGCACCAGCAGGAGGTTCAGCACCAGCGGCTCCAGCCGCAGAAACAACTGCCGAACCTGCTAAAGCTGCAGAGCCAGCCAAAACTAACTACGCCACTGGACATCCTTCCCCAGCTGCCGCTAAGATTCTTGCTGAGAAAGGCATAGATCCATCTTCAGTCACAGGGACAGGAAAAGATGGGAGAATAACAAAAGAAGATGCCGAGAAAGCTAAAGCTCCTGCAGCGGCTCCAGCAAAAGCTGCTGCACCAGCGGCCGCAACTCCAAGCCATGCACCGGCAGCATTTAGCAGAAATGACAGAAGAGAAAAAATGTCTAGAATGCGTAGAACTATCGCTTCTAGATTAGTGGATGCTAAAAACAATTCTGCAATGTTGACCACGTTCAACGAGGCAGATATGACTAATATCTTCAAGCTCAGAAAAACCTATCAAGAAAAGTTCGTAGAGAAATATGGCATCAAGCTCGGCTTCATGTCTATCTTTTCTAAGGCCTGTGCACAGGTACTAATGGAAATGCCTGCAGTCAATGCCACTCTAGATGGAGATCATCTGATCTTTCATGACTACGTAGATATTTCTATTGCAATCTCCACAGACACAGGACTAGTCGTCCCTCCTGTCAATAATGTGGAGTCTCTTTCTTTTGCAGATATAGAACTTAAAATCAAAGAGCTCGCAGGCAAGGCCCGTTCTGGAAAGCTGACACTAGAAGAAATGTCTGGTGGTACTTTCTCGATCACTAACGGAGGAATATTCGGCTCTATGCTAAGTACTCCTATCTTGAATAAGCCTCAATCGGCTATACTAGGAATGCATAACATTATTAAGCGACCGATAGCCGTAGGTGACGAAGTACAAATCAGACCTATGATGTATCTAGCCCTTTCTTATGATCACCGAGTTATAGATGGCAAAACTTCTGTAGGCTTCCTTGTAAAAGTCAAAGAACTTTTAGAAGATCCAGTACAATTAATGATGTCGCTATAGGATAGCGATATAAATAAAAACATAAATGTGAAGGGCTGTATTCAATGTGAGTACAGCCCTTTTCTTTTGATTTATAAAAAAGGCTGAGCAACCCAGATTAATAAATAATGGTGTCTTATATTAAAGTCATCAACTCTAAAATATTAACGATGTCCATTAGCTCAATTACAATCCGCTCTCTTATTCTAGTTGCCCTGCTATTCGGAAGCACAAATAACTATGCAGTTAATGCACCTCCGCCAGTATCCGTGGAGAATGCTGAACTAGCGGGAAAGAAATCTAAGAAAGTTGGAGTTGTCAAAAAATGGGTCATCAAGCGGCTTGCTAAAAAAATTGCGAAGCAAATAAAAGAGACCGATCAGCAAGATCTCTCTATAACTAAAAAAGCACGACTGGGATTGATCTTTGGCATAGTATCCATCTTGCTATTATTTGTTGGTCTAGCAGCACTCTGGTTATGGTTAGTTGCAGGAGTTGCAGCAATTCTGGGAGATATATTCTCCATCATAGTTCTAGTTAAAACCAAAGAGAATAAGAAATTATTCAAGAAAGAAAGAAGAATGGCTACTTGGGGTCTTGTCTTATCTTTATTGACTGGAATAATACCCTTGTCCCTATTATTACTAGTGGTGCTAAGTCTATGATAGCATAGATTCAGATTTTATAACTTTATCCATATTATCATTTCATTCTGCACAATATTAGGCGCATAAAAAAGGCACCAGCAAGCTGATACCTTTTATGATTTTTCTAAGTAATCTATCTGATTTGTACTTTATTCTGCTCCTTTCCCTGATTTAGTTTTTCTTCTAACTCTGAGGCAAGTTTTTCTGCTCTTTTTATCTTGTCCATGCGCTTAGAATATTCATCCTCAGACATCTTTCCATTCTTTCTGGCTTCCTCTGCTCTTGCCTTAGCCGCTTCAATCCTTTGCTGTGACTTCGCTAAGTTCCCTTCGTTTTTTCTAATGCTTTTAGTCATTTTTTCTTTCTGCTCTTTTTGCTTTTGTTTGGCTTGAGTAGCTCTTTCCGCACCGAAGTCATTACCCTTTAAATCTCCCTTTCGCTTTCCATATGCCTTGCCATTATTCGCCTTATCTAACTTCTCCTTTTTACCTTTCTTCTCTTTCTTTCCTTTTTTGTTGTCATCATTATAATCATCATCGTCGCCTTCATTCTCATCATCATCATCCTCCTCATTCTTATCATCGTCCCCTTCATTCTCATCATCGTGGTCATCTTTCACATTCTTTTCTTTCTGCTCTCTAGCTTTCTTTTCTTTCGACTTGCCCTTACCCTTGCCCTTTAATTTACCTTTCACTTCATCTGCTGCATCTTCAACTTCTTCTACTGCATCTGTAGACATATCTTTTACTTTAGCATTTGCTTGCTCGGCTTTTTGTTTGGCCCATTCTGCTTTGTCTTTACCTTTTCCTTTGCCCTGCCCCTTACCTTGAGCAGAAGTATTTAATGAGCAGAATAATAACACTATAAAGAGTGGTAGACCTTTGGTAAATATTTTTTTTGTTAGTGACATAGTTTCATTTTAAGAATTAATAAATGAGTACATATAAGAGACGAATAAAAGCAATCAATTGTCTATTTCCTCTAGCACAGCATCCAATTCTCTAGCTGTCTGCTCTATACTTTGTGTAGTTTTCTCCATCTCATTTGTTAAGGTTTCAATCTTTTTTATTTCCTGAACCTGTTCTGGAGAAGCTTTAGTTTCATTGTTGTTCTGCTCCCTTTTATCAGTACATGATGTTAAAAAAATCAGTATCAATACAGCAATTTTAAGTATAATTTTCATGAACGTTAATTAAGTTTTAAATGAATGAATAACTAGAATAGAATGTATGCATTAAAGAAATCTAATGCATTGATAGGAATTGTCGTAACAATCAAAACTCTCTAAATAGAATAGAAGGTCACAGACTAAAAATAAGCAAAAATTACCGAGTCAGCATACAACATGAATTGAGCTTTTTACCTCTGTTCCGGAAACCTAGTAAACGAAATAATAATTCGATACCTTATATTTAGAGCTATCAATCATTAACTAGCAAAATCATCGTTATGTCCATTAGCACAATACTATTTCGACTACTAATTTTAGTCGCCCTTATTATAGGCACCACAAACAGCTTTGCTGTAAACTCTCCGCCACCAGCATCTTCAAAAAAAACTGAACTCAGAGTCAAAAAATCGAAGAAAATAGGTATCGTAAAAAAATGGATAATCAAGCGTCTTGCTAAAAGGATTACAAAAAAAATCAAAGCTGCCGATCCAGAAGAGCTCAAAAAAATTAGAGGTGGTGATTTAGGATTTATCTTTGGCCTCATCTCTTTTATACTTTTGTTTGCAGGGTTAGTTCTGCCTTGGTTATGGTTAATCGGAGGGCTTACCCTTATCCTAGGATTTGTATTCTCAATTTTGACGCTTATCAAAACCGACGAAAACGATATCCTAGCGAGAAAACCAAGAAAAATGGCAACGGTGGGTCTAATCCTATCAATATTGACTGTATTAATACCTCTCTTGTTTATAATTTTATGGATTCTAATTCTATTCCTAATCTTGTTTGCTTTTACATAGCCATCGTATCTCATAAAAAGATAAGCCGCAATACTATAAAAGTCTAATAGAATTAATTCCCCTCCCTTCGCTGAGAGAACTGCGTTTTCTTTTTAATCTTGCACTTGTAAAAACTGCAGTGCTGAACTCATGACGATCAATAAAGAGATATTCCGAATTGCTCTTCCTAATATTATTGCTAATATCTCTATTCCACTCCTTGGGATCGTAGATACAGCATTAATGGGTCGGATGGAGGACCCTGCTTACATAGGAGCCATCGCTCTTGGTGGCATCATTTTTAATCTGCTCTACTGGGGCTTCGGATTTCTTAGGCCAGGAACTACTGGTCTTACTGCTCAGGCATATGGAAAGGAAGATGAAGGAGAATGCTACAGATTACTTTTCAGATCTGCAAGTATTGGATTTGCTTTAGGCTTACTCATATTGATTTTTCACAAACCTCTAGGGGCACTTTGCTTCGGAATTCTTAGCGGCTCTGCTCCAGTAGAAAATCTGGCTGCAGAATACTTTTCCATTAGAGTACTGGCGGCACCTGCAGTGATATGTGTCTTTGCATTACGCGGATGGTTTTTTGGTATGCAGGATGCAATTTCTCCTATGCTCCTTACCATCAGTTCTAACGTGCTGAATATTATTATCAGTTGGTACTTAGTCATTGTCAAAGGACTCGGTGTATCAGGTGTGGCCTACGGAACCTTCGCCGCTCAGTGGATTACATTCCTAATTGCAGTGGCTATTATCGTGGCGAAGCATCGGCAAAAGGTCATGCACTATTTTGACAAAGCAATCTTCAGGGCTAAGGAACTCGCTAGATTTCTTAGTGTGAATAGAGACATGTTTATCCGTAACATAGGGATGATACTTGTCTTCAGTTTCTTTACAGATTATTCTTCTCAGGTTAGCGATAGTTATCTCGCCATAAATCAGATGATGTTACAACTGTTTTACTTTATGTCCTATGCGGTAGATGGCTTTGCTTATGCTTCAGAAAGTCTGGTGGGTAAGTATCTCGGAGCTCAATCTTTGGAGAGTATAAAAAAGGTTGTCCGCAAGTGTCTCATTTACGGATTGGCTTTTGCGGGAATTTTTGCAGTGGGCTTCATTACTTCCGGCACAAGTCTATTAAAGTTGATGACCACTAATCTAGAACTTATAGCCGAAGCGGAACTGTTCATGCCTTTGCTATCCTTGGTTTCTCTATCTGGGGCCTTAGCCTTTATCTGGGATGGCATCTTCAGTGGCGCCACAGCTGTGAAAGAATTACGGGATAGTATGGTTGTCTCAGTCTTTACTTTCTTCATCGTCTTTTACCTGACGCGAACGGTTATGCCACAAGCGAGTATCTGGATAGCAATGATCGCATTTATGCTGGCTCGATCACTATTTCAAATTTTGCTCTATAAAACGAGGATACTTCCCAGTTGGAAAGAGACCATTTTATAGCTCTGTATAAAACCAATTTTATCATATTACTGTTCTCAACTTTAGGTGCTGGCATGGGAGGTATGTATCCTTTTTCCCAAGCGGTACCGAAATATTAAAATTTCTTGTTATGTAGTCCGCTGATTCTCAAACTATAATCTCAAGATATAAGGTATAATATTTGACTTATAAACTCTGAGAAACAAACACGGATAAGATTATGACTTTAGGACAGTTTATAGAGCACATGGGTAACAATGCTTTCTACCCGCTCTTCTATTTCTTCATATTACCAGTAGCAGCTTTATTGGCCAACTTTATGGCGAAAGGTGAGGGACATTTAAGTCCCTGGTGCATATTCTATTCCGTATTAATTTATCTCTCTGTCATACCAGGGATCTTCTCGATCTTACTGAACCTCTATCATGTCTTCTTTGAGAAGCGTAGCATTTATGACATGAATATGATGGTAGATGTACTGCCATTGGTAAGCATGCTGCTCACTTTATTCTTGATCAAAAAGAATGTGGACTTCAAGGACATACCAGGATTTGGAAAACTGACTGGCTTTGTAGGTACTATCGCAGGGCTGATGTTAATCTTCTTTGTTCTAGATAAGATGCACCTTATTGTATTCTCTTACTTGCCTATTCAGTGGTTGGCATTGACATTAGTGATCGCCTTCTTTGTCATTAGATTTATGACTAAGAAGGTATTTACTTAGGACATTTTCGATTCCCTTGTCTACTGTTTATTGAGGAATAATACGTTTCATCTATCTTAAACATATTAGTTCATCAGCAATATCCATTATGGCCATTAATAACAGCTTATTAATTGCACTTGTCTATCTCCTATTAGTATTCAATTTGGCAGGTCAGTCTACCCTACCAGAACAGAATACAACCGGTAAAAATCTAAACTCGAAAAGCTATTCTGCAGAAATAAGCATAGACCCTTTACTGCTACTGTTCAAAGATATAGATATAGCTGTAGAAGTATACGTTAAGCCCAATGTGAGCTTCGAAATTATGTATTCGTATATCACGAAGAACTTATCTCCCTTTGATCTTTTTTCTAATCCCGTAACCTATCATACAGCTGGCTCAGGGATAGAATTCTATCTCAAGTATTATCTTGTGTCCGATCATAATTACGATAAAATATACCTCAGTCCATATTTCAGATATAGAAATATAGCAGGAGCTACCAGCAATAATTACATAAGCTTACGGAACAAGAGATTCGCTTTTGGACTAGCTGGAGGTTATAAATTTATGCTTAATGAAAGGTTGAGCTTGGAGCTTATGCTCGGTCTTGGTTATGCATCGTTCAATAAATTTACGTACTCTAGAGTATTAAATAGAGATCCTGATTTTGGTTTTACAAATATCGATGTGATTTTCAGAGTACCCCTGTCGTATCGCTTCTAGTCTTCTTACAATAGCTAAAAGACAATCACCGAGAATTTCCTGTTTTCAGAAACTCGATGACTATTAATAAGGTATCTTTGCCTTATGAAGCCAGAGGAATCGGAGAAGAGACCGAGTCAAGAAGACATAGACAAATGTATCAGCATACTCAAGCAGTTGAATGCGGACTCTACCCCACTTGCAGAACTCAGTCAGGAAAAGCGCAAGGCCCTATTATTTAATGCGGGTATGCTCTCTCGGCCAGAAAGACACGAGCGCCAAAAAAGAAGAAAAGATCATAGAGCTGTACTGAAACGAAAACAATTCGAGAGGGATAAGCATGCACGAAAAGAAACAGGTATTAGAAGTGCCCGTGATGCTTCTGTCTTTGTCGCCCCAAAACTACTCACTGCCGCAAGTCTAGAAGAAAAAGAAGAACGCATACTTAGTTCTCCGCAGAGCTGTTATGTCTGCAAAGAACGTTATGATAGACTCCACCACTTTTATGATTCTATGTGTCCAGAATGTGGAGATTTTAATTATGCCAAGCGCTTCCAAAATGCAGATTGCACAGGACAGGTAGCCGTAATTACAGGGTCTAGATTAAAGATCGGTTACCATATTACCTTGATGCTTTTACGAGCGGGTGCAACAGTCGTGGCCACGACGAGATTCCCAGTTGACTCCGCTACTAGATATGCACAGGAAGATGATTTTAATGAATGGGGTCATCGACTCAAAATACATGGTCTCGATCTACGACACATTCCTAGTGTAGAAATTTTCTGCAACTATATAGAGCAACACTACGACCGACTAGACATTCTCATCAACAATGCCGCTCAAACCGTACGAAGACCTTCAGGCTTCTATAAGCACCTCATGGCGAAAGAAGAACTACCCTATGAGGTCTTACCGCCCAGAGCACAAGAACTCCTAGAAAATCATCAAGCTTGTATCTCTGCCCTAAATGAGTACAGCGATAGTACCAAGCAGCAACAAAAGAATCTTCCAGTCTCCTGGCATCAGCCAGAACCAGGTATTGGTATTCGTGCATCTGCAAAGTTATCTCAGATTCCATACAGCTTCGATAATTCTCTGCCCACCAAAGAAGTCTTCCCCGAAGGCCAACTCGATGCGGATCTCCAACAAGTAGATCTCAGAAAAACTAACAGCTGGCGTCTGCGACTAGGAGAGATAGAAACTCCAGAGATGATAGAAGTACAACTGGTCAATGCCGTTGCCCCCTTCGTGCTCTGCAATCGACTCTCTAACCTCATGCGCAAAGAAAATACAGGCAAGAAACATATCATCAATGTCTCTGCCATGGAGGGCAAATTTCACCGCTTCCATAAAGAAGACCGCCATCCGCATACCAACATGGCTAAAGCTGCCCTCAATATGATGACGCATACCTCCGCTCTAGATTTCGCTAAGTCTGGCATCTATATGAATGCCGTAGATACAGGCTGGGTCACAGATGAAGACCCTGCAGAGCTATCCAAACGAAAAGAAGAAATTCACGACTTCCAACCGCCACTAGATATTGTGGATGGTGCGGCACGTGTCCTAGATCCGTTATTCGATGGCATCAATACAGGGAAGCACTGGTGTGGAAAGTTCTTGAAGGATTATCGGCCTATTGATTGGTAGGTATATAATTAAGTTATGCAGAATCAGGGCTCATAAACCCAGATGTTTCATATATTGAAACTTTCTTGTATCTTTGAAATATGAAGATAAGATTGGTCAAAAAGAAAACAATCGCTAAATACCAAAATGCAGATGCATCAAGTAGAAGCTCATTTGACCAGTGGATAGACAAACTTAAAAGTGCTGATTGGGAAACAGCCAATGATATTAAAGAAACTTATGGTTCTGCAGACCTAATAGGAAAAAGCTCCAAAAGAGTTGTCTTTAACATAGGAGGAAATAATTACAGGATGATTTGTAAATACCATTTTGGTGAATCATACGTACATCTATTCATAAATTGGATCGGAACTCATTCAGAATACAACAATGTTTGTAAAGACGAATTACAATACACAATAAATGTTTACTAATGGATAAAGTAATGAAATACAAAATCATCAAGACAGAACACCAATATGACAAATATTGTAAAGTACTTGAAGACCTCGTCTTTAAGAACCGTAAGAAAGATAAAGATGAAATAGAACTTTTAACATTGTTAATTGAGAAGTATGATGATGAAAACTATCCAACTCCACAACTTGATCCAATAGAACTCTTGAAATCACTTATGGACGAGCATAAAATGAAGGCTAAAGATTTAGTTGAGATTTTAAATTTGTCTAAAGGAACAGTATCAAAAATTCTCAATTATCAAACAGGACTTTCTAAAGAAACTATCAGAAAACTTTCAGAAAGATTCAAGCTCAATCAAGAAGCTTTCAACAGACCATACAGGCTAAAGGACCCGATAAATAGAAAGTATAAAAATGCTGCTCTGATGAATACACAAAAGAAAATAGGAGCAGCAGTGTGAATGATGACTCTGCATAACAAGCTTTAACCACATCATAGGCCATCGCCTACGCTGGGTACAGCTGATCCGATAGATGTAGTAAGGGCAGAAAAACCCAAAGTTTTTAAAAAGAAGAAAGCAATACTTAGATTCTAAGCGCTTGCGTAATAATAATAAATAATTGATATTTGGAAATATATTTCTAAACCAAATATTTCCAAATATGAAGTCCGAATCCTTTGGTGAGTACATTCGTAGATTGAGGCAAAAGAACAACCTGTCCCTTAGAATAGTAGGTTCTGAAATTAATATTGATCAGTCAACTCTATCAAAAATTGAGAGGAATGAAAAACTTGCCCCTCAGTACATAATCAAACCACTTTCAAAACTTTATAATGAAGAATACAGAATATTTCAAACGAGATATTTGAGCGAAAAAATATATCAAGAAATAAAGGAATTTGATTACGCTTTTGAAGCAATTGAAATCACGAAGAAAAGGTTAAGATATGAGAAGAAGGGCACAAGGCTAAATAACAAAAGGACTCAATTAATAGAAAAGCTAAAATCATACTTGGAAAATAGTCCAATCCAAAAAGCTTGGTTGTTCGGTTCATTCGCAAGAGACGAAGCAAAATTTGACAGCGATATTGATCTACTCATTCAATTGAAGAAATCAGCTAAAATTGATTTGCTCGATTATATCGGAATAGGATATGAACTTGAAGATCTTTTAGAAAGGAATGTGGATGTCGTACAACATGGTACTTTGAGTAATAACATTGAAGAAATTGTAAACAATGAAAAAGTACTCATCTATGAAAAATAAAGAGGACAGAGAACGATTACAGCATATAAAAAATGCCATAGAGAAAATTGACAGGTATACTAAGGATGTAGATTTTGATGGATTTGAAAAAAACGAGATGATTCAAGATGCTGTATTCAAAAATCTTGAGATTATTGGAGAAGCCGCATACAAAATATCAGATGAAACTAAAGAAAAAAATGATAGTATCGAATGGAGAAAAATAGAAGGGCTTAGGCACAAACTAGTGCATGATTATTATAAAATAGATCTGGCAATTGTCTGGAAAACAAAAAGTAAAAGCTTGTCTAAATTAAAAGTTGACATTAATGAAATATTAGAAGACAAGCCAGGCCAATAAAGCACTACATCTAACACATGAATGATCAGGGAATCACTCCTTCGTCACAACTCCCTATATCCTCATTCCGTTTTAACTTGCAGACCTAAATGAAAGAAAAAAAACCTCAACTGTCTTCACAACCCAACAATCCTCTCCACGGTGTCAAGCTCGCCGACATCCTAGAATATCTTGTCGAAGAATGGGGATGGAAAGAAATGGGTCGCATCATAAACATACGATGCTTTAAAAATGATCCTTCCATAAAGTCTAGCCTGAAGTTTCTAAGGCGTACCGAATGGGCACGAGAAGAAGTCGAGGAATTTTATCTCTATACTTTGGAAAAGAAAGCGGAATCAAAAAAGGATGACTAAATGGTCTAATACGACAGAAGTGGTTGCTCTGTCTAATCGAGTAATTCAAAATAACTACACCAAAAAAGGATTACTCCTTCTTTCCTCTCCTATGGTCGTCGTAGGTCCATGTCCGTTATAGACGATGACATCATCTCCAAGTGGATACAGCTTATCTTTGATACTAGCTATCAAAGTGTCGAAATTACCACCCGGTAGATCTGTCCTCCCGATGCTCCCTTTGAATAAGACATCACCAGCAATCAATTGCTTCGTCTCTCTATGGAAAAATGAAATACTAGCAGGAGAATGTCCCGGGGTAAAGTAGACTTCTAACTTAGTATGGCCAAAGCTGAGGTATTCGCCCTCATCAAGATACTCAGAGATATCAGGACTTTTCTCATATGGTGTACCATACATCATTGCGATAGAGACCATATTATCTAGAACCACTTGTTCGCCCTTATGAGCGACTAGCGGAAGATTCCATTTCTCTGAGACAAACTTATTACCGAGCACATGATCTATATGGCAGTGGGTATTGACGAGCTTCACTGGCTTGAGACCATTGCTTTCTATAAAATCAACCAAAGTCTGTCTTTCAGCTTCACTATTACAGCCAGGATCGACTATACAGCAGTCCTTACTATCATCATAAAGGACATAGGTATTCTCAGACCAAGAGCTAAAAACGAAGGCAGCAATATTCATATATTATTGATTATACACAGCGAAGTTAGCTTTATACACTAAAAGCATAAAATGTCTTTGCTGCTTAATTACATAAAGTAGTAATTATTGATAAAAAGGCTTATTTTTCAATGTTTCTTATGAGATATTTTAATTGCATATTACTTGTCCTATTTATGGCTGGTGCTCACTCGGTGAGCAGTCAATCTATTATTACAGAATTTGGTAAAAATAGAGTTCAGTATCATGATGATCATTACAATTGGTCTAGATATGAAACTGAAAACTTCATGACTTACTGGTATGGCAAAGGCAGAAATATCGCCCAACCCATCATTCAACTTGCAGAACTAGATCATGATGAAATACAGAAGATACTAGAGCATACTCTGAGTCATAAGATTGAGATCATCGTGTACACTGATCTATCCGACCTCAGACAATCTAATATCGGTAGCGAACAAGCCTTTACTAATAAAGCCAAAACAACCAAGGTAGATGGCAACAAGATCTTAATCTACTTTGATGGCGATCATCAGAAACTCAGAAAGAGCATCCGATCAGGCATAGCACATGTCTATCTTAACTCGATACTATATGGTACGAATCTACAAGAGATTGTCCAGAATGCCTTATTACTAAATCTACCAGCATGGTTCAGCGAAGGTATGATTTCTTATTCGAGTGACAACTGGAATAGATTTATAGAAGATGAAATCAGAGATCTTCTTACTAATAAGCGGTATAGTGATTTTAATAAATTCTCTGCAGAGCATCCAAGAGCAGCCGGACACAGTATGTGGCATTATATTTCTGACACTTATGGTAGTGCAGTTATCGCCAACATAATTTACCTTACACGTATCAGTAGAAATCTCGAAAACAGTTTCCTATTTATCCTAGGTGCAGAGTTTGATACTATAAAGGAAAATTGGTACGCCTACTACTTTAATACCTTTGCTAATGAAGCAGGTCGAGCAACAGCCACTGCAACTTTGAATCAGCCAAAGCTTAGAAACAAAAAAGGTGTGCCCATCAGTCAGTACAGAATCAGCCCAGATGGCAAACAACTGGCCTACGTAACGAATGACAGAAGCAAAATAAAAGTTGTACTGAGAGATCTAGAAACAGAGACCGAAGAAGTAATATTCAAAGTCGGATACAAAAATATTTTCCAAGAGACGGATTACAACTACCCTCTTATTGCGTGGCATCCTAGTTTTCATGAGCTATCAGTGCTCTATGAAGTAAGAGATGTTGCAAAGCTAAGAACTATAAACACCAAGACAGGCAGCTCGGAAGTAGAAGACTTCACTACAAACTTTCAGAGAGTCTATAGCCTAGACTACCTAGCCCCTAAGGAATATATAGTTTCAGCTTCTACAGATGGTTACTCTGACCTCTATCTCTACAAAAGTGAAAACAGACATCACATAAGAATCACAGAAGATTTCTATGATGACCTAGATGCTGAAGTTATACGATACGAAAACAAACCAGCTATCATATTTCGTTCTAACCGTCCTGATATCGCATTGATCAAAGAGCGACTAGATACTATCTTACCTATAAACAATTTTGATCTTTTTCTACTAAAAGGCATAGACAAAGATGCAGAGCTAGTCCAACTAACTGACACAAAAGAGATCAATGAGAGACTGCCCTTCCAAAGTGGTCAAAACGAAATCATTTATTTGCAGGGGCAGTCAGGTATAGAAAATGCCTACAAGCTAGATCTCGAATCTGGCCTCTCTACTCCTATCACTAATGCTGAAAGAAATATAATCACACATCACTGTGTACCTGGTTCTGATGATTACTTCTATAACTACTATTATGATGGCAGCTATGTGACCTTGCAGTCTTCACATACTGAAAAGTCAAAAACGCTATTCCAGACGGCCTATCAGAAAAAAATAGCCACAGAAGCTTCAGGTGTATTTATACCTTACTTACCAGAGGCAGAAGCTAATGAACCCCAGCTAACTGAGGGCATGAAATTCCAGAGTGCCTTTGATGACATGGATAATCTGCAGCCTATAGAAGAAACCAAGGATGATGAAATGTCCGCTGGCATGTTCGAAAAGTACTTCAAAGATTACTACTCTGGATCTTATGTAGATGGCAGAAGAGTCATAAAGTTCAGACCCATGCGGGCCAGTGCCTCTAGAGAGCGGTTTAGGTTAGATAAGTTTTCATCTAAATTTGACAACAGCGTATTATTTGAAGGCTTAGAAAGCTATACTGGTGTGGACAAAGAACTTAATGGTGTACCCATGGGTATCTTACTGAAAGGAGACATTAAAGACCTCCTAGAAGACTATGCCATTACGGTAGGCCTCAGAGTACCGACCAACTTTAACGGGTATGAATACTTTATCACTCTAGATGACAACAAGAATCTCTGGGACAAGCGATTAGCCTTCTATAGGAAAACAAATACAAGCATTGTAGACGAGACCATGTTTCCAGTAGAAAGACAAAAGAGACATAGCTTCCTGGGTCTATATAGACTTAAGTACCCATTTGATATTTATCAGTCTGTTCGATTTACTAGTTCCCTACGATTTGATAAGTACTTTTTACAATCTACAGATCAACCGTCTTTTGAAGGCGATTTTGATTACGAGAAGAGATTCAGTCTGAAAGTAGAATATGTATTTGATAATGCCTACGATGTAGGGGTCAATATAAAAAATGGAACGCGGCTAAAAGTATTCACAGAGGGTATCAATGAATTTGATATGGAGCTGGACGATGGTCTGAACTTTGACTTGTCTAGAGCACTTACTGGAATAGTAGGCATGGATGCTCGTCATTACATTCCTATATTCCGATCTGCAGTCCTAGCTCTAAGGGCTACAGCGGCTACCTCTTTTGGTAATCAACGTGTGGTCTATTATCTAGGAGGCATGGAAGGATGGATCTTTGCAAGCTCAGAAGAAAACATCCCTGTACCGGGTGGTGACGAGAGTTCTTTCAAAGTACTAGCACCACAACTCAGAGGATTCAAAAACAATATCAGAAATGGCAATAGCTATATGCTCACGAATGCTGAGTTCAGACTACCCTTAGCTAAATACATCGGACTCAGTAGAAGCACCATAGGATTCTTAAGAAATCTCCAGTTGACTTCCTTTTTCGATGCAGGTACTGCCTGGTATGGTGCCAATCCTAATTCTGAGGACAACACCTTGAATAGTGTATCGATTTCTAACCCAGAAAACAATCCGATCATCACCATCAATGCCCGTTTCTTCAGGGATCCCGTAGTATATGGCTATGGTTTTGGTGCTCGTTCTACTATCTTAGGTTACTTTGTAAAATTTGATTACTCATGGGGAGTCGAAAACGGCAACCAGAGAGATCCAAGATTTTATTTTAGCTTAGGCTTAGATTTTTAATATCAACTCAAAACCACCTTATGAAAACCAAAGCACTACTCTGTTTTGTACTCTTAGCGTTTATGCTTTCCTGCAGTACAGATACAAAAAAAACAAAGTCGGAAGCTGGTACTCTAGAAGAGATAAATATTCGACTTCCGAAAGACCCAGAAAGAGTCCATCCTATATTCTCTCCGCAAAATGCAGGCAGACAAGTCTTCCAAAATATCTTTCTCTCACTCGCAGATTTTCATCCAGAATCCTTGGAGCTTACGCCTATACTTATAAAAGCCATTCCAGAAGGAACAATTAAAGAAGTCAATGGTGAAGAATGGATTCATTTTGACATAGAATTTAAGGATGATGCCACTTGGTCAGATGGTACGGCAATAACAGCTAAGGATTACCTCTTTACTATGAATATGATCAAGCATCCCTCTAGTGCTGCCAATGCTTGGAGACCCTATTTCAGTAATCTCAGAATGATAAAACTTGATCAAGAGAATCCAAAGAAACTTACTGTTGCATTCAAAAAATATATGCTAGCTGTGGAAGCAGCCACTACTATCAATTTAATGCCAGCACATATTTATGATCCGAAAGGTACGGTCACTAATCTTTCGCTTACTAAAATATCAGAGCAAGGCTATGAAGAAAAAGATACGACACTAAATTCTATCTTCGAAAAGATCAACAACTCAGTTAATGAAAAAACTGATGTCGTTCAATGTGGACCTTATAAACTGACCGCTTATGAACCTAACCAATATTATGTTCTCTCTAAGGTAGAAAACTACTGGGGCGATGACCATCCCAATAATCCTTTCTTAAATGGGTATGCGCAAAAACTAGTATTCAAAATAATCCCTGATGAATTGACAGCTATCTCCATGGCGAAAGAAAATAAGCTAGATGTAGTAATGCTGCAGAATGGCTCACTATTCCTAGACCTTAAAGAGGAAGATGATTTTGCAAATAACTGGCAGTTTCATATTCCTCAGCTGATTCGTTATTACTACATGAGTATCAACAATAAATCACCAATCCTAAAAGATAGAAAAGTTAGAAATGCACTTTCGCATCTAGCAGACGTGGACGATTACATACAGAGCTTTGAAGGAGGTCTCGGAGAAAGGACTATCGGCCATTTTCATCCTGCAAAATCCTATTATAACAAACAACTGAAGCCTATAAAATATGATATAGAGGCTGCTATAGAACTTTTAGACCAAGCCGGATGGAAAGACACTGACAATGACAAAATCCGTGACAAAATCCTAGCTGGTAAGAAAACGGACTTATCCTTAGATCTCCTAATCACCGGAGGTCAGCTGAGTAAAAATATCTCACTACTTTATCAAGAAGCCGCAGAAAAAGCAGGAATTCAAATCAACTTAGTGACCAAAAAATCTGGTCCAATGAGAAAAGAAAACCTATCAGTACTTAACTATGACCTTGCCTTACTAGTACTAGGAATGGATTCAGCACCAGACGACCCATATAGAAAATGGCATAGTGATAATTCTGATAATGGCAACGCCAATATCAGTGGATATAGTAATGAAAGAGTAGATCAACTTATAGATAAACTCCGAGCAACACTAGATAAGTCAGAAAGAAAAAAATATTACTTAGAGATACAAGAGGAAATCTATAATGATCAACCTTTTATTTTCCTCTATTGTCCATTGAATAAAATTCTGATCAACAATAGACTGTCAGCTACTTCTACGCCAAAGAGACCAGGCTATATGCCTAATACCTTTAAGGCCGCTTCTTAAGTATGGTAAAGTAGATCAATCGATCTTTTTATTTAATTTCACTGAGCAGCTAATTTGCTGCACAGTAAGCCAAGCATGAGTATCTATATTATAAAGAGACTGTTTCTTATCATACCCACCTTAGTACTGATAAGCTTATTGGCCTTTTTCCTAAGCCGGATGGTTCCTCAAGATCCCGTCATAGCGGAACTAAACAAACGAGGACAAGGAGAAGGTGGTGTCGATATTTCAGAATATGAGAAAATATATAATTCTCTAGAACTCAATAAACCCGAGTTCTATTTTTCTATCGTTCCAAAGCACTACCCTGCTACACTGAATGGCTATTCAGATTATACGCAAAAGCAAACGATGCAGCGTCTATTAGATGTAGGGCTACATCATACTGAGGCTCATAAACTGATAAATGATGTCAACTATCAAAGCAATTTCAAACTTCCTGATAGCGAACTGAAAGAGCTACTCAAAAGCACTCATAAGCTTACACAGGTGACTATACCATCAGTGCACTGGCATGGAACCAATAATCAATATCATAGTTGGCTTACAAAAGCACTAAAAGGAAACTTTGGCAATTCAATATTAGATGGCCGATCAGCTCTAGCTACTGTAGGAAAAGCCTTACTCTGGACAATACATATTGCGATCCCAGCCATCCTATTTACTTTCGTAATAGGACTACTTATAGGATACTTTTTAGCCAGAAAAAAAGGAAGCCAAAAGGAAAGACTACTGAACCAGCTCCTATATGTGGTCTATTCCATTCCTGTCTTCTGGCTAGCCACTATGGCTATTATGTATCTTACCACTGATGACTATGGAAGCTGGACCAATATATTTCCCTCCGCAGGCATAGATATATTTCATGATCGCTCTACCCTTGCCCAAATCTGGCTGAATAGTTCCAGACTCATTCTGCCTATCGTCATCGGCAGTCTAGGTTCTATCGCCTACATCGCACGTATCATGAGAAGATCAATACTGGACGAAATGAAAGCGCCTTATATCTTGACCGCTTACTCAAAAGGACTGGATCATGAGGCTGTAATCAAAAAACATGCTCTTCCTAATAGCCTACTGCCCTTTATTACTATTCTTGCTGGTGCCATTCCTTCTACCTTAGGAGGCTCCGTAGTACTAGAAGTTATTTTCAATATTCCAGGCATAGGCCGGTTACTGTATAACTCTATCGGACAAGCAGATTGGAACGTTGTGTTCTGCATCATTATAATTACTGGTATTGTCAATATTATAAGCTACCTACTAGCTGATCTACTCTATGCTCGCGTCAATCCTAAAATCAGATACTAAGCATAAATGATAGCCAGTCTCAAAAAATATAGACTTTCTAGATGGCAATACTTTGGTGTCCTCCTGTTTTTTCTACTAGCACTTTTCCAAGCGGTACTAGCAACCAGTGATTATGTTATATGTACAGAGGGGTCTGGTATTTTTCTAGTAGATAAGCAATCCTGTAGCTCTGGTATCAAAGGTCTGATTCCTTACAAGTCTTCAGACATGGACAAAAGCAATAGAGCTGTAAGTCCTTTTGCCCAGCAAGATGTCAGTTCACTATATTATCGACATTGGTTGGGAACAGATAGCCTAGGACGTGATGTGCTTGCAGGACTACTTGCAGGTTGCTGGGTCGCTTTACGCATAGGTATACTAGCTATGCTCTTGACTATAATTATAGGCTCCTTCTTCGGCTATCTCAGTGGCTACTTAGGAGATAAGAATGTAAAGCTGAATTACTTGGAACTAGGATTATTATTACTCCTCTTCAGCTTGAGCATATTCTATTTGGTCTATGGATCTTCAATAGCCAAGTTGTTTTCCATAGCCCTATTACTTGTAGTCTTTGTTTTCATATTGCGCAAGGCTGGCCACAACAGCTACAATAATAAGTTAATCAACATCCCCTTCGATATGCTGGTGATGCGCTTCATAGAAATATTCAGAGCGATTCCTGATATATTTTTTATACTGGTAATGATAGGTATCGTTAGAGAGCCAAGCATTACAAGTATAGTCTTTATGATAGCTATAGTGAGATGGCCTAGTGTCGCCCGTTTTGTCAGAGCAGAAATAATGAAGATAAAAGAAGAGCCGTTTGTACTATCAGCCCGAGCATTGGGCCTTTCATCATTTAAAGTATTTAAGGATCATATACTTCCACTTTCTTTATCTCCGGTTATCATTGCCAGTGCTTTTGGAGTCTCTACGGCTATCTTATTGGAATCTACACTATCCTTTTTAGGTATCGGCATCCCTTTGAATCAGGTCACCTGGGGTTCCATGCTCAATGATGCCAGACAAAACATAAGTATGTGGTGGTTGGCCTTATTTCCAGGGCTGATGATCTACTTTGTAATCTATCTATTTAACTCTATCGGAGATACGGTGAGTGAGCAGTTTAGAGGAGAGTGAGAGAAAGATTCTACGAGACCGAATTTCTAATCCTTTACCCTACTCAGCCCCATAGCTTTTATCATCCAGTTGGGTAAGGCCTTTTCTGCAGGTCGTTTACGTAGATCTAGGTACCAACCTAGTTTTTTCATGATAGGTACTTTATGGGTTTCTACAAACTCTATCAGAGTACCATCTGGATCTTCTATATAGGCAAACTGCCCAGCCGCTTCTCCCATATCAAAATCACCGCTGTCTACAGTGAAGGGACAGCCATAAGACAGACATTTACCTCGTAGTGCAGACATGCCCGTAATATCAAAACACAAATGGATATACCCTAGGTCTCCCCACATTCTATTTTCGAATATCTTACGAGGGGTCCGATCTAGCACGTGGATAAGCTCTATCTCTGTGGCCCCAAAAAGCTTAGAGAAGGCGCCTGTCTTAGGTTTAGAATGTTGCAAGAGTACTCTTCTGAATTTAGCACCATCAGAAAAATATTTGTAATCATCAAAGACCGCAGTTTGATCATAACTGACTACATCGTAGCCCAATATATTTTTATAGAAATCTATAGAGGTCGCTATATCAGTAACGCCAATAACGGCGCCACATACGCCTCCCGAGTGAGATAGCCCTTTTCTAAACCAACTCTCCGATTCTATAAGTTCAATGAGATTGCCATCAGGATCTCTGAGATAGAAATGCTTACGTCCATCTGGGGCTGTATATATTTCTGAGACTTCATTATTAGCAGACAGCTTCGTATGAGAAGCAGTTATATCTGGCGACTTAAATTTTGTAATGTAGATACCTAAGTCCCCTGCTTTTACTTCAAAGTCTGGTGCCTGGCCTTCTCTAGAAGTGTATTGCCAGATCTCAGCGCCACCCCCTCCCATCATATTGAGGGCGAGTATCGCATGACGGCTACGAGGTTTTCCAGCGGTATATGGTAGCATCAACTCTGCCTCAGCAGCTTCGTCGAATACAGGTAAATCCATACCTAGATTCTTTCTATACCACTCCCAAGTATCATACACAGACGTATTACCTATGCCTACTTGTTGGATACCGCTAATTATATAATCGGTAAGACGTGCACGACTCATTTAGGCTACGACTTCGGCCTTGTAAGTGTTATTGTCTAATTTGACTTGGATCGCTTTGAAAGCTTCTATAGTCTCCTCGATATCCTTATCTGTATGTACTGAAGTCGGTATCAATCTCAGTAAGATTATACCTTTTGGTACTACAGGGTAGACTACTATAGAACAGAATATTCTGTGATTTTCTCTTAGATCATGAACCAGTCGCATCGCCTCTTCTACAGTTCCTTTCATATACACTGGTGTGACACATGAATTGGTATTCCCTATATCAAAGCCTGCTTCCTTGAGTCCTGTTTGTAGTTTATTGACATTGTACCACAGCTTGTCTTTGAACTCTGGCATAGTTCTGAGCATCTTTAGTCTCAGCATAGCGCTTTCGACAACAGGCATCATGAGTGACTTAGCAAAAATCTGCGATCTCATGTTGTACTTAAGATATTGTACCATGTCTTTATCACCGGCCAAGAAAGCACCTACACTACCCATAGACTTTGCAAAAGTGGCAAAGTAAACATCTATCTCATCTTGGATACCTTGCTCCTCACCTGCTCCTGCACCTGTCTTTCCGAGTACGCCAAAACCATGTGCATCATCTACCAATAATCTGAATTGGTACTTGCTCTTCAGTGCCACTATTTCTCTAAGCTTTCCTTGATCTCCTCTCATTCCGAATACCCCTTCAGAAATTACTAAGATGCCTCCGCCAGTTTCTTCTGCGACTTTGGTGGCAGCTTGCAATTGCTTCTCACAACTTGCGATATCGTTATGTTGGAAAACAAATCTCTTTCCGGAGTGCATTCTCACACCATCTACTATACAAGCATGACAACCTGCATCATAGACGACGACATCTCTTCTAGATAAGAGACAATCGATAGCAGACATGATCCCTTGGTAACCGAAGTTTACAAGAACAGCGGCTTCCTTCATTTCAAATTCAGCCAGCTCTTTTTCGAGCTCATCATGCATTTCTGTATTTCCGGACATCATTCTAGAACCCATCGGATAGGCCAGACCCCATCTTGCAGCTGCTTCCCCATCTGCCTTTCTGACATCAGGATGATTGGCTAGACCGAGGTAGTTGTTTACTGACCACATTATAGTCTCTTTGCCTTGGAAAAGCATTCTGTTACTGAGTTCCCCTTCCAATTTTGGAAAGATATAATACCCTTCGGCGACATCAGAATATCGTCCTAGTGGACCTCTATCTCCTTTGATTCTTTCAAAAATGTCCATCAATTACTGCTATTTATTTGATATTGAGTTAGTTGCAAGGCATGAAGGTCGGAAATTCATCCGAAATCCTATAAAGAATACTCCAACTAATTGTGATAATTAAGAGTACTACAACCAAAATCAATAGAACAGCAAAGCAATTACGCCTTCAAACTATGCTTTCCAAGGTATATTCAGTGCTAAATGATACCACAAAGCAGCTACTTGGCCAATTCTGCAGCGATTTTCTGATGATCTCTGGCTATCTGAGACTGAATATCAGACATCGCTGCCTTGAAAGCATTAGCATGCGCCATTCTTTTGGCGCCCCTCACTGTATAGCCTTTATAAGCTTGAGCCTTAGCCTTACCTGTTCCTGCTCCGGTATAAGAAGCCACCACTTGTCGATCTAAGTTCTGGATATCTACATAGATCTCTAGATTATCTTCATAGGTTGCGTATTTATATCCGAAGAGATTTGCGATACCTAAAGTTAGGACAGATACGAGAGGATTGACCCATGACTCTATACCTCTAGATCTGATACCCATTTTGCAGACGGCATAACCTTGAGTTTCTCCTACACTTTCACAGATATTACGGAGTATAGTGGATTCATATATTCTCTTGGTATCCTCAGCTGAAGTGAGGGTTTGGGTCATATTATCTACAATAGACCCTGGATTCAAACCCCCATTTACCACTGAGGATGGAATGTCATACAGGTCTTTGTAAGTAGGACCAAATGAACTCAAATCAAAGAGTGGTTCTAGAGGAGGAATCTTAGCTGTATTACTATGTGTTCTTTCTAATTGAGAAAGATTAAAAGTTTTGCACGAGCTAATGAGTAATACCGAGAGGGCCAATAATAGCAAGTAGTAGTTTTTCATGGTCTTCGAATTTTAATTTTTTAGAACTTATTCCTACTTAAGATAGAGCTATTTGGTAAGTCAATGGTCTTAGAGGTTCCCATTTCAGAAAACCTTAACCAGAGCATCAAAAATTAACAGAATCTTTGGACATACAGCCACATATTCCAAGAACGTTATTTTGAAATTTTTAAGAAAGAAAATCGACTACCCTGATTAGGTCACTTTAGATCGAGCGATGATCTTTCTGAAAGTAGCAGGAAATAAGCGACTGACTATACCTGCCATCTTTACTTCTTTAAAACCTCCAATGTGCACTTCCTCTTTATGAGCAGCAACAGCAGAGAGCACCTTATCGACCATAACATTGACGTCCATACCGTTGCGCTGTGCTTCGTCCATCGTGCCCTGCGCCTCTCCGGAAGCTGTCAGTGCATTCTTAGATATATCTGTCTGTATATACCCAGGACAGACCATAGTCACTTTGATATCTGTCTCCATAAGTTCTGCTCGCATAGCATCAAAAAAACCATGCAAGGCCATCTTAGAAGCCGAGTAGCCTGATCTGACTGGTACTCCAAATTTTCCAGCCATACTACTGATAACAACATAGTGCCCAGAATTCCTTTTTATATAATGAGGTAGAAGTCCAAGTGAGAGCTTCACCGTCCCGAGATAATTAATATCCATCAGTTTTTTGTAGACGGAGAATTCAGTTTCTGCCACTTTAGATCTCTGGGAGATACCACCATTATTAATAAGGATATCGACTTTAGACAGTAAGGCCATATTGTTTTGCAAGACTGCTTCAAGGCCTTCATGATCCTCAAGATCTAGTGGAAGTACGGTACAACTAGTATTACATTCAGCACTTACTTTCTCCAAGGCTTCTTTCTTACGACTGGACAAGATCAATTCTGCTCCCTGGTTAGAAAGATTAATGGCCATCGCTCGTCCTATACCAGAACTTGCTCCAGTAATCCAGACTGTTTTATTTTTAAAATAGGACATGAGGCTAAGGTAGTGCTTCCGTGACTATAATTTCATACAGAAGTTGCAATGATTGCTCTTCCATGCTGCTTCTGCGGAAGGAGCTAAGGGAAGCAGTTCAGGCCTTTTAGTTTGACATCTAGTCAAACTAATCTGACTCACAGAGTCAGATCTACTCGCAAAAAAGAATCGTTCAAAAAAAATCAATCTAACATGAGCTTCCTCCTTGCTGCTGCTGAGGCAGCAGTTCGGGCCTTTTGAATTGACGTTTAGTCAATTCAATCTGACTCTAGAGTCAGATCAGGCCTTCATCAAGGAAACTAAAATAGCCTTTGTCTGATATGATAAGATGATCCAGAACATTGATCTCTAAGGTGCTGCCCGCCTTGACTAATTTTTTTGTAATGTCTATATCCGCTTGTGACGGCTTTAGATTACCTGAAGGATGATTATGGGTCAGAATAATAGAAGATGCTTGTTCGTCTAGTGCTTTTTTAAAGATGACCTTGGGGTCTACTACTGTTCCTGCTACACCTCCTACACTTATGGTTTCTATTCGGGTGACCCTGTTATTTCGGTTCAGCAATAAGATTTTGAAGACTTCATGAGGTAGGTCTTCCATGGAGGCATAGACACAATTATAAGCATCCTGACTACTGGTGATCTTCGGTTTTTCTTTTATCTGCGTCGCCTGCCGACGTCTACCCAATTCTAGAGCTGCAGCAATAGTAATCGCTTTTGCTTCTCCGATACCTTTAAATTTCATGAGGTCCTTAATGCTGGCCCGACCTAAATCATTGAGGTCATTAGAAAACTGAGAAAGAATCTGCTTAGCCAGGTCTACGGCAGAAATACCACCAGTCCCTGAACCAATAAGAATGGCAACCAGCTCTGCATCACTTAAGGCATTATGACCTTTGAGTAACATTTTTTCTCTAGGCTTATCTTCTTCTGCCCATTGCTTTATGCTGAACGTCTTCTTGTATTCCACAATAGGAAATTAAGAAAATGAAACCAATTAGTAAAACTTAATAACTAAATACAAAATTTACAAATAAGGTCAGCAAGAATGGAAGGAGAATCGCAAACGTTAAGTCTTCAAAAGGCACACGACCTCTTTTGTACATAATATAGAATGTAGAGATAAATATAATAATCAACAATAGCACTCTTGCTCCCCCAAACAGCCCTATTAGCTCCGACTTAATTACTTCAGTTATTTCGGAGCCTTCCACAAAGAGTTGATTGACATTGTTGAAAATGGGTGAAGCATAGAATTCTAGATATTGTCCTACACGGTCACCCGAAATGCCAGATACAAAGGTATAACCAGAAGTTGTTACAATCTTACTCCCAAGCAAATCCTCTCCATTATCCAATTGTACTTGACTTATAACTTTATCTACTACTTTATGATTACTCAGCATATGATAATCCACAAATCGTACAATTTGATAAGTACCATAAAGAATAAACAGAAAGGCAAAAAAGAGATTAAAATTTATAAGATACCTCGGTTCTAATCTCAACCAAAAAGGGTTTTCAACATTTAACTGCCTTTCACTTGAAGACTCATTGCTAAAATTATGACTGATAGCATTCATGGCCTCTTGACCTCTTTCTATTAAACTAAAGCAAACTTGATTCTGGTTGCCATCAGACAGAAAAGGGAATGCGTTGTATAGTTTAGTATCATAAGTTTGAAAGTATATGGTGTCTATGTTTTCGCTGTTGAGTTTTACTGGACTAATGGATTTGATGTCTCTGAAATACACGAAGAGATTCTGATCATCCATCTCTCCCCATGAAAAACCAATACCCTTTGAATAAACTGAATACAGGATCGACTTAGTTACCCAAGCACGAAAAAAGTATTCTTTGAGAACAACGTAAGATACTAAAGCCGTTAGGAAAATGATCCCATAACTAAACAGTTTATCAAATCCCGATAACTGAAGAACTATTAACATCATTCCAGAAAGTGCAAACTTCATTATCCATACCTTAAAAGAAAGAGCCAGGAACTCACCTAGTGACTTTGCGATATGGTTTTTTCTATACTCCCATAATAGTTCTCCTCTGTTGTCCACTTAGAAAAATATTAAGCTTACAGATGATACAATTACAATACTGCTCATTAGTTCTTTTTATCTGAATAACCACTTATAAGGTAATCAAAATAATTCTAGCATTTTTATTTATCATGAAGCAACATTAGTTCCAAATCCTGTAATCGGAATTAGTTATGCCCAATTTCTACAAATCAAAATAGTCTTTTGGAAAGGTATTATTTTGTTTAAATCGGATAAGCCTTTCTGATGCAGAAGAAAAGGTAGAAATAGAAGCCAATGAAAACCTCCACGATCAGATAGTAGTAGAACAGGAAGGTGGACGTCTCAAAATTTACACCAAATCATATAGCAGCTCTTACAACAGCAGAAAAAAGAGCAGCGGTGCAAAAGAAAAACTAGTAGCCTATATCACTGCCAAGAAACTAACAGAAATCAAAGCCACTGAAGATCTCAATATAGTATTGAAGGATAAGCTAACAGCTAACAAACTGACCATAGACCTTGAAGAAGACTCTACACTAGACGGATCTATAGTAGCTAAAAACCTAATAGTGCTCCTAGATGAAGATTCTGTAGTAAACATCAACGGTAGTGCTGAATCACTCAGTGTAGATGCCAATGAAGATTGTGCAATCAAAGGCTACGACTTTATTGTGAACCAATTAGACATTAGACTGAAAGAAGACTGTGAAGCAGAACTTACAGTGAATGGCAAAATTGATCTCCGCGCTAAGGAGGACAGCTACTTATATTATAAAGGAGAAGCACAGTTCATCCGAAAACAACTGACTGGTGACTCTGAAGTAAAAAAGCGATAATCTTAGTAGACTCTACAGCTTACTCAGAGCTTTGCCCAGATCTTCCATCAGATCACTAACATCTTCTACACCTACGGACAGACGTATAAGTGAATCGGTCAATCCTACTTTCATTCTCTCTGCTTTAGGTATGGAAGCATGTGTCATAGATGCGGGATGACCTATTAAGGACTCTACCCCACCTAGTGATTCTGCGAGTGCAAACAATTTCGTACCACTCAGTACTTTCTTAGCAGAACTGAATTTATTATTCTTAAGATCGAAGGAAACCATACCTCCAAAATTATTCATCTGCTTCTTAGCTATCTTATGACCCTTATGATCTTTGAATCCTGGCCAGTAGACTTTTGAGACTTTCTTATGCGCCTTAAGGAACTCTGCTACTTTCTTTGCATTCTGACAAGATCTCTGTACTCTTAAGTGCAGCGTCTTTATTCCTCTCAGCATCAAGAAACAATCCTGAGGACCAGGCACTGCTCCTGCAGCATTCTGAATGAAATATAATTTATCTGCTAGAGACTTACTCTTAGTCACTACAGCACCCATGACCACATCAGAGTGCCCTCCGAGATATTTTGTGCAAGAGTGCCATACGATATCCGCTCCTAGGTCTAGAGGATTCTGTAAGTAAGGAGAAGCAAAGGTATTATCTACTACAACTTTCAACTTATGTGTTTTGGCTACTTTCACGACACCAGCAATGTCTACGATATTTAGCATCGGATTAGTTGGTGTCTCTATCATGACGAACTTAGTGTTCTTATTCACATACTTAGAGATAGACTTAGGATCAGACATATCTATGAAGTGTGCCTTAATCCCAAACTGCCCAAAAATCTTTGTGATCAGTCTATATGATCCACCATAAAGGTCATTAGTAGCTATGATTTCATCACCAGACTTCAGCAACTTGATGATAGCATCCATTGCCGCAAGACCACTAGAGAAACAAATACCATATTTACCATTTTCTAGAGAAGCTAGACTTTCCTGCAATGCATCCCTCGTAGGATTTTGTGTTCTAGCATATTCATACCCCTTATGTTTACCAGGCGCATCTTGCACATATGTAGAAGTTTGATAGATCGGGGTCATAATTGCTCCTGATACTGGATCTGGTTTGACACCTGCATGAATAGCTTTAGTACCGAATTTCATTTGTCTCTTTTTATTAGATAGGTAATGGCGCAAATTTAATATTATTCTAATACAGAGCATAGACTCATTCTACCCCTACTCTATTCTTTCAGAGCTCGATCCTAGTGACAGGTAGCTGTCAGTATTTCATCGAAATAGAACTTTGTAGAAGCCATGTAGGGGATTTCGTATGGAGCTGTAGGGTTATACTTAAAGTGACAAGGCTCAAAAAATAGTCTTATAGGTACAAACCCAAACGCTATGAAAAATCTAATAACAATAATCGCTGCTCTTACAATCACTTTCACATCAGCTTTTGCTAGCTCTACTCCAGTGGTTGTTTTTTCTTCTTCTATAGTAGAAGTAGTAAGTATAGAGGCATTAGACTTTCTAACCAAAGCAGACTTCGATACAGAAACTCAAAATTTGTCTTTCACGACAACTACTAATATTTCTGTAGTACAGATATTTAATAGCAAGGGTCAGATGGAGTTTCAATTGCCCGTAATGACAAATGATGTTCAGATCAACAAGAATTTATTTGAACAGGGAGATTATAAATTAGGATTTATCCTAGAAGGACAGACAGAAGTACACCTGGCAAAGGTGACCATAAAATAAAATTATCCAGTTTCTAAAAACAATCTATAGGTTAAACAGCCTCGGTAATTTACCGAGGCTGTTCTATTTATACTCCAACAAAAGTTTAAATAGCTTATCAATGATTTAGGAGCAAGCATCCACAGCCAAGCTTCGTCTCTTATCCTTCATCCACATCTAGCGGTTAGGTATAGACTTCTTCTAACTATCCCAGTCCAAGCTCTTTTACATTTTATGTCATTACTATTATCAGGTCAGTCTTTCAACTACCATCTGCCAATGCATAAAAAAAATCTTGGCCCACTATAAGTTCAGTAGCAGCATTCACTTTAAATAGGCACACAGGGATTAATCTATTTCAGAGGCAACATACTCTATGATAATATTTGATAAGCTCCCCTTATGTTGCAGATGCGCTTAGTTATTACCCCTACGACCCCTAGAATAAAAAAAACCGATCGGCCTGAAAGTGTCGGCTAGCTTCTAAAAATATAGTAGTATCACCCTATCTGTAGTGGCTATGTAGCCAAAGAATGACGAGCTGTAGTAGGGACAGAACAGTGAACAGCCTCGAAAAATAGTCTTATAAGTACAAACACGAACATTATGAAAAATCTAATAACAATAATCGCAGCACTGACAATAACTCTTACCTCTGCTTTCGCTAGCACGACGCCAGAAGTTATTTTTTCATCTGATGCAATTGAAGTTGTTTCAATCGAAACTTTAGATTTTTTATCGACTGCTGAGTTTGATACAGAAACTCAAAACTTAGCATTCACTACTACTCAAAATATTTCAGTAGTACAGATATTTAACAACAACGGTGATATGGAATTCCAATTACCAGTAATGTCTGATAATGTTCAGATAAACAAGAACTTGTTTGGAGAAGGAGATTACAAACTGGGTTTTATCCTAGAAGGACAAACTGAAGTTCACTTCTCAAGAGTTTCTATAAAGTAAGAAGAATATTTTAAGGGGAGAGTATAGTCAACTCTCGATAAATTAGATCATAATCCGGACCCACGTAAAAGAAGGATTATTTAAAAAAAATAGCCACTGAAAAGTCAGGGGCTATTTTTTTTTGTATTGCTATATGATCGCATCCTATTTCTTACAGAGCTTCTTCGCTGCTCTATAGATATGCTTAGGACTTAGTCCATATTTCTTAAGGAGTTGATCTGGTTTTCCACTTTCGCCAAAAGAATCATTAACTGCGATCATAGACATCGGTGCCGGATACTTTCTAGCCAATAAGCCCGCTACACTTTCACCCAGACCTCCATTCATTTGATGCTCTTCAGCTACAACACAACATCCAGTCTTCTTTACTGATTTTAAGATTGCTGATTCATCTAGGGGCTTGATAGTATGTATGTTCAGCAGGTCTACGGAGATTCCTTCTTTCTCTAATTCTTTTGCTGCTTCTACTGCATACCATAACATGTGACCTGTCGCTACGATGGTTACATCTTTACCATTATTGAGCTTAAGGGCTTTTCCTATTTCGAATTTTCCTTTTGGAACAAATACAGGCCAGCTCGGTCTTCCAAATCTCAAGTAGACAGGCCCTTTATGTTTAGCAATGGCTATCGTCGCTTCTTTAGTCTGTGTATAATCTGCTGGATTGATCACAGTCATTCCTGGCAGCATTTTCATCATACCGATATCTTCTAGAATTTGGTGAGTGGCACCATCTTCTCCTAGAGTCAGTCCTGCATGTGATGCACAGATCTTGACGTTCTTATGTGAGTATGCGATAGACTGTCTGATCTGGTCATATACTCTACCCGTAGAGAAATTTGCAAAAGTAGAAGTAAAAGGAATCTTACCTGCAGTTGCTAGTCCTGCAGCGATCCCCATCATGTTAGCCTCTGCAATACCCACTTGAAAAAAACGATCGGGGTTCTCGTCTATAAAGGTTTGTATTTTTAATGAACCGATAAGATCTGCACAAAGTGCTACGACTTTTTTATTGCGTCTGCCGAGATAAGTCATTCCGTCACCGAAGCCATCTCTCGTCGCTTTCTTTTCTTTGTATGTAAGTTTATTTAGCATTTCGTTTTCTGTCTGAGGTATGAGATTAATAATCGCCTAGTGTTTCTTCTAGTTGTGATAGGGCTATTTTGGTCTGTTCTGCATTAGTCGCTTTACCATGCCATTTATGCGTGCCTTCCATGAAGTCTACACCTTTACCCATACTCGTTTTCATGAGGATACAGATAGGCTTACCTTTTCCACTTTCTTTCTTTGCTTCGGCTAGAGTCTTTAATATTTCAGACATGTTATGCCCATCCATATTCATAACTTTCCATCCAAACGATTTCCACTTAGCTTCTAGATTTCCAAGGGCCATTACTTTCTTAGTCGGACCATCTATCTGCTGACCATTCCAGTCTACTACGGTGATTAGGTTATCGACCTTATGATGTGAAGCAAACATTAATGCTTCCCATACTTGACCTTCTTGTAACTCACCATCACCCGTCAGCACATACACCATACGTTTATCACCATCTAACTTTTTAGCTAGGGCTGTTCCTATGGCTACAGAAATACCTTGGCCTAGTGAGCCTGAGGCTACTCTGATTCCTGGCAGTCCTTCATGTGTCGCAGGATGCCCTTGTAGTCTAGAGTTGATCTTACGGAAAGTTGCCAGTTCTTTTACTTTAAAATATCCTGATCGTGCTAGTACACTATACCATACTGGTGAGATATGTCCGTTAGAAAGAAAGAACATATCCTCGTCCTTGCCATTCATTTTGAACTTAGGATTGTGCTTCATCACTCTGAAGTATAGAGCTGTCAGAAAATCAGCGCAGCCAAGTGAACCTCCTGGATGTCCTGAGTTCGCTCCTGCTGTCTGTCTGATGATATCTCGTCTGACCTGAGCAGCAATTCGTTTGAGTTCTTTTATAGTAGCCATTAGTTGGTGGTATTAGAAAAAATGTAAATATACGTTTCCTATTTAGTCATGAACCTAAAAAAGAAAAGCAAGCTAAAATTTCTTCTAGCTTGCTTTAATATCTTTAGAATTCTGAGTTTTCTAGTTCATCGCATCAGAAAGAGCCTTCCCAGCTTTAAACTTTACAAGAGTTTTAGCTTTGATCTTGATAGTCTCTCCTGTTCTTGGATTTCTTCCATCTCTTGCAGCTCTTTCGCTAGTAGAGAATGTTCCGAATCCTACGAATGCAGCTTTGTCACCAGCTTTTAAACATTTTTCTATGCTTCCAAAAACTGCTGCTACAGCTTCAGTAGCTTGACCTTTAGACAAATCTGCTTTTGCAGCTACTGCATCTATTAAATCTCCTTTGTTCATGTTTCAAGTTTTGATTAAACGTAAAATAAATTCTACCCCAAAAGTAGACCTTTGATACATATAAACAAAGTTTATAATATTAAAATGGCCCTAAAAACCCCTATTTTACTGAGGTTTTGGCAATTTAATCAGCATATTTCTGTTAATAAGAGTAAAATTGCATCAATTTAAGGTCCACCATCAAAATACAACTATGAAACGATTATCGAGATATTTTATGTTTTTAGGTCTAGCGCTCTTCCTTAGTATAGGTCCTACTAGCTGCAAAACTGGTGAAGGTTGTAATACCTCTAGCTATACTGCCAAAACTGATAAAGATGGAAATCTGTCGATGAAGCGTGGCAAATCCAATCTGTTCTCTAAGAAGAAAAGAAAGAGGTAACTACTCTCTAAATCAGGCAGCGTCCACAATAGAGCCTCAAATAGCTTGTGCATACTAAGCCAAAAGGCGCAGCATAATTTTTAAGTTTGGTTTGATTATCAGGATTATCCTGCTACCGCTAGTCTAGAATGAAGGCGGTCTAGTCTTTCTATTTCCATCTGTAGAATAAAGACAGCATTTGTGTCTCCACCATTGATATGAAAGTCTTTTTGATCGACCAATGCTGCTCTGACAAATGAATGGTATTCAGTAGCATCACACTGTATCAATGTGTTCGTAAGAATCTCAACTATTAGTTCTTTCATCTTAATTCGGGTTTAGGACTAGTGGTTAGCCTATGTATGCCAAAATAGATGCCACTCCCCGCATGCGATGCAAGAATGTCAGCTAGCTTACCAAAAGAAATGAATTAGAATTTACTAGCAATCAGGAGATTGATATCCTGATATTTCAGACCGAATCGCTTGCTCAGATACTGATTAGTAATGGCCCCCTTATAAGCGTAGACACCATTTCTGACACCTTGACCCTGATAGATTAAGGCTTCTATAGAACCGAAGTTGCCAGCCTTGATCAGCAGTGGTGTGATAATATTACTGATAGCTGCAGAAGCTGTTCGTGGTACTTTGGAGGCGATATTAGGGACACCATAGTGGATGACATCATGCTTGACTATAGTAGGATTCTTGTGCCCAGTTACCTCAGACGTTTCCACACAACCTCCTTGATCTATACTGACATCTATTATTACAGATCCGGGCTTCATCTTAGACACCATGTCCTCGGTTACTAGAATGGGTGATCGGCCAGACTTAGAATGTATGGCCCCAATAAGGACATCTGCACTCAGTAATTGATAGCCAAGATAGACAGGATTAAAAGTGGAGGTATGCAGTTGTCTTCCTATCAGATTTTGGAGTCGCATCAGCTTCGATATATCATTATCAAAAATCCTGACAGAGGCTCCGAGTCCTAGAGCTGTCTTAGTCGCAAATTCTGCAACGACTCCTGCTCCCAGTATGACGACCTTTGCAGGAGGTACTCCTGATACACCACCTAACAAGATACCTCTGCCTCCCTGACCATGGGTCAGTAATTCTGCCGCGGTAAATACAGAAGCCATCCCTGCTATCTCACTCATAATCCTCACGAGTGGGTAAGTGCCGTTATCACCAGCAAGGTATTCCATAGCTACGGCTATGATGCGTTTCTTTTTGAGTGCTACAATATATTCTTCTGACATCATGGGAAGAATAATCGGAGAGATCAAGACAGAGCCCTCCTCCATCATAGCTATCTCTTCCAGTAAAGGAGGACTGGCTTTTACTACAACATTGCTTTTATATACTTTTTCTTTACTGGCTTGGACATCTGCGCCAGCTTCTGCATAATCATGGTCAGAAAAATTTGATCTTGAGCCTGCACCTTTTTCTAAGAGTATCCTGTGACCATGTCCAGCAAGCGCTCTGATAGAATTAGGGACGATTGGTACTCTATTTTCATCATTGTTCTCCTCTCTAGGTATGCCTATAGTAATGTTCTTACTCTTATCACTGACCTCTAATACCTCAGCCTGAGTCTGATATTGACCTTCTGTAAAAAAGTCTGAAAAACTCGTTTTCTTTTCTCCTGATGACATCTGAATAGCTTAGTAAAAATTTAAGATACGGAGAAATGGATAAATGAGCTCATCTCAAGTAGTTAAATATATAACTAATTGACTACCAGTACCTTAATTAGAGTCCTTTATATTCAACTAAGCCCCATAAGGCGTACAGCTCTGTCCCCACTGTCAGTCACCTCTATCTTGATTATATGATAGGGTGGGTCCAGATATTCCATGATTAACTGAGGCCATTCTATCAGGCAGTAGGCGCCACTGTATAAGGTCTCTTCTAGGCCTAAGGCAAAAGCTTCTTGAGCAGAATTCAATCTATAGAGATCAAGGTGAAATAACTGACCATCTGGAAGGGCATATTCATTTATGAGAGAATAACTCGGACTGCTGCCCTTATCTATCGACCCTAGCTGGTGGACTAGTTCCTTTATCAAGGTCGTCTTACCCGCTCCTAGCTCTCCTATAAATAATAGTATAGGATGCTTCAGTTCTGCTCGAAGCTCAGTCACCAATGCTGGCAAATCCTCTATCCCCTTGGAAATAAAACTCTTATTTGTCTGGCTCGTCATCAATACATGAGTTATTGCTGCTACAAATTTATTTCTAGTGTCTGATAATTCTAAATTCCTTAAGTTCGTTTATTATACCTTGACAATATATTGAAGGTATAAAGGTCTCCAATTCATATGGATATATATAAGAATAAATCAAGTTGGAAATGGTTGCTAGCCTTTATGGGCTTTCTTATAGTTCTATTCACTATGATTTACTCTCAGTATCTGGCCAAGAATCTCCAAGAAATCCAGATGGAAACAGTGATCCTCTACGAAGAAGCACTGATCTCAGCCAATAAATCTAACAATACCGAAGATACCCAACTGGCTCTATCTATCCTCAAAAACTTCTCTGACTTTCCCATCATTATGGAAAACGAACAAGGAAAACTTACCGGCTATAATTATGAAGAAGGTGAGATCAATAAAGATCAGGCCTTCCTAGAAAAAAGAAAAGCCGCCTATCTCAAGTCAGGCAAAGAACCTATCAAAGGATATGGCTATTCTAATCGTATCTATCCAGAAAACTCTAAGCTGCACAGGAGAATCGCTCTCTTCCCTATGGCGCAGATTCTCCTACTCACGACCTTTGTCTTATTTGGCTATTATGTTTTTTCTACTTCCAGAAAAGCAGAGCAAAATAGAGTATGGGCAGGAATGGCAAAAGAGACTGCGCATCAGTTAGGCACACCGATCTCAGCTATCATAGGATGGATAGAACATCTTAAAGAATCTACCGTCGTCAATTCGGAGCAGGCAGAGATAGTTTCCGAACTAAGAAACGATGTCACCAGACTAGAACTTATCGCAGATAGATTTTCTAAGATCGGTTCTAAACCAGAACTAGAAAAAGTAAATCTCATAGAGAAGCTTAATGAATGTAAAACATACATGCAGAGAAGAGCACCAAGAAAGGTGGCCTTTAATTTTCCTACTCCAGATGCACAACCTATCTACGCTAAGATCAATTCTCACCTCTTTGATTGGGTAGTAGAAAATCTACTTAGGAATGCGCTGGATGCGATGGAAGGCAAAGGCAGTATAACGGTAGACCTTAATCAAAAAGATAAAAAGGTATCCATAGACATAACAGATACTGGCAAGGGTATCTCAGCCAACAAATTCAAGACTGTATTCAACCCAGGATTTACAACAAAAAAAAGAGGATGGGGCTTAGGGCTCTCACTAGCGAAGAGAATAATAGACGAGTACCATAATGGAAAGATTTTTGTGAAGAACTCAAAACCTAATGAAGGAACAACTTTTACGATACAGTTGCCTTTGGCTTAGTCTCCTGCTAAGCGCCACCCTATCATCTCAAGAAATTAAGGTCATAGATGAGAATAACGTACCACTCATAGGCGTACATGTCTTTGCAGGACAAAATGTAATGGTGACAGACCTAGAAGGAAATGCCTTCGTCAGTCTATCCGCAGAAGAAGAATTGAGACTAGAATACTTAGGTTACAAAGAAGAGCGCTATTCCCTAGAAGAACTAATAGAATTAAATTTTCTTATCCAACTCCAACCCGATAATGAAATAATAGATGAGGTCATCATCATCGGTCGTACAGATGCCAGAGAACTAGACCTGCCTTACAACGTCACTCATATCAAAGCCGAACAAATATTCAGTTCTAATGCTCAGAATTCTGCAGATGCCCTAGCGCTTAACTCTGGAGCATATGTACAGAAAAGCCAACTAGGAGGAGGCAGTCCCATACTCCGAGGTTTTGAAGCTAATAAAGTTCTGCTAGTTGTAGATGGTATCAGAATGAATAATGCCATCTATAGAAACGGCCACCTACAAAATGCCATCACCATAGATCCTGCCATACTACAACAAATGGAAGTCATCTATGGACCTGGCTCACTACTCTATGGCAGTGAAGCCTTAGGAGGTGTGATACATTTCAGAACACAGTCTCCGCTCCTGGATTTTTCTGATGGAACGGCTAGTAAGCATAGATTCAATATTCATAGCCGTTATAATTCCGCAGATCAAGAAAAGACGATTCATGTAGATCACATGCTATCGAAAAGAAAATTCGGAGTACTCACTAGCGTGAGCTATACCGATCGTGGAGATCTCAGGTCTGGAGCAAATAGATCAGACGAGTATCCTAATTTTGGAACGCGACCCTTCTATGTAGAGGTCACAGAAAATGGTGATGAAATAATAGAAAACGCAGACCCCAATGTACAAATAGGTACTGCCTACAATCAACTGGATATCCTGCAGAAGTATGTCTACCAAGTATCTGAAAACTTAAAGACTGAACTCAATCTTCAATATTCTACCAGTGGTGATATCCCCCGCTATGATAATCTATCAGAATACCGCAATGGACAACTGAGATTTGCGGAGTGGTACTATGGGCCGCAAAAGCGCTTGCTGATTGCTCCCAAGTTTAGTTGGACCCAGCGCAACATGCTTTTTGATAAAGCATCGCTGATCAGTTCCTACCAGCAAATAGAAGAAAGTAGATATTCTAGAAATCTCAATGCCACACAACTAGAAGCACAAATAGAAAATGTCTCCGTCTTAGGTCTTACTATAGACTTCAACAAGCGCATTAATCTGCATCATAAACTAACTTATGGAGCAGACCTACACTATAATGATGTCGGCTCACAAGCCAATGCACAGGAAGGCAATCTGACCAGTCCTATCCTCACCAGATATCCAAGTGGCAGCAGCCAACTCAGAAATGCTGGAGCTTATATACAACACAATTGGCAGAATACAGATTCCACCTTAGTCTGGGCCACTGGTATTAGATACAGCAATCAAGAAGTCAACTTACTCTATAGTCGCAACGATCCTTTCCAATGGCCAGACTATTTCTATGATGGTATCGTCAGTAAAAATAGTGCTGTAGTAGGCATCACAGGGATCAACTATCAGAAAGGCCCCTTAATCGCAAAGGTATCTACCGGCACAGCTTTTAGATCTCCAAACGTGGACGATCTGGCTAAGATCAGAGTCAATGGAGATGAAATCACAGTACCTAATCCTGACTTAGATTCTGAGAAAGTTTGGAATTCTGAAATCACCTTAGGGTATAGAAAATCAAACTTTACTTTTAGCGGTACGGCCTTCTATACTCAGCTGACAGATGCCATAGTAAGAGAGACCTTTACACTACCCGATGGCAGTGACATCTACTTTATTAATAATGATAGCCTCATCGTGACTGCTAATGTCAATTCAGCAGCGGGCACCATTAGAGGTCTATCGCTTAATCTTGCGGCACAGTTTTCAGAGCAGTTAGCTTTTGAAGGTTCTATTAATATTCAGAAAGGTATCCAAGAGAATGCAGAGGGAACCACGAGTCCACTCGGACATATTCCCCCCACTTATGGACGGCATAAACTGACCTATGCCCTCAAGAAGGTAGAGCTCAGTTTGTCCCATAATTATAATGCTTGGAAGCGGATAGAAGACTATGGAGGTAGTGTAGATAATCCAGACCTAGCTACTATAGATGGCGCTCCTAGCTGGCATACCTTTAGTATCGCCTCCCAATGGAACTTTGGAGAGCACTGGACTATCAATCTGGCCTTAGAAAACCTGACAGATCTACATTACAGACCTTTCGCCTCAGGAGTCAGTGCAGCAGGAAGACATGTGGTGATAGCGGCTAGATATGGAATTGGTCATTAGATCCCTCACCCAAATGGGGGAACTAAACAGATTAGAGAATTAACTATTTGATATATAAAGCTTTAATCTTAAGTTAAATAAGGCTTATTTCGATTCCAAAGGCTACATTTGCCCAAAATTTTACGTCTTTCACGATGTAAGGTTATTTTAAATCAAAGTGAATATAATAGACATGAGGATACAAAATTTAAAAACTATAATCCTAGGCGTATTTCTGATCTCCGCAGTTTCTATGAATGCGCAGAAGTTCGGATACGTAAATTCTGCACAGCTATTAGCTGAGCTACCAGCAGTAAAATCTGCTGATTCTGAATTAGAAACTTTCCAGAAGCAATTAATGAGTTCTGGTGAAGCAATGGTAAAGCAACTAGAGACAAAATATCAAGCTTATGCTAAAGAAGCACAGGAAGGATTACTCTCTCAGGTTCAGATGCAAAAGAAAGAACAAGAACTAGCGACAGAGCAGCAAAAAATACAGCAGTTCGAAGTAGAGGTACAGAATAAGATTATTGCAAAAAGAGAACAACTCTATGCGCCTATCTTAGACAAAGTAAAAGTAGCTATAGAGGCAGTAGGTAAAGAGCAAGGCTATACTATGATTTTTGATTCTAGTGCAGGAACAATTCTACATGCTAGCGAATCAGAAAATGTAATGGCTAAAGTAAAGACGAAAATGGGTATCTAATCTCCCACTAAAAAGATAAATTGAAAGGTCTTCTGCAATGCAGGAGGCCTTTTTTTTATGTAAAATCTCACCTAACCAAGCTAAACTATTCATTACATCTCAATAAGTTTCCCCACATATTAGAAGTAGTGTTATTGATACAGATTTTTCTTAGCTTTAGTAATCCAATCTTTCTTTCTATCCCCGATTCTGATTAGAATATCCATTCTTTTCGAATCTAGTATGTGACCTGTATCACTATTCTCTCACGAAACAAAACAACTATTATGCGTTTCATTCTTTCCCTCTGTATTCTATTGTCTACTCTGACTTGTGGATATTCTAGTACTATCCAGGGGACAATATTTTATGACGATGACTTTGATGGTTGTCGGAATACATCTGAGGAATTGTCTAAAGAAATTAAGGTAACACTGTACGCCTGCGATCAGAATAATCAGCCCAGTAATGTATTTGTTGCAGAAACGTACTCTGATGAACAGGGTTATTACTCTTTTGAAGGGTTTAATATAGCTGATGGAACGTATTATATCACAGTGAGTACTGGGAATAATCATCCTACAAGTAAAGGAAGCTGTGATCCCCAAAATGACTCAGACATCAATGGGGACGGTTATAGTGATTGCTTTGACATATTAGAGGCAGACACTGTCACTATAGATGCAGGTCTTATTGCGAAGATGTATTTGGGAGGAAGAATATTTTCTGATGATAATGCTAATGGCGTATTTGATGCTGGTGAAAAAAATTTAGGAGAAATTGGCAAGACTGTAACACTTGAACTATTGGACGAAAATCTAAATGTTCTTCAGGTCACAGGCTCTGATTCAAGAGGTAGCTATGGTTTCACTACAAAACAAGGCCATTATTATATAAGGTTTATGCCGCCAGTTTCTGCCCCAGTTTCTTCTCCTGGGTCTTCACCTAGTGATGCTGATATCTTTGGGGATGATGATGGAGCACAGGAAGATACTGATGGTGATGGCATAACAGATGGGTTTATTCTCTCATCATTGATAACACTTACTAGAGGTCAAGAACCTGTGAATGAACCAAATCAACAATATCCTCCAAATGATCCAAACGATAATTTCACTTTTGATTTCGGTCTCTTACAATGTATCCCTGTAATTGGAAATAGTTTTGAAGACGAGAATAAAAATGGATGTATCGATATAGATGAAGATAGTAGTGTAAGAACCCATGAATGGAAAATCTATGAATGTGATTCAGAACTCGTAACACCTAGTGCATATGGTACAGGTAAAATATTAGATGAAAATAGTGGGAGGAGTATTGTATTTCAGAATCATTGCTTTACTTCAGATAAGCTTTACTACATGGAGGTCACTAGGGCCTTTGATTTTGATATATCTACAATAACGTCTAGCACTAATTGTCCAGAAGATCTTAACTCCCACTTCAACAATGAAGGCCAAACACCTTGTTTCAATCTATATGGGGATATTGCCTATAACCAAATATTCCTTGGTTATGAACCTCTGCCCTCATCGGTGACAGATAATTTAGAAAAGGTATTATCTATTTATCCTAACCCTTCTAGTGACCTTATAGAAGTAGACAGTGAATTACCTATTCTTGCTATAAGTATATTAGATATATCTGGTCGTTCTTTGATCAATCAAAAAACAAGAAAACAATCTAGCAAAGTCAAGCTAAACTTGTTCCATCTGACTAAAGGGTCTTACTATGTAAGAGTAGAGTTATCTGAAGGTATTGCGTATCGAAAACTGATTAAAATGTAGTCGGCATCTGATAGTCTAGACTAGCGTCTACGATTACCACCCCCAGATCCACCTTTACCACCTCGACCTCGGCCACCGCCGCCTCTATTACCGCCTCGGCCGCCTCCACGAGATCCACCTCTTCCACCTCCTCTAGGAGCTGGTCTTCTTTTAGGATCCCATACTGGAGACTCACCCATTTCAGCAGGAATCTTCATTTTGATGATCTCTTTTTCTATGAGCTTTTCTATAGACGCAAAAGCTCTCATGTCGTCATAGTTGATAAAGGTGATACCGACACCTTCTGCTTGCGCTCTGGCTGTACGACCTATTCTATGTACATAATCCTCAGCATCTCTAGGCACATCATAGTTGATGACGAGGTCAATGTCTTTTACATCTATACCTCTACTGATAACATCTGTAGCGACGAGTACTCTGACATTCTTAGCTCTAAAACCTAGCATCACTTCCTCTCTTCTTTTCTGATCTAAATCAGAGGAGATAGCACTGGCAGGGATGCCTCCAGATTTTAGACCGGAGACGATCTTACTGATATTCTTTTTAGTAGAACTAAAGACGATGATGCTTTTATACTTTGGCTTATCCTTGATTAGTTTTTTGAGCAATCTGATTTTATGCTCATCATGTACAAGGTAGGCAGCCTGAAGAATCTTCTCTGCTGGCTTAGAGATCGCTATACTTATACGGACAGGATCAGTAAGTATTTCTTTACTAAGCTTGACGATCTTAGGAGGCATAGTCGCACTGAATAACAGTGTCTGCTTATCCTTTGGTAATCTCTTAATAATAGTTACGATATCATCGTAGAATCCGATATCAAGCATTCTATCTGCCTCATCCAGAATCAAATACTTTATGGTCTCACAACTCATGTGATTATTCTGGATGAATGAGAGCAGCTTACCTGGAGTAGCTACTACGACATTGACCCCTTTCTTTAGTGCTCTACTTTGCATCTCCCACTCTTGTCCAGATCCTCCTCCATAGAGGGAAATAGAACTAACATTGGTAGTGTAGGAAAACCCTTGGATCTGCTGGTCTATCTGTAGAGCTAGTTCCCTCGTCGGGCAGATGATAAGAGCCGTGGTCTCATCTTTACCTTCTCTGATAATCTTATCTAGAGTGGGCAACATGAAGGCCGCCGTCTTTCCAGTACCTGTCTGAGCTGAGGCGAGCATGTCTTTACCTTCTAGGATATGTGGAATAGCTTGTTCCTGTATAGGGGTTGCATTTTCAAAGCCCATGTAATAAAGAGCCTCTAGCAGCGTCTCGCTAAATCCAAATTCCTTAAAGGTCATATAGTCGTTTATAAAAGTAAAAAGAGCTCTATTTCAAATAGTAGAAATAGAGCTCTTTCAAATAGTTCGTGATTTAGAAGAAGGTCGACCTATCATCTTTGATGTCTGCCCTCTTAGTCATATTTCTTATGAGACTGAAATCAACTTGACTCTTAGTTGCTTGTGCTAAGCCACTCTTGATTACAGGAATATTCGTAGGCGCACCTGGCTCTATTCTACTTAAAGGTTGTATCACAAATACACCAGTCTCACCTACTATCGGCTTAGATACTGCCTGTATAGGAGTAGTAAATAAAGTAGCTAATACCTCTGGCTCGTTTCCTAGACCAGTGACTACTGTAGACTTAGCAGTAATATCAGTAGCATTCTGAACTGTCACGCCTTGGCTAGAAGCTGCTTCTTCGATGCTACCATAATTAAAGCTGCTAGCAAATTTCTTTCCTTTTAGTTGGTTCAAGACTCTAGTCTCCAGGCTTGATCTCATAGAAGCTGCAGTAGGTAGACCTTTAGGCACTATTGAGTTCAGAGAAACCAATACATACTTATTATCAAAGTAATTGACCTTGTCAGTATATCTATAGATCTCTGGAGAGACATCCCCTACTTCCGTAGAAGGATCAAAAGCCCACTTGATCATTTCTCTTGAAGAATTGTCATTACCCAAAGCACCAAGCGTGAAATCATTAGCTCTTAATGTAGTCGAGGTTTCTAATTGCACATCAGCTACATTTCCTAGCGCTGTCCTAAGACTATTGATATCTCTATTAGCACTGACGATTTCTGTCACTCTATCATATTCTCTATCCTGTGTCTCTTGTGATGGAGTGATGGGTTGAGCAATAGTGGCAATTCTGTACTTGTCATCTCTGTTATTGTATACATTATCAGTTACTTCTAGAAGATGAACTCCAAAGTCAGTAGTTACTGTATAGACTCCGCCCTTTCTTCCATTAGCGAAGCAAGCAGAAGCAAACTCAGGAACCATAGTTTCTTGAGTAAATCTTCCAAGGTCTCCACCAGTTGCAGAATTTGATTGATCATCACTATGTCTAGCAGCCAAAGTATCGAAAGATATTCCTCTTCTTAGTTCAGTTCGTATACTGTCGATAAAAGTTCTAGCTGCTGCCAGAGATGCAGCATCCGTCCTAGTCGCTCTCTTCAATATATGTCTCGCTGCAACAGTATCTGCTACAGGCTTCTTGTCTACCATTTTTACCATCAGAAAGAACCCATTCTCAGCAAATGGACCATAAACTTCGCCAGGATTAAGAGAAGTAATCTGTGTTCTAGCTGAAGCTGGTAACTGATCTGCTCTAGCGTAGAGATGACTATAGGTTCCATTATTGCTTGTGGTAAACAGAGAGTCATTAGTAGAATTTATAAATTCTGATCTAAGACCATTTAGCTTTCCAGTAATCGCTGCTGAATCTGCTGCAGATGGCTTTACCTCGAAGGTGGCAAATTCCACTATCCTCGTTTCTTCATTCACTTCATAGTTTTGCTTCTTAGAAGCGATAAAACTATTGATATCACTATCAGAAACAGTAATACCAGATCCATCTATCTTATCGAAAGGAATCTTTACAAAATTGAAATCAAACTTGTCATTATCTAGCTTGAATGACTCCTCAGCCATCCAGTTAGGTGTATATACAGCCTTTGAGACCAGAGTATTCAGCTTTGATTCTAATCTATCTTTGATAATCTGCTTTTCCTGCTCAGCCCAATAAGCACGAAATTGGGGATTCATTTCATCACCATTTTCGATCACTGTTTTGAATTGATTTAGGCTAGCCATGTCTAGCTGTCCTGTTTGTGGGTTTCTCCAGTTAGCTTGAATAATTTCAGAAGGATTAGGTCCAAACTGGAGATCCATCAGTTCATCTGTACTAACAGACATACCTAACTTATTAGCTTCTTTCTGAACTAAGGCATTCTGGACATAAAAATCCCATATCGTTTTTCTCTTAGTAAATGCATCTCCACCAGCATTGCTATAGTAAGCTTGCTCGGTCTGCTGAAAGGTTCTGTAATCAATTTTCTGACCTGCAACACTTCCCATTGTCAGGCTGGTTGCTGCACCTCCTGCATTACCTGCACTGGTCATATCCATCAATATAAAGGCGGCAAGTGCCAGTCCTAATAAAATCAAGACAAACCAAAAGTTCTTTCTAATTGTTCCTATTAAAGCCATGTAGCGCTTTATTTATATATGTTTTATAATAGTTTTCAGGGGTTTTGAGACATATTTTCACTCCCGAAAAAGATTTGCAAATGTAGCCTATTTTAAGGCAATAATCAAAGGCCCAAAGGGGGCCAATTGTCACCTATTAGCTGTAAAAACGGGAATTATTGGCATACTTCTTGACGTTTAGGGTATGAGATTGAGTTTTTATATGCCTTATTCATTGGTTCTTTTAAAAGCTTAGTGAGCCGCTTCATTTATGGAGCGGCTTTTTTGTTTCTACCCCATCCTATACCAGGTTTTACACCTTAAAACCCAGTTTTATTCCACATTCTGTCAGTTTGAAGGCAAAATATGTGACATTCTACTTCGATCTCAGTCACAAGTTCAAACATTTTAACACTTTAAAAACAAAAAGACAATGGAAGAAACAGCAGGCTTGCTCGGTAATATCAACTTGAGCGCTCTTACAGACACAGTTTTAGCATGGGCTCCTAAATTAGTAGCAGCACTGATAGTCCTATGGATAGGATTTATGATAGTTGGTTTTATCGCAAAGGCTGTCGGCAAATCTCTAGACAGAGCAGGTGTAGACAAAGATCTTACGCCATTTCTAAAGTCACTAATAAGTGTCCTTCTTAAGGTAATGGTGGTAATTACTGCTGCAGGAGTAGTAGGAGTAGAAGTTACAGCCTTTGCTGCCTTGATTGCAGGTGCTGGTTTAGCAATAGGTGCAGCTATGTCTGGAACTCTAAGCCATTTTGCTGCAGGGGTAATGGTACTAATCTTCAAGCCTTACAGAGTTGGGGACTTAGTAGACATCCAAGGAACAGTAGGAACAGTAGCAGAAATCCAAGTATTCAATACTGTAATCAATTCTCTTGATAACAAAAAAGTTATCATGCCTAATGGAATCGCGACTAGCGGTATCATGACCAACCTTACCGCTAATGGGAAATTAAGAGTAGATCTTAATGTCGCTATGCCGTATGAAGAAGACTTCGATAAAGTAAAAGGCATTATTTCTGGGGCACTAGCTAAAGTAACTGAGAAGTTACCTGATGAGCCTACTATAGAAATAGAGAAATTTGATGAGCACAATATTCTTTTAGCTGTAAGACCTTATGCAACAGATAAGACTTACTGGGATGTGTATTTTAACTCTTACAAAGAGATTAAAAAAGCACTCGGCGAAGCAGGTATCACAGTGGCTTACCCAACAAGAAGAATCAAGAATATATAATTAGTCATAGACTAATTTTATTACTCAATTGCAAGAGGCTTTCCCATCAGGAAGGCCTCTTTTTTGTATTGGTACATGAAATTGTAAAATCCCTTTCTCTTATATCTACCCAGCCTCAATATTTCCCCATATCATATGGTCTTTTATTATGTAATTTTGTGAGGCATGAGACTAATAAACCGATGGCAATCCACTAAGAATGATCACAAATATCTCAGTGAGCTCAGCAAAAAAGTTTCTAAACTTCAGAAGTCTCAAGTCCATCTTGCTCAGCAAACCCACGAGGAAGTATTCGACGAACTAGATTGTCTCGACTGCGCAAATTGCTGCAAAAGTATCCCACCGATGCTTTCTAAAAGAGATGTCAAAAGAATAGCAAAGCAGCTAGGTCTTTCTACTCTTCAATTCGAAGAAAAATACACCATAGTAGACGAAGATGGAGATACAGTAATCAATGCCAGTCCCTGCCCTTTTCTCAAGGAGGATAATAAGTGTAAAATATATGAAGTAAGGCCAGCCGCCTGCCGACTCTATCCTCACAGCGGGGAGCAACAATTCTTCAAAAATTTCTCCCATCACAAAAGAAATATGAAATACTGCCCAGGGCTCATGGAGATTATGAGGCGACTGAGTGAGGTGGGTTAGCCAAGATAGCTCTTAGAGTAATGATCTGATTAGTACCTCCACAGGAGTTTAATATCTAGATTTTTGCATTACAAAAGTCTAAGAAACTATTAAATTGTAGCGAATTCAATTTTATGTCCAATACCTACTTTACCCTAGTCTACCGCGTCACTCAGGCTATACCCACTGGCAGAGTCACCAACTACGGAGCTATAGCTGATTTCTTAGCTTTAGGATCTGCTAGAATGGTGGGCTGGGCACTCAATAAATGTCATGGCAAAGGCGTACCTGCACATAGAGTAGTCAACAGCAAAGGAGAACTTTCTGGCAGAAACATGTTTCCCTCTCCGACTATGATGCAAGAAATGCTAGAGCAAGAAGGCATAGAAATTAATAACGACAAAGTTGTGAAATTCAAAGAAGTCTTCTGGCATCCAGGAGAACATCTCGACCAAGACGATTACGATTATCCGCATGAGTAAAATACACCTTATTTCAGGCCCTAGAAATATATCCACAGCACTGATGTACAGCTTTGGGAATAGATCAGATATGTCTGTTGTAGATGAACCTTTCTATGGCTACTACCTAGATCTACATCCAGAGATAGACCATCCTGGAAGAGCAGACACCATAGAAGAAAGACCAACTAACTATAATCAAGTCCTAGAGACGTACTTCCATAAGGACTACCCTACAGAACACGTCTTCCTTAAAAACATGGCGCATCATCTAGATCAAGGAGACTGGTCTTTTTTAGTTCCTCTGAAGAATTTATTTCTCATTCGCAATCCAAAACAACTCATTGCCTCTTTCGCACAAGTCATCCCTAATCCAACGATGCTAGATATAGGCCTGAAACTAGAATGGGAAATCTTTCAGTATGCTCAGCAAGCTGGCGCCACTTGTGTCGTTATGGACTCCAATGAAGTCCTCAAAAACCCTAAAGCTGTCCTCACCAAAATGTGCCATCAACTAGATATCCCTTTTTCGGAGGAGATGCTTACCTGGACAGCCGGTGCAAGACCAGAAGATGGCTCATGGGCTAAATACTGGTATGCTAATGTGCATAAATCTACAGGCTGGCAAAAACAAAAAACGAGCTCTCGGCCTTTTCCAGAACGACTGCAGCCTTTGCTTGATGAGGCTCAGGGGTATTATGATAAGTTGGTGAAGTATTCAATAAATGCTTGAGTTTTATCCGAGGTATCACGTAGCAGATAGCCTCAAGAACCCTGCTCTATAATGTTCTTCCCTACCGTATAGCAATAGTAACTGGCTGGCACAAATCTTATTTCTATACCGTCTACTTCTATTGTTTTAAATACATCAAGAGTTGTGACGGTAGTCGATCGCAGGTTGTTCTTTTTACAGAAAGAAAGTAAACTTTTTAGCTCATTGGGCTTAGCTACATATCTGTTACTCCATTTTAATTCTATACACCACTCAGGTTTGTTATGCGTAAAATGCGACAGAGATACCATATCTACCTCACCACTTTTCCATCTACCATAATAGAGCGGCTTGTTCTGATTATGTTGCCACTGTGCAAATATTGCTGTCTCTACCATGCTTCCCATGTAAGCATCCGAAGATTCAAGAGGTGAAAACAGAGCACTACGAATGGCACAATTAGTAAGATAGATTTTATAAAAATTTGCCCGCTTGAATTTCTTGGCATTATAGTCTACTCTGTAGATGATTTTAATCAGGAAAGCAGCCTCCAGATAGGTAAGATATTTCTTTATCGTATTCTTAGCGACGCCTGAGTTACTAGCCAGAGCATCCAGAGACAGTTCATTGCCTGTATGGTAGGCTAGATACGTGAATAGAGAATTTAATTCTTGTATATCACTGATACCATATAGACTAGGTAAGTCTCTCAGCAAAACTTTATCTATGATATCACTGCGGACATATCTACCAGGATCTTCTTGCATCGTAGTAGATAAGGACAGTTCTGGATACCCTCCATAATTGATATACTCAACAAATTTCTCATTGATAGTCTTCATGTCCAAAGTCGCTAACTCTTCCTCAGATAAATCCTTATCTACATCTATAAGATCTTCATAACCCGTCAAAAAAAGGTACTCATGAAAGGTTAGAGGAGGCAAAGCAAATTCGGTAAATCGTCCAGCCCCAGATTCCTGACTCATTAACCTCAGCGCAGCAGCTGCTGAGCCAGATACAATAAACTTAAAGTTATGGTAGGAGTCCACTAGAGATTTTAGATGGCGCTCCCAATCTTTTAGATACTGAATCTCATCAAAGAAAAAATACACTTCATCATCTGTCGTAAGCTTATTGAGCTGAAGTACTATAGTGACCAACTCCTCCAGCGAAATACCATTAAATAATGGCGTCTCTATAGAGAAATAATTAATGTTCCGAGGTGCTACCCCCAGATCTATAAGCTGCTGGATAGACTGATAAAGCAAGACGGTCTTCCCTACCCTACGAGGTCCCATCAAAACCAGTGCTCTCTTTACGGTCTTTTCTATGATATGGGGAAAAAGCAGTTTGAAGTACTTTCTCTTCTTCAGATCTACATAAAAGGCAGCTATACTACCCTTAGCCCACCAAGGATTTTCAAACCTGATTCTATCATAAACTTGTTGTTTTGAAAACTTTATGGCCATATAAGATCAAACTTTTGATTCTATACTCCGAATATAAGACCTATAAGGTTAATATGCATTCATTATTACAATAATTGGTAATTTAACATCATTATAATAACTCTCTAGATTCGACTTAGTTCTTTTAGTATCATTTAATTGATCTTATAATACTTGTTTAAAATTCTACTGTTGTTAAATAATACGGTATCATTGATATTAGAAACTAATAAACCATGTTACAAAAATTCAACCCCCTCAATAAAGACCTCCTCATCTATGTCAAAGATGGACTTTACCACAGATCAGAAGCCAAGGTGTCTGTCTTCGATAGTGTCGTCCAGGGAGGAGATGCGGTCTGGGAAGGCTTAAGAGTTTACAGAGGTGGGATCTTTGCTTTTGATAGACATCTAGAAAGATTGATGGCTTCGGCTAAGGCCATGCACTTCCAGAATGTCCCGACTAGGAAAGAAATTTCTCAGGCGGTCTTCGAGACACTAAAGGCCAATAAGATGGATGACGGTGTTCATATCCGTCTGACTTTGACGAGAGGAGAAAAGAGGACTTCTGGAATGGATCCTCGACTCAATGATATGGGTTGTACTTTGATCATCGTTCCAGAACACAAGCCTCCTGTGTATGACAATGAAAATGGTATCAAAATCATCACTTCTTCTATAAGAAGGAATTCTCCGAATCATCTTGATTCTAAGATCCACCACAATAATCTTATCAATAATATCCTCGCAAAAATCGAATCCAATGTGGCGGGTGCAGATGCGGCACTGATGTTAGATGCCTATGGTTTTGCTGCAGAGCTGAACGGGACCAATATCTTTATAGTCAAGAAAAATATCCTCTATACCCCTTTTGCCAATGCTTGCTTGCATGGTATCACTAGAGGATTGATCATAGAAATAGCAAAGGAAGAAGGCATAGAAGTCTACGAAAAGGATCTTTCTCTGACTGAACTATATAGTGCTGATGAGGTCTTTTGTACTGGAACTATGGGAGAACTGACCCCAATTATGGCTATAGACGAAAGAAAAATCGAAAATTACCACGGTTCTGCAGTGATGAAACAGCTTATTAAGGCCTTTGAAGCCAAAATTCCTCAATATTCTATCCCAATTAGCTGATAGTAAGCAAGAGTGATACAATAAGTGCTCCCCGATATATGTTATATGGGCGAGTAAATTGTTATTTCACCAATCCGAATACATGGAGCAAAACTACACTACAAACCTCGTTTTAAAATATTTATACCGCGAAACTTCTCTCACACAAACTCTTGAAATAGAGCATTCTATAGAGAATGATAAAGATGTCAGAGATGTATACTTAAGATTAAAAGCTGGCTACAAGAAGCTACCTAAAGTACTTTTTTATCCTAAAGATGAGACTGTAAGTAATATATTGTCGTATAGTGCTCACAGTCCTGCTTTAGATTGCAGTTACTAGGAGCTTTTCTGACGGTAAGAAGAAATGAAGAGGTTGTCTCACAGAGGCAGCCTCTTTTTTTACTACTACCTTCTAAATCCTTCTATCTAAAATCGCAAAAAACTTAGTCCAGACACAAACCCTACTCTACTTTCAAAAACCTTAAAGTCGAGATCGCCTCCCCTCCCATATTTCGCAACACTATAAAATAGGGACCACTAGCCAAAGCTGAAATATCATGCGCACTTCCTAAGATATGCCTTCTCTCCTCCACCAAGTCGCCATCTATAGTATAGATCAAAAAGCTACTGACCTGACCATCATTGGTTAGAAAGAACTGATGCTGAGAAGGATTAGGATAAAGCTCAACCTTTGGAAGGTCTGTTAGTTCCTCTATACGAGTAGGCCAGTCTTTATCGAATTTGAAATTATAGCTGACTAAGGTATCATGAGGCTCCTCCACACAGTCACTCAGTAAGTGTAAAGTCACGCATCCTTCAACGAAATCATCTTCAGTATAAATGCCCAACTGAGAATAGGTGATAGTAGAATCGGATTGGAGGCTGTTTGAATAATCATCTTCGCAAATACTATTTCTAAAACCCTCCGCATAACAAAGGATGACGTCATAAATATATCCAACTCTCCATTGTGTAGGCTGCTCTGGTAAAGTTTCAAAAGTCCAGTGAAAAGAAGTATCTACAGCAAAATGATTAGTTATAGAAAATTCGATCTTTATTATATTCTCAGAAGTATACCCAGAGTTAGAATTAAGTCTGATCTCTAACTGACCGCTTGCAAAGCTGCATGTAAAGAGAAGTGCTGCTAAAAGAATATTTTTCATGGAAGTTCTATCCTAATATACAACTCATTAAACTTTTGCAACGACCTTTTCTACGCATTGCTGATAGACCTGCTCATACTGCGGAACGATATTATCTCTGGAGAATTCCAAGGCCTTATTTCTAGCATTAGATCTGAAACTGGCTAGTAAATCTTCATCTTCTAGTAGCAACAAAGCCTTGGTAGCCATAGCTTCCCAGTCACTGATATCACAAAGGAACCCTGTCTCACCATCTATATTTACTTCTGGTAGTCCGCCTGCATTAGAAGAAACTACAGGGACACCACAGGCCATCGCCTCTAGAGCTGCGAGACCGAAACTTTCCTTGGCTGAGGGCAGCAAAAAGAGATCCGCAATAGATAGCAGATCTTCTACTGCATCTTGCTTTCCTAGAAAATGAATATCACTACAAGTCCCCAGCTCTCTGCACATAGCCTCTACTTTTATTCTCTCAGGGCCATCTCCAATAAGAAGTAGCTTAGCCGGGACTTTCTTTCGTATTTCTGCAAAGGCTCTAACTGCATCATCTACCCTCTTTACAGGTCGGAAATTAGAAATATGCATAATTATCTTCTCTCCATTAGGGGCAAAGGCGGCTTTGTTTTCTGGATTTGGCTTTCTATCGAAGCGTTGGAGATTGATAAAATTATAGATGACATTTATCTTCTTCTCTATCTTAAACTGACTAAGGGTCTGCATCTTCAGAGAATCTGAAACGACCGTCACCTTATCAGATTTATTGATACTGAATTCTACGACAGAAGACAGGGACTTATCTAAGCCAACCAGAGTAATATCTGTACCATGTAAGGTCGTCACGAAAGGCAGACGGATATTCTGCGCTTGCAAAATCTGGGTAGCCAGAAAAGCTACCGTGGCATGAGGAATAGCATAGTGAACATGCAAGACATCCAGCTGAGCATGCTTCGTGACATCTACAATCTTACTGGCCAACAAGCTATCATAGGGTGGATGTTCAAAAAGTGGATATTCATAAGACCCTACCTCATGTAGAAACACATTCTTTATATAGCTAGTCAATCTAGCTGGTCTTTTATACGATATAAAATGAACCTCATGACCTTTTTTTGCTAGGCCTATACCAAGCTCTGTTGCTAAAACGCCACTACCACCATACGTTGGATAACAAACTATTCCTATTCTCATAGCTCGAAGATATAATATCTATCAGTGGCTTGCAGTCTTGAAGGCAACACCTTCGTATTAAAATTTGAACAATTCTTGCTCATAAAAGTTTGTATTTTGCCCCTTACTTAAATTTGTTAACACCTTTAACCCACTATAAGGAAACTGCACTCGCCGCACTAAACATGGTAGTATACTCCATCAAAGATCTCGAAAGCCTCTCTGGTGTCAAAGCCCATACCATTCGTATATGGGAGAAGAGATACAAGCTCATGGAACCCAAACGGACCAAAACTAATATCAGATACTACACTGATGATGATCTCAGAAAACTACTCAATGTCTGCTTCCTCTATAAAAAAGGCTATAAAATATCCAAGATAGGAGAGATGTGTCAGGATACTATCAAAGATAAAGTGTCGCACTACTCTAAGCTGAATCTTTCTTTTGAAGATCAGCTAGATGCTTTACTTCTTTTCATTTTAGAACTAGACAGCTACAACTTCAATAAAGTCCTCGATCAGCACATCCAGCAGAAAGGCCTGGAAGAAACAATGAACGAGCTTATATACCCGCTACTAGATAAACTAAGTGTAGCATGGATGACAGGCTCGTTCCTCCATGTCCATGAATCTTTCGTTGCACAAGTGATCAAGTCTAAGATACTGACCGCAACAGAGGCAATTCAGGCTAAACGTACCGCCAAGCCCTCTTATATAATATATCTCCCACCATCTGAAAAACAGGAACTCAGTCTGCTCTACCTGCATTATATGCTTAAGGCCAGCTCTTGTAAAGTCATCAACTTAGGCTGCGATATCAATCTCTCTGATCTCACCTTTGCCCTAGATACTTGTAAGCCGGACTTTCTCTTTACCATACTTAATGAAGAGATATTTAACCTGCCTATGCAGAGTTATATCGATCAGATAAATGAACATTTAGGCTCTACACAAATGTTACTCACGGGATATCAAACCTTAAATCCAAAAATACAGTGGCCTGAAAAAGTAAAAATTCTTCAAAGTCTAACACAGACTTTAGAGTTCATAAAAAAACAGGCTAAATAAAACTCATGTGATAGGGAGATCACAAATTTGAAGGAAGGTCCTGTTCTTAACCTAAATAATCAGACAAAAATACTAGTCGTACAGATTGCCGATAAAAGGTTTTCTAAACTTACTTATCAGAGAAGCCTCCCAGCCCATCTATAGTTAGAATCAGCTCGTAACCTTGATTAGGTTCTAGGTATTTCTTGATATAGGTTTTTTTCCCTTTACCGTTAAAGCGATACTTGAAGCCTACGGTGTTAGGCGATATAATGCCCGTATTCTTTGCGAGTATAAAAATGGAATTCCCTTTTTGAGGATCTATATCAAATCTGATTTTTTCAGACGTCGATTCTAATTTATGATCGGTTAGAATCCACTCATCATTCCAGCTAACAGAAATAGAATCACGATCCAATAAGTCTGGGTCAAAAAATTCGAGTTCTACATAATCTTGCTGAGGTTCTTTCGGAATCTCTACCTCAGGGGTTACCTCTGCATAGCTGTCATCGATTTCCATTTTGACTTTTACAGGAAGTTCTAGAGGAAGAGGCTCTGCATTTTTTGTAGCTATACTTTCTATCTCTTGCATTTTTTCGGGGTAGGTCACTTTAAATATTATAGGCTTATCATCATAGGCCATATATGGCTTATCCTGAGAAGACATAAAGTTATTCATCTTAGATATGAACCCAGGACTGATACTATTAATGTAGCTCAGTAAGACGTGATTATGTAAGTAATAGTATGGCCCATACAGAAAATAACTATCTGGAATATTGGGAGAATTGATTTGTTGTGTAGTGAAAAGCGCCATTAACTTTCCTTGATCTATAATCTCAGACAACAACTTCTTCTGTTTACCATTTAGTGAGACATCTACATTGGTCAGCTGATCAAAGCCTGAAACAATGCTGCCTACATATCCATCCAGTCGAGAGTTATTGTCTTTTTTGAGATCAGCTATCAAAGCAGACATTCCGTCATAGACCTCATCAAAGTGCTTACCCACAGGATCGCTGCCATTATTATAATTCTTGCGCAAGCCTTGTACCAATTGATCATGCTTAGCTGTGTAAGACTTAAAATAACTAACGGCCTGCTCTAGCATCTCATAAGACTTATAGATATTCTCTTTTTCATTGAGATCAGAAGAAGCAATAAAGGTCTCTATTTTGAATCGTAAGCTGTTGATGTTATTGAGCACCTGGACTATATCGAAAACTAGCTTATTATATCTACTAGCTTCACCACTATTGAGCACTTGACTTCTTTGTTCTGTTATCTTACTTAGCTGTAAGGCAGAGGTATTATTATCGCTTGTACTTATATCAGGATTATCGAATATAGAAGAACCCACCTCCTGATTAGTCATGAATGCATTGATCTTATGACTATCGAGGTCTACATATTTGTTGAGATCCTTGTTATAATTGACAAATAGTATGTGGGCTACTGTGAGGCCATGGACACTTTCGTTGAGAAACTCTATATAGGTATTGAGAGCCTTTTCCTTAGATACCTGCTGGGCATAGCTCGGTTCTGCCATCATAAGTATGGCTATAACACTGATATATCTAAGAAATAAGGGCATATATACTATCTAGATAAGGCTAAAGAGTCTGCAAATATATACCTTGAGTAAATAAATTAATCTTTATAACTTTGTTTTGTGAGGATTTTAAAAGTATCCATATTACTCCTACTTATCTGCAAGAGCACAATGGGCTTATCCATTCCTTTGGATTTACTCTCGAAGAGATCTTGCTGTGATACTTCTATTGAATCGGTAGAAAAAGATTGCTCTCAAAAAAAAGAAGACACTAAAGGATGCTGTGACACAGTATGTGATTGTCTTTGTTGTGGTCACATCTTCACATTCAACAAAATCAAAGTGCTAGTTCCTGCACAGCTTACTCCAATTGCTCACACAGAAACAAGGTACAGCTTCAGTTATTTCCACAACTTCAACGAAGCCATCTGGCAACCCCCACGCCTGAGCTAAAAGATAGTTTTCAAAATCATCTTTTAGAATTTAAAAAATTAATAATGAAAAATATAATGGTAGGATTCTTCCTACTAGTTCTGCTCACGAGCAGTCAAGCTCAGGATGCCCTTGAGTATAAATTTCGGGTGGAAGGCATGTGTGGTATGTGTAAGGTAAGAATAGAAGACAATGCCCTCAGCAAAGGAAAAGCCGACAAGGCTTCCTGGGACGTAGACTCCAAGGTACTGACCGTCGATGTCGACGAAACCAAGACCTCAGTGTCCTTCATCAAATATCAGCTCGCATTAGCAGGACATGATAATGGAGATTTCCAAGCGACAGATGAAGTCTATAATGCACTTCATGGTTGTTGTAAATATAGAGATCCATCCATAATCACGGAACATGAAGAAGTTGATCCGCGAGAAGAAGACAAGAAAGGAGCCACAGTCGGCTCAGCAGAGGGCTACATCTATGCCATGGAGAATGGTAAAAAAGTGCCACTCATCGGAGCCAATATAGTTTTTGAAGGAGCTGACGAAGGGACCACCACTGATCTAGAAGGATACTTTACTCTAGATAACGAGGAAGAATATGAATCAATAATTGTAAGTTATATCGGCTATGAAGATCAGCGCATAGCTCTCGAAGATAGTTATATAGAGGTCACTATGGCAGATGGTCATCAGCTAGAAGTGGTAGAGATTAGCTATAGAAAGAAAACGACTGAAGTTTCTTTTGTTAATACTATAAATGTAGAAAGTATTACAAGAGAAGAACTCTGCAAAGCAGCTTGTTGTAATCTATCAGAAAGCTTCGAAACCAATCCTTCTGTAGATGTATCATTTAATGATGCCATTACCGGTACTAAGCAGATTCAGATGCTTGGGCTAGCAGGCCCATATGTACAGATCACACGTGAACTACTACCCGATGTCAGAAACATGAACAACATCTATGGACTCAATACTACCCCAGGTCCCTGGATAGAAAGCATACAGCTTATAAAGGGTACTGGCTCAGTAGTAAACGGCTATGAAAGTATTACAGGACAGATTAATGTAGAACTGAAAAAACCTGAAAAAGGAGAAATCCTTCATGTCAATGGTTTTGCAAACAATGGAGGCAGACTAGAATTAAACACCAACTTCCGCCAAGATCTTACGAAGTATATTTCTACAGGTCTCTTATTCCATGGCAAGAATAATCAGAATGTGCATGACAGAAATGAAGATGGATTTACAGACATGCCATTAGAAAGAGACTTCGTAGTCGCTAACAGATGGAAATTCAAAAGAAAGAAAAATCTGGAGGGACAGCTTGGGGTCAAGTTTTCTAAGCTCAGTCACAGAGGGGGCTACCATGATCACTTCTCTGGTGAATCACAGGATCACGAAAACCACTGGAGGATGTCCTCCAAAACTCAACGTGTAGACCTCTGGAGCAAAACGGGATATGTATTCCCTAACAATCCTGAGCGGAGTATAGGCCTTCAACTAGGCGCTTCATTTCATGACCAAGATGCCTCTTTCGGCTTTGAGAGATACAATGCTGATGAAACAACTCTATACTCTAACCTGATCTTTCAGAATATTTTTAAGAATGGTCATATCCTCAGGACTGGTCTTACTTACCAGAGAGATCAGCTAGAGGAATTAGTGGATAAGGTTGGATTTTTTGATAGGACTGAATCTACGCCTGGCGCTTATGCAGAATACACTATCAAGAAAGGAGAAAAATGGGCTATCATTCCAGGTCTGAGAGTAGATAATCATAATTTATATGGGACGTTTTTTACGCCTAGGCTTCATGCTAAGTATAATCTCAGCGATGAATCTATCATAAGATTTACTGGAGGTAGAGGCTTGCGTACAGCAAATATTTTTGCAGAGAATATGAATGTCTTTGCTAGTCAGAGGACTGTAGATATTATTAGCTCGGCGAGTGATGACATCCCCTATGGTCTGGAAGCAGAAGTCGCTTGGAACTATGGGATTAATTATACCCAAGGGTTCCGAATTTCTGATAGAGAAGTCGTCGTGGCCCTAGATGCCTACAGAACGGTTTTTGAGAATCAGATCGTTGCAGATTTTGAAAATCCTAGAAAAGTCAGTTTCTATAATCTTCAAGGGCAATCCTATGCTAATAGCATACAATTCAAAGTAGATTTTGAATTGCTGACAGATTTGAATGTCAGAATGGCTTATCGACTCTTTGATGTGCAGACAACCTATAATGGCTTTACTAATGAAGCAGAACTGCTCCAGAAACCAATGGTCTCTAGACATAGAGCTTTTATCAATGCCGCTTATAAAACAAAGAGTGATTGGCATTTTGATTTAACTCTAAACTGGAGAGGAGCACAAAGACTTTATAGTACTGATGAAAATCCAGTAGAATATCAGAGACCTGAATACTCTCCTTCCTATTTTCTAGCCAATGGGCAGATCAGTAAGAGATGGGGTAGCAAATATGACATATATCTAGGATCAGAAAATATATTCAACTTTCAGCAGACAGATGCTATTATAGCCGCTGAAGATGCCTTTGGAGAATTTTTTGATGCCTCCATCGTCTGGGCTCCACTCTTTGGACGTAATATCTATGTAGGTTTCCGATACAATCTAGAGAGCAAAAAGTAAGCTCGCAGCAAGAACAATTAAAATTAGACCCACTGGAATCTCTGGTGGGTCTTTTCTTTTTAAAAACTTCTTACCTTCATATCCGATGGATAATAATGACATACTCAGAAGACTTCGATACACTTTCGATTTTGGTGATGATAAAATGATTGAACTCTTCAAACTAAATGGACTGGACGTAACCAGAGCCCAAGTCAGCGATTGGCTCAAGAATGAAAAAGATGAAGAGTACAAGGCTCTCACAGATGAACAATTTGCCACCTTTCTCAATGGCTTGATTATAGACAAACGTGGCAAGAAGGAAGGGGTAACTATGACCCCAGAGAAATTTCTGACTAATAATATTGTATTCAGAAAACTAAGAATAGCACTTAATCTCAAAGATCATGATATACTGAAACTCTATGATCTAGTAGATATCTACATAAGCGAACATGAACTAAGTGCTTTCTTTAGAAAGCCCAGCCAAAAACAATATCGTCCCTGCAAGGATCAGTTTCTAAGAAATTTTCTGAATGGTCTTCAAAAGCAATATAGAAACTAACGTATGATAACACTGATTGGCTATGTGGCAGCAGCACTAACTACTATATCTTTCATTCCACAATTAATCCAAATCATAAATACAAAGGATACCAAAAGCATCTCTTTACCTATGTATATACTTTTCGTGATTGGTATTGCCTTATGGCTCATCTACGGACTACTCAGAATGGATTGGCCTATCATCATCGCTAATATCATTACACTTATTACAGCAAGTATCATTCTCACTTATAAAATCAAAGAAGATCCCAATTCTAAATAAAATCAGCATGAAATTTCCTATTCATTTATTGTTATTACTCCTAGGCTTTCTTTCATGTAAAACTGATTCTCAATCTCCAAAAGATTCATATTCCTATGATATTGAAAGCCGACTCGATAGTCTAGGTATCCAACTGCCTCCAGTTAAAAGCCCAGTGGCCAATTATGTGCATGTAGTACAATCAGGTAATTTATTATTTCTAGCTGGCAAAGGTCCCAAAGATGAAAGTGGAGCTAACATTATGGGCAGACTTGGTGAAGATATGGATGTAGCTGCTGGCTATCATGCAGCACATAGAATTGCCGTGGCCCAGTTAGCGGTCCTAAAAGACCACCTAGGTGACCTCAATAAAGTAAAGCGCATCGTAAAAGTCAAAGGCATGGTAAGATGCACAGACGACTTCACTCAACAGTCACAAGTAATCAATGGCTTCTCTGACACCATGGTCAAAGTATTTGGACAAAAAGGAAAACATGCCAGAGCAGCAGTCGGTATGAATGCCTTACCAGGTGGAATATGTGCTGAAATAGAAATGGTCGTTGAAATCTAACATAATTTGCCTCTATTTTTCTTGTTACAAGCAATAACAAAAATTAATACTACAGTTTATTAAACATGCAAAATATATAGTTAAATATTCTGTTCTTATTAGGAACCACTTCTTTACAGTACATGCAACACTACCCGATAATAATTAGGGTCCTTAGCTTAATGAGCTTTACGTTCCTCCTATATTTCCAAGCTCAGAGCCAAAGTCTAACAGATCCATATCCTTATAGTCAGCAAAGAGAAAATCGCTTTCTTCTAAGTACAGAATTTAGCAGCTTAGCCACTCAGTACAATGGTCAACTTGGAGCATCAACTAGAATCGGATTTGAAAAATATCTGTCAGATGAAAAAAAGCAGCGTCTACTAACCTTAGACTTTAGTACTTCAAAATTATTCTTTGCTCGAAGCGGAGATTTCTCACCACTCCTTCTATCCCTTAGTGCGGCCTATAAGCAGAAGATATTTTTTAGAAAATTTTATTTTATAGAGTACGAAGCCCGTGCAACTTTAACTGATCCCTTTTTGAATGAAAGAACTCAGTTCTCACCTTTTGTAAAATTGAGTGGGGGCAAAGGAAGAATAGATAGAGTCAATGAAAAATTCTTAAGTGAATCTTTAATGGCGACTCTTGCCATGTCTAATATTTCACTAGATGAAGAACAAGTCATTCAGACCAGTCAGTTGATCAGAGCTATGAAAAACAAAAGAAAATTTCTCAACTTAGGATCTATTGCCAAAGAACTAGCACTACTCACTGAATACCTGGGTGACAACTATATAACCAATGATCATCTAAGTGATGCTGTAAATAGAAGTCTTGTAAAATCTATCTACAAATATTATCCTAGTCTAGACCGTCTAGCAGGACGTACTATTAATTTTGGCGTACATGCCTCTACTATATATAGGCATTTTCCAGGAGATGATTTTTTTGATCTCTGGAGGATATTTGGTCAAGTTGGACTCTCCTTAGCTTATAGAGAACACGACTATATCAATAGAAAATTCCAACTTAATAAAATTGCATCCATCTCTACAACTTGGCTAGAGAACTACGATCGAGGGTATGGCATATCTGAGAATCTAAGTCTAGAGGCAGTGTACTATCCCAACATAAGCAGTCAGTTCTCATTCCTTGCAGGTATGTATAATCGTTTTCATACTCTCTCCTATTTTAATTCCTACGGACTTGAATTAGGTCTAGGCCTAAAGAAAATTTTCTCACAAAGATGTTACGTGGAGTTATCATCAAATCTACAACTTGATTTCAATCAGAGAGCGGTAGCTAGAGCTCAGTTAGCGGTCAATATATAATGAAAGAGAAATTTACAATTATTGAATTAATCTATATCTTTGATTAAATAAATTTAATAATGAGAATATTTAGAAATACAAATTCATATTCAGCACTGCTTACGCAATTCTGATAGATCTGTCATTTCTACTAAAATATAGAGCCTTGTCAGAGTTTCTGACAAGGCTTTTTTTCTTTAAATCTTTAATGAAATTGGATTTAAACAACTGAAATAAAAGTGATCGACTTAACTCTTATACCTTTTTATACTCCCACCTAAGGTGGACTTTTATGAACTTGATAAAACTATATAAAGATTCTTTTTCGGGGCTCAGTACAGATGTATGGTACATAGCTCTTATCTATCTTGTCAATAGATGTGGTGAGATGGTCATTCCGTTTATGTCTGTCTACCTGACTTCACAGTTAGGATTTACAAAGACAGAGTCTGGTATAGTTTTATTCTGTTTTGGCTTAGGAGCACTTATTGGTTCTAACGTTGGTGGATACCTTACTGACAGGATTGGAAATTTCAAGGTGATGGCACTCAGTCTAGGCTCCATGGGTACTTCATTCCTAATGATACTATTATTCAATAGCTTTCTACCTCTAAGCTTATGGATGATAGTGACTGGAATAAGTAGCAGCATGTTTAGTCCTGCAGCCTTTAGCGCAGTAAGTATGTGGGGAGAAAAAGAAAATCAAACTAGAGGATTCTCACTACTTAGAATGGCGATTAACCTAGGGGTAGCCATAGGTCCAGCGATAGGAGGATTCCTAGCCTATAAAGTTGGTTACAAATGGCTATTCATAGTAGATGGTATTACATGTTATTGCGCATTAGCGACTTTATTCATTGTGCTCCGCCATAAAAACAAAAAGTTTGTAGATAGAGAAAAGAATGCCCCTAAAGTCAAATCTCCATATTCTGATAAAATCCTTCTGGCATTTTTGTTTTTCAACTTGATAAACATGGTTGCTTTTTTCCAAATTCTATTTTCTGTACCCGTCTACTTCAAGGAAGAAATGAAAATGGACGAGTTGTTAATCGGTGCTTTCTTTACAGCTAATGGTCTCTTGGTCTTCTTATTAGAAATGCCATTAGTCTATTTAATAGAAAAGAAAAGGAAAATCTTCAAGCCAATGATTGCTGGAGCAATTCTAATTGGAATAGCCTATGCTTCATTGAGTATCTTTAGCAACCCCTTGATGGCTATTGTCACCTATAGTCTTTTAGTCGCTTTGGGAGAAGTTATTAATTTTCCTTTGATACCTTCCGTCGCAATGATGAGATCCGAAGAACATAACCAAGGGAAATATATGGGAGTGGTATCTATGATGTTTGCGATGGCTTTCTTATTGGCCCCTATTTCTGGACTGCCTGTAGTAGAACTCATTGGCTTTGAAAACTATTGGTATCTGACTGCCAGCCTCTCTATGATATCTGCAGCTGCCCTTTGGTTGATGAATTCATACTTTGACAATAAAAAACCTCGTGAAAAATCTCATTAAAGAAATCAAGAAATGTCAGCTGTGTGCCCAACAGATGTCTGTGAGTCCAAGACCAGTACTATCTGTCACGGAACAAAGTAAAATACTTATAATCGGCCAAGCTCCTGGTTCTGTAGTCTACAACTCAGGAGTTCCCTGGGCAGATAAAAGTGGGGAAAACCTCAGATCCTGGATGAATATTTCTCAAGAAACATTTTACGATAATAAGAAGTTTGGAATTCTACCAATGGGTTTTTGTTATCCTGGCAAAGGAAAAACTGGAGACCTACCACCTAGGAAGGAATGTGCCCCTCAGTGGCATTCTAGAGTATTTGCAGAACTTACTGAAGTCAAGCTGACATTACTCATAGGAAAATATGCTCAGGAATATTATCTGAAAGACAAAAAGAAAAAAACACTAACGGAGACTGTCAGACAGTATGACAGTTATCTCCCTCAGTTTTTTGTCTTGCCCCATCCTTCTCCAAGGAACAACATCTGGATGAAGAAGAATCCATGGTTCCGTGCCGAAGTCATCCCTCAGCTGCAGAAGATTGTCCACCAAGTCATCTAGATTCTAAATTTCTACAGGTATAATCTACCGTACATGTATCTAGAAACTATTGTGGACACTATAGCTATAATAGAAAATAATGCTCCGCCATCACTGGCAACTTGATGTGCTACAAAAGCCAATACTGCATCTAGAAAGAACCCAGCATAAGCCCATTCAGTTAGCATGCGAGGTCTCTTGACTAAAACTGCAATAATACCTAATACCTTAAGTATCGCAAGAGGAATTACCAAGTAAGTTGGATAGCCCAAACTTTCAAAAAATCCTCTCACCATTTCTGTCTTGGTAAAATACATACTTGCAGAAAAGGCAAAGACGCCACACATAGCAGCGGTCGATATCCAATAAATAACTTTCTCTGTGTTCACAATTATAGTTTTGAGTTAGGGTATAAATATATCTTTTTGATTCTATAAGATGAGATTTAAATCTCATCCTTTTAGAATTAATGACATCCAATTGGAGACCCTGGTGGCATTTTTGCTAGATCTGGCAAATCAAAGGTCTCAGGCCTACTTGTTGATTCAGAAAGCAGATGTCTCAGATAACTTCTGTGGGCTTGTTGCTCTCCAGAATAGTTCGTCTTCTTTTCTACTTTGAAGAAAGAATTTAAACCAGCCATCACCATAGCTTTCACTTGCTTATTGGCAGTGGCATCTGCTTTGATTTTAAGCATGGTGATAAACAATACTTTTTCTAACATCATTTGATATTGAGCATCTTGGGTTTGTCCCTGGACGTACGATGTAATCTGATCCATGTAAGACTTCAGCGTCCAGTCACCCTCTTGATACATATCTAATCTAGCCAGTCGCTGTGGATCAAGGAGGAAGGACAGAGTATATCCAGCTGCAGCCTCTGCCGCCGACAAAGGATCAAAAAGTGCTCCTGTATGACCTCTAAAGCTTTCTCTATTCTTAGGGTATCCATAAGCAGGTGGGGGGATACTTTCTATTAACTCATCGGATAATTTTAGAAACTCGGTGTCCAGTGTAGATAAGATTGCAGTAAGGGCCCTCTTTTGCTCTTTCACATCTACACAAGTAAAATTTAATGGTGTAGGTTTAACACCATAATCAAATCCAACACCACCTATTATTTTAGAAGCACCATCTACTTGGTAGCGGTGCATAAGATAGACAGGTACCAATACTTTTTCTATCTCGGAATATGGTGTTCCCTCTTTTATAGAATTAACGCCAAGCTTAGAGAGTACATGTTTTCTTAGTGTACATATTCTTTCTAGCTCCCCTACTGGGTCATTCCCATTATCCCACAGATGCGCATATGGATGCTTTCCTCCAGCAGGACGAGCATCCTTATCCGTTATGAAAAGCAGACCATCTTTTCTATTCTTTTCTATGATGGATCTGAGATAATCCGCTTCACTCTGTCCAGTCGCTGGACTTCCATATCCGTAAGTAATGGTTCGCTTATCCCACTCTCCTATCTTATTATCATAGGCAGAAGAAAAATCTGTATCACCCTCATCAAGGACGACATAAGGATGCGGGTAATCCATTACAGAAGATCTATCATTATAGCTCGCCGCAAAATTATGGGTCAGTCCTATTGTATGGCCTATCTCGTGGGCAGACAACTGACGTAGTCTTGCTAGAGCCATCTCCAAGATGCGAGGATCCTCACTGCTTTCGTCAAAGGCTGAAATTATACCCTGAGCAATAAGATAGTCCTGTCTTACTCTCAGTGAACCAAGACTAACATGCCCTTTTATAATTTCGCCAGTACGTGGGTCTGCCACTGAAGCACCATAGGACCACCCTCTTGTACTTCTATGTACCCACTGGATCATGTTATACCTAACGTCTAAGGGATGAGCGCCCTCTGGCAACTCTCGGACTTCAAAGGCATCTTTGTACCCTGCCGCCTCAAAAGCTTGATTCCACCAATTACCGCCTTCTATCAGTGCGGACTTTACGGGTTCTGGGCAGCCGCTGTCTATGTAGTAAATAATGGGTTCTATTGCAGGACTAAGATCAGCTCCCGGTGTCTTCTTATTCAATCTATGTCTGAGTATAAATCGCTGCTCCATATCCGTACCTATAGGTGCCGCGTAGTCATAATAACTTCTAAATATATAACCTGATTCAGAGTGAAATTTTCTGGGCTGATACTTGTCATCTGGCAACCTTACAAAAGAATGATGTTGTCTCACCGTCACCAATTCAGGTGTAGGAGTCACACTAGATATAAAATCTGCTTCGCCCTCACCACTAAAGGTGAGGAGTGCCTCCAGCTCAGTGTTATCTGGAAAATTAAACAGCCCTTCCTTATAGACAGCACTTCTGGTTTTGTCCAACTTATAATGACCTTGTTTTCTATCCTTCAGAGTCTTGCTGACACCATGTGCATCTCTAATCAGAAAAGGTGTGGCATCTAACTGGTATGAATTAGCATCTTGACCTACGATCTTAAAGCCAAAGATTACAGACTTAGCAAAGGCTTCATCTACTGCATTTCTTTCTTTGGCATTATCACTGATGGCCCTATACTTCAGATTATTCTGAATCATCAATACTGTCTTGCCAGAACGATAAAAGTGGACTACTTTTTCATTACCAAGTTGTCCTCGATCTAGTCCTATATCATTAGAACCAATCCCCGCTGAGAGGCTACTAACATAAAGAAACTCTTCACCTAGTTTGTCTGCGGGTACATGCAGTAGGACTTGACCTGTATCATCATCCCATGTAAAATCAATAAACCCTTCTTGTTTTTGCCCAAGCAGACTTAGCGGGAGCAATAGTATTAAAAGACCTCTGATCATATTAGTTCAACTTTAGCTCTAAAGCTGTCTAATATAACATCTGAATATGATTCTTACTATTAGATCTTTATAAACTTAGTAAATAAAGATTCCTTCTGTCCTTTCTTTCTTAATGATAATAGATATGACCCTGCAGAATAATTAGATACATCAATAGTCTTAAGGTCTTTAGTCGTATAATACATTAGCTGTCCTTCTAGTGTATAGACGGAGAGATATTCTATCTCCTCTTCTACTTCTATATTAATAGTATTTAGAGCTGGATTAGGATAGAAGGATATGAGATCAGAAACATTCACATCTTCTACATACGTTAGTACTGAGACTCTTATAACATTATTGGGGTCATTATTGAACATATAATTAGCCCCAGGAGCGGCCATAATCACTTCATCAAAAGAAATCCATCTATTGCTAATAGTAGTATCAATAGTTATAGTAGATGTAGCTGGAAAACTATCTGTCTCTATCCCCAGATAAAATTTGAAATCTGCAAACCCTACAGGTACAAAGTCTTCAGAAAACACATTAGCAACGTGGTAATCCTCAAAGTTAAAATTTGTCATTTCTAATGAGAAGTCATAAGAGTAGGTTTGATAGAAAGCAGTATCACCGTTGAACCTAATCTCAAAAGTGTCTATTAATGATCTACTCACTTCCACATCATCAAGCCGAAGAGAAATCTTGGGATAGAAGACATTGGAATTATCGACCAGATTGGTATTTCTAAAAAAGACATTATCAGTGATGTCCTCAATGTTATAAGTACCCGTCAATAGATACTTATCCTCTCCCAAATTATCAAAAGTATACATCTCCTCTCCTTCGCCTAATACTGCTTCATGTTCTAGAACCCATGTACCTTGATTATCTAACGTGTACAGAAAGTAGTGCTCATCACCATTAGTAAGGAGTTTCACTTGATTCCCCTCTAACTTCGCCGTTCGTATTTCGCCACTTATCTCATCGGGCTCCCAGGAAGACTGAAGTGTGGTACAATCACTCGACAGAAGTAGAATCTGATTATCCTGAGCGAATAAATTTCCTCCCTGATAATTAAGAAGGTTAGTAACTTTTGCAGATCCAGGAAAAGTATATCGAGTTACAAATTCCCCGTTGACATATTCTTGTAGCAGGTTCTCATTTTCATTGTTGTCATACCAATTAATAAATAATTGTCCTTCTGCGTTTCTAAAGGAGCTGCGTATGAAATTTGTATTTTGCTTAGGCGCTGCATCTTTAACTCCATTCTTATCAAAGACATAAGTACTGTCTTGATCAAAAAAGATCCAATCCCCATTCTGATCCTTCTCTATATTAGTCACCCTTAGTGAAGTCCTTTCTTCGAGCTTCTCATAACTCACAGTATCTATAGAGATCTCTGACCCATCGACATTGACTACATAAAAGCCTGAACCAGGAATGTCATATTCCCACAGACTGTAGAGGACGATCTGGAACGAGCTATCTGATTCTACAAACAATTTTGACTGTGCCGTGGTGAATTCAAACTTAAGCAAGACTTCAAATTCTTTATCACTGGTCACCCTATTGACTAAGGTCATCGGCTTAGCAGCATTGTGACTGGCATAATAAATCTGATTCTTGTTATGGACTTTTAGCGCTCCTGGTTGACATTCAACATGTCTGTGCTCAAGGAACTCAAAATTTTCTGAAAACTGCCCCTCAGCATATTTTGAGCAGAGGCATAAAATCATACAAAGTACTAATGGTGTTGATTTCATGATGTAATATTTATTCCTAAGATAGAGATCTTCTTACACTAACTACAACCACTTAAAAGTGTCAAACGTGACATTTTACTACAGAATTATCAACATATAGGCTTTTATTATATTTATCCTAAGTCTATCAATGACTATGATTTAATATTACTTTTACCTCAAAAAAGAAGCTATGCTTGCTACATATTTAATTGGTGTTCCAGGTGGAATGGAAATGATCCTTATCGCTTTTGTGATCTTATTACTTTTCGGTGGTAAAAAATTACCTGAATTGATGCGAGGACTAGGCAGAGGTATCAAAGAATTCAATAACGCCAAAGCCAGCATAGAAACTGAAGTGAAGGAAAGCATGAAAGAGCCAGCTAAAAAGCAAGCTGATAACAAAAGTGGATGGATCGAAAGAAATGACTAGTAGTCTACTCTGATTTTCTTTTAGTGTACGCCTCAGCAGCAGCTTTCAGTTCTTCATAGAAAGCTTCTCCATATTCTCTTACTAAGGCAGCTTTTACAAATTCGTAGATCTTGATTTTCTCCTTTTGTCCTCGATCGCATGCCGCACTACATATATCCCACACATCATAATTCAAGGCTTGGAAGCCAGTCATCTCATTTTTGGAAACTCTCACTGGATACAGATGACAACTGATCGGTTTTTTGAAGGTAACCTCTCCGTCTGCATGTGCCTTTTCTATACCGCAGTAAGTAATACCTAATGCATCTCTGCCCATAAAGACACAAGCGCCATCAGGCATCAGCTCCGTCTCATAATTATTAGTATCCTTATTCTTAGTATAAAAACCATTGTCTGTTATCTGGGCTCTGGATGCGTCATCTAGATAGGGCAATACTTTTTCAAGTATGTTCTCCATAATTAGAAGCTCATCCTCTGTCAGTGGAGCACCATAGTCTCCCTCGATACAGCAGGCCCCTTTACAAGCATTTAGGTTACATGCAAAATGCTCCTTAACGACCTCTTCTGATACAAGTATCTCACCTATCAATATCATAGTCCTGCAAGGTAGAAATTATTTAACCGCCTCTAACTAAAGTCCAAAATGAAGCATTGAGAAAAATATCCATATTTGTTGTAAATTTCGACTTCAATTCCAAGAGAGCATCAGGTGCTTAAAACCAAGTTGCCAACTTGATGTTAATACACATATCAAACATTACAAATAGCAAATTATAAACTCCCTAACAAGAAATGGATATACTAAAAAAGAAGTTCCACGCAAAAGCCTCTAAGCTAAAACCCGAAGTAAGAAACCTAAGAAAAAACCACGGTGCCAAAGTAGTAGACAAAGTGAATATTGCCCAGATCATCGGTGGGATGAGAGGCATCAAAAGTATGCTCTGGGAAACTTCAGAGCTGGACGCCAACAAAGGAATAACCTTTCGTGGAAAATCTATTCCAGACATAAAAAAAGTCCTTCCTAAGACGAGCGGTTGTAAAGAACCTCTTCCAGAAGGTCTCTTTTGGTTAATGTTAGTGGATGAAGTACCAACTGCCAAAGAAACAAAGTGGCTCAGTAAGGAATGGGCTAAAAGATCTAGTCTACCACAGATTACTTTAGATGCCATTACTGCCCTGCCAGTATCTACCCATCCTATGACACAATTCATCATAGGGATCAATTCTATGCAAACCAGTAGCGTCTTTGCTAAGCGTTATGCTGAGGGTATGAATAAGAATGACTACTGGGAGGCAACCTATGAGGATGCAATGAATCTTATCGCTAGATTACCACGTCTCGCAGCATTTATATACAGAAGAGTCTATCATAAAGGCATACACATAGCACCAGATCCAAAGCTAGATTGGGCAGGTAACTTTGCACATATGCTGGGTATAAACGAGCATGAAGATTTCAAATCTCTTATGAGATTATATCTTACGATACATGCAGACCATGAAGGTGGTAATGCCTCAGCGCATACGGCACACCTTGTAAACTCTACTCTTGCAGACGTCTATCTATCTTATGGTGGAGCCATGGCTTCTCTAGCAGGTCCTCTACATGGTCTTGCTAATCAGGAAGTTATCAAGTGGATTTTTGAGATGACTAAAAAACTCAAAACGACCACACCTACTGATACACAGGTCAAAGCATATATAAATAGCACCCTCAAGGCTGGAAAAGTAATACCCGGCTACGGTCATGCAGTACTTAGAGAACCAGATCCAAGATTTACAGCACAAAGAATATTTGCAGAAGATTACATCAAGGATGATGACTATGTGAAGATCGTATGGCAACTATTCAGAGTAGTACCTCCTATCTTAGGTGCTCTAGGAAAAGTAAAGAATCCTTGGCCAAATGTAGATGCGCATTCAGGGGCGATACTTGTCCATTATGGACTGAAGGAATACACTTTCTACACAGTACTATTTGGAGTCTCAAGAGCACTCGGAGTACTCGCTAATTCATGCTGGTCTAGAGCTTTAGGCTTACCACTAGAAAGACCTAAATCAGTTAATTCTGATTGGTTGAAGGCGCAGGCTAAAGGCAAAACTGCTGCAAGTTCTAAAGCAAAACCAAAGGCTAAGGCAAAGAAAGCAACTAAAACTGCTGCCAAAGCAAAGCCTGCTAAGAAAACCGCAGCCAAGAAAAAAACCACAGCTAGAAAAGCAACAGCAAAAAAGACGACTACTAAGAAGTCTGCTGCAAAGCCAAAAAAAGCAACCACAAGTAGAAAAAAGACAACAGCCAAAGCCAAAAGAACTACAAGCACAGCAAAGAAAAAAACTGCTTCAAAGGCTACCAAGGCTGCTACAAAAAAGAAATCAGTATCTCGATCTAAGAAAAAGTAAGAACCAAAATGAACGTAAAAGAAGGACTCAAGTACTCTAAAGAGCACGAATGGCTGAGAATTGAAGACGGTCATGCCTATATAGGTATCACTGACTTTGCCCAATCAGAACTGGGAGAAATAGTCTATGTAGAAGTAGAGACCGTAGATGAGACGATAGAAAAAGACGAAATTTTCGGAACCATAGAAGCCGTCAAAACAACTTCAGATCTTTTCATGCCTATCACGGGCAAAATCGTCGAATTCAATAGCAAACTTGATGAAAACAATGGGGATCAGCCAGATTTAGTAAACTCTGACCCTTATGGCGACGGCTGGATTATCAAAATAGAAATATCTGATGAAGGCCAAATCGCTGATCTTATGGATAAAGCAGGATACGAAGCCCTCATTTCGTAGTCCTTGCACCATTCATTGAAGATTTTGCATCTATCTATATAACTGGATAGATAGTTGAAAGCAACGATTCCATTCATCAGCTGGACCTTGTTAGTGACATACCTGTCATTAGCACCTGTTTATGAGGCAAGTACATATAAGTATATTCCGCATGAAGACAAGCTCGGACATTTTGTGATGTACTTTATTATGTCTGTCCTACTGAGTCTGATACTCAAGAGGAATGCTTTAGCCCAGATTTTCTCCATCTCAGCGCTTTATGGATTCTTGATGGAAATTCTGCAATACTGTCTAAAAACAGGTAGGACCTTCGATTATTTAGATATTCTTGCTAATATATTTGGCGCTTTTGCAGGGACAATGTTAATTTACGTGCATAATAAGTACAAGTAATATTCTTCTGCTTTTTAAAAAACATAAGAAAACTTTTAACCTATGGGTGATATAGCCTTTACCGGTACTACTTCGATGTTACTAATCTTGCTGTTAGCAGTAGTGACAATAGGGATTATCTTTGTCATGAGGAATTTGTTTAAGTCTAGAGCTAACTCAAATCTTACTGAAAAGTATCAAGACCACCAATGGTCTTCTCCATTGGATGCTAGAAATAAGTACCCGGATGTCAATGCCTTCAAATATGGAAAACCTGTTTTCCTATTTGGACTAGCTTCAGCACTTGCAGCGACTTTATTCGCTTTTAGCTGGACTAATTATGATGCGGAAGTCTTCATTCCAGACGGCGCTCTGGACATAGAAGAAGAAATAGAAATAGAGCCGCCTCGTACCGCAGAGCCACCTCCGCCGCCACCTCCACCACCACCTCCGATCATCGAAGAGGTGCCAGAAGAAGAAATAGAAGAGGAAGATGAGCCTGTATTCGAAGATATGGATGTAGAAGAAGAAGATGTCGTAGAAGCAGAGCCAATCGTAGAAGAGGAAGCACCGCCACCGCCACCACCGCCACCGCCGCCACCACCAGAAGAGCCAGAAATCTTCAAAGTAGTGGAGCAAATGCCGAGATTCCCAGGTTGTGAAGACATGGGAGGTAACGATAAGGAAAAAGAAAAATGTGCTAAGGAAAAGATGCTTCAGTACATCTACAAGAATTTGAAATACCCTGCCATAGCAAGAGAAAATGGAGTAGAAGGAATGGCAGTATTACAATTCGTAGTCCAGGAAGATGGGCGAGTAGGAGAAGTAAAAGTAGTAAGAGATCCAGGAGCAGGAACAGGAGATGCAGCACTTAAAGTTGTAAATGGTATGAATAGCCTACCACAGAGATGGACGCCAGGAAAGCAGAGAGGTAGAGCAGTGAAAGTACTATATACACTTCCTGTTAAGTTCAAACTACAATAATCTTCTGATTATCAAGAAACAATAACGAAGGCTCGCTGAAAAGTGAGCCTTTTTTATGGGCACTCCTAAAGGCAACAAGTAAGTATAGCTAGCTATTTAGTCACTAAATACCGCTTATAGACCTATTCCACCCTGTTACTTTAGACCGACTTGAAGTCTAATACTACGTAAGCTATCTTTGTGCACCTATTGATTAGACTATTTATAAAATCCTAGCTTTAATATGTTCAGTATATCATACCTCTTTGCGATTCTCTCTGGATTGGCACTCTTTGTTTTCGGTTATCTCTTAAGTAATTTCCTAAAAGGAAAATCAAAAGACTGGAAAGTCCAGTTTGATGAACTCAATAAGGAAAACCAAGCCCTCAATAAAAAGCTGAATAAAGAACATAAATCAGCTGAGCAGTTCCGCCATAAATCAGAATCCTGGAAACAAGAATATCAAGGATCCATTAAGGAACTACAGGACCTGAAAAAAGAAATGACAACCGCTACTCAAGCTCATGAAGAGCAACTCAGTGCTGCCACTCAAAACTATAATGCCCTGAAAACTGAAAAAGAAAGAGCAGTAACCACCGCAGAAAGACTACAAAGAGAAGTAGATAAATTAAAAGAAAAATACAAAAGAGACGTCGCAGATGGTAAAGAATGGAGATCAGAACGCCAATCCCTAGAGAGAACACTGAAGTCCACGACTGATAAACTAGAAAAAACAACTACCATAGCAGAGGATTATAAAGGCAAATACGCGGAGCAAGCTGCCAAAATCAATAAAATCCGTGTCATGGAAAGAGAACTAAGGGTACTAAACACTAAGACTAAGAAATTAGAAGAGGATGTAGCCTATTGGGAAAAGAAACATTACGATACACATCATGAGCTAGCAGACCTGAAGAAAAGAGAAGCTTCCCTTGTATCAGAATATAATGAACTAGAAAGCCTAAGAAAAGGGGATGAAATACTCAAAGGCAACCTCATGAGTCAAATTCAGGAGTTCAAGACCAAATTCGTTGATATCAACAACAAATACAGGTCTATGGTAGAGAATAACTAATTTCAATATCCTTGACTTACTTATTCGATAAAGCCATATGTATTAATTAACCCATTATAATATATTGATTTAAGCATCCCTGCTTATATTTGTAATGCCGAAAAGAATACTAGCTTTTAAAATAATCTGAACGGCCATGGTTTATGACTGTGGCCTTTTCCTTTTTTTAAGACTATCTTTACACTTCTCACCGCCTGTATTGCGACCTATTTGAAATCAATTTGTCATTTTAGACGTTCTACATCTGGATAATGTGAATTTTTCTTGAAACTGGATTATATATGAGGACTTTCTTACTCTCTTTCCTACTATTCGGCCTTAGTATCTCTCTATCAGCACAGGACACAAAGCTTGCTGCACAATATTACAGCTCTGGAGAATATGAAAAAGCAGCAGCCGTATACAAAAAGCTTTTTGATAAGCAACCAAATAGCCACTACTACTTCGAGCAATACATACAATCAATGCTTGCTATGGAAGACTATAGCGGAGCAGAAGCTATCATAAAGAAAGAATTAAAAAAGAGACCTAACCACATGCAATTGTATGTGACCTATGGAAATCTAATGGAGAGACAATATCTCCCAGAAGAAGCTGACGAAAAATACAGGAAAGCGATAGAAGAAATGCCTAATGATATTTCTGTCATTAATAACCTTGGGAATTCATTTACGCGACTGACTAAGTATGATCTCGCCATAGAAACTTACGAGAAAGCAGAAAAAGTAACAGGCAACAGCAAAATCTTTATCAATAACCTCGCAGACCTCTACAAAAGAAAAGGCAATGCCCCAAAGATGATAGAGTACTATATCAAAGCAGCTGCTCTATATCCTAACCAATTAGCGAGGTACAAAACTATCTTCCAGAGATACCTCAATGCTGATGAAGATCTAGACGAACTCAAGGAACAACTCTACGCCAACATACAGAACGATAATGAGAATGCGACCTACCCAGAATTACTAGAGTGGGTTTTTATAGAGCAGGAAGATTATGCAGGAGCCCTGAGACAGGCTAGGGCTCTCGACAGAAGAAATGAAGAAGATGGTACTAGAGTAATTAACCTCGGAAATATTGCCAGAGGTGCCAATGACTACGATACAGCTATAAAGGCCTTTGAATATATCATAGACAAGAAAGGATCAACAAGTCCCCACTACATCACTGCTAAATCCAACTTACTAAAAACCAAAAGAAAAAAGATTACAAGAAACTATGATTATCAGCCTGCAGATCTAGACACTTTGGAATTAGCCTACGAAGCTTTTATAGCTGAGATGGGTATAAACTCTAGAACAGAATCTATGATCAAAGAGTACGCAGATTTTCTAGCTGTATACAAGAACGACCTACCCAAAGCCATAAGTGTCCTAGATGAACTAGTCGCTCTTTCCAGCATCAATAAATATGTAAAAGCCAACAGTAAGATTTCACTTGCAGACTACTACCTTATGCAAGGAGATATCTGGGAGTCTACCCTACTTTACTCTCAGGTGGAGAAAGATTTCAAAGAAGAACACCTTGGAGAAATTTCTAGATTCAAAAATGCCATGCTCGCGTACTATGCTGGAGAATTCGCTTGGGCACAAGAGCAATTTGATATTCTTGAATCTGCTACATCCAGATTGATCTCTAATGATGCCATCGATATGTCGGTATTCATCATGGACAATATGGGTCTGGATACTACTGATGTGCCCTTAAAAATGTTTGCAGAGTCACAATTGCTGACAGTACAGAATAGATTTGACGAGGCCTTTAGTAAGCTAGATTCTATCACGACGATTTTTCCTAAGCATTCTCTAGAGGATGACATCCTCTACCAAAAAGCAGACCTCCATACTAAGATCAGAAATTATGACAAGGCGAAAGAATTATACACAACCGTATACACAGACTTTGCCGAAGAGATTAGAGCAGACAATGCTCTTTTCAAGCTAGCAGAACTATACGAAAACCAGTTAGGAGATTTAGATCAAGCCAAAGAACTATACGAAAAGTTATTTGTTGATTTTTCTAATTCCACCTTCGCCATTGAAGCCAGAAAGAGATTCAGAATACTAAGAGGAGATGACATCTAATAAAATAATCGCTAATAATCCTTTACTCTATAATATCACTCTCAAGATTCATCAAGACCTAGAATCAGAATGGTTATCAGCAATGAAGAACACATTCTTGCCTGAGTGCACGGATGGAAAAGTAATCGTCTCATCTCAGATTAACCAACTCCTTATAGAAAGTGAAGACGATGACCTGACCTTTGCAATTCAGTTCATCTTTGCATCCAAGAGCATCTTTGATGAAGAAGGATTGCCAGCTCTCGGCAAATTTCTAAAACTACTAGACAGTCAGTTTCTTCGAAAGTATGTGTACTTCACTACAAAGATGGAAGTCTTACACTACTGCACTACACCATCAGATAATTGAATAAAAAAGCCATTGTACTCATCTTCATAGCTAATGCCATTTCTGGTATGGCTCAGGGAATTAGTATGATAGCTATACCTTGGTACTTCGCCCAAAAAGACCAACTGGCTTATTTCGGTGTCGCCTATTTGATTACGAATATTGTATCTCTTTTTTGGGTGCCTTACAGTGGAATACTTATAGATAAGTATGATCGAAAGCATGTCTTTATGGGAGCTACCCTTATTGGAGGTTCCATACTAGCCTGCATCACAGCATATGGTTTTTACCTAGGAGAGCTGCCTCAATTTATGATTGCAGCTGTCTTTCTATTTACTTTTTTAAATTACAATATTCACTACCCTACTCTGTATTCGTTCATACAAGAAATCACAGAACGTGAAAACTATTCTAAGATGACCTCCTTGATGGAAATCATAGGGCAGATGACTACTGTAACTGCAGGTGCTATCGCGACTATACTTTTGGAGGGTACAGAAGGAGGCATATTCAGAATTTTTGGTTTTTCTTTTGATATTGGTTTCAATATTTCTGCCTGGAAAATTCATGAAATATTTCTTGCAGATAGCATCACCTACTTTGTAGCACTGCTGATCATATCACTCATTGTATATAAGCCACTAGCTGTAAGAAAAAAAGAACTAGGTTCTCTGTCAGTAAGACTAAAGACCGGATGGAATTATCTCATGAGTCATAAGCCTGTACTATGGTATGGGGTACTCAGTTATATTGTATTCTTAGCGATGCTTATGGAAGCATTTTATTTAGGCGTCTCTTATGTAAATAATCACTTGCATGAATCAGGCGACGTCTATGCTAATTCCAAAATGACCTATGCACTAGGTGCTATTTTCACAGGATTTACTCTTAAGCACTTATTTACGAAGTACTCGATTCCGCTCATTACCATTATCTTTACTATGGGCACTGCAGGTATTTTCTTTGTCCAATTTGCCTCTCATTCAATCTACATTTTCTTCTTGATGCTTTTCTTCCTTGGCATTACCAATGCGGGTACTCGTATAGCTAGAGTGACTTATTTATTTAGAAATGTCCCTAATCAGTTTTTTGGTCGAGCAGGAAGTATCTTTTTTCTCAGCAATATTATATTTAGAATAGTACTCCTTGCTATTTTTTCCCTAGCCTTCTTCCAACTTGAAGACAATATTATTTATGCTTACCTCTTTACTTCCGTAATACTATTTTTGGCAGGTTTACTTTTGATCTTCCATTACAAAAAGTTTGATCTAAGCCACACTGCATGAAAGCATACAAGCTAGGAGAATTTCTCAAGATCCCAATCTACATTCATTGGAGCTTCTTGTTCATTTTGCTCTTCATAGGATATTATGCCTTTGCACATAACATGTCGGTGATAGAGATTGCGGCTTTCAGCTTATACATTCTCACTTTATTCTTTTGTGTGACCCTTCATGAATATGGACATGCCTTGATGGCTAGAAGATATAATATTCATACTCAGGATATAATCATATCTCCTATCGGTGGTATTGCCCGCTTATTAGGAATGCCGAGTAATCCCACTGGTGAGTTGCTGATAGCCATAGCTGGCCCTTTAGTCAACCTAGCTATCTCATTCCTCATCATAATTTTCCTTTATGTCTTAGGAATAGGAATCGTACTCCCTGATACAGACAGCCTCACTATTCTCACTAATCCTATTGGTTTCATTCATCTTATCTTGGTGATGAACCTTGTTCTCTTTGTATTCAATCTTATTCCAGCATATCCCATGGATGGAGGAAGAATTTTCAGAGCCCTATTAAGCTATAAGCTGACTAAACTAAAGGCAACTTTTATAGCCTATCTAGTAGGTAGAGCTATTGCAATTGGCTTCATCATTTTTGCCTTTATCAATAAAATACCAAGCTTATTTTTTATTGGAATCTTCATTTTCCTAGTTTCTGCAAAAGAATATAAACAGTTGAAAATGAGAGATTTATAAGACAAAAGGAAACTGGAACACAGTAATTAGCCATGCCCCAGCTCCCTTTCAAGGGTGTTAAAGTCATATTTAAGACCTCATTTCAAAGCTTTAGTCACCTAATTCTGTTAAAAATATCATCAACGGAACTTTTTTCTCAAAAATCATTTCTCTATCATATTTGCTAATGAAACATTATTTACGACCTTTAGCGTCTGTTTAGCCCCAGTGCTGGAATTGGTAGACAGGCATGGTTGAGGGCCATGTGTCCGTATGGGCGTGAAGGTTCGACTCCTTTCTGGGGCACAAGGTTTGTGCTTGGCTTTTTCTTAAGTCAATGAATATCAATAAGTTATAGTGTTTTTTGCTCTCTAAAATTAGTGTGAGAGTATAACATAGGGTACAACTATAACATTATTTAAGCGAATATTTATTCAAATAAATAAACTCAATCGGTTTTAGAAAAAATTTAATCCGGTTCGTTTGATTGCTCTTAAGCGACTCTTTAAAATTTTAAATCTTCAACTTATACAGACCCTAGGGGGTAGTAAAATCCTATCTAAGGAACATGTTTTTAATACACTGTAGGCGCACGTGTATAATGTCGAAATTTAGAATTTTTTAGTTAAAAACTTAAGATCAGTTTTTCATGGATCAAGTGCTCTCAGCTTTTGATTTCTTTTCTTTGCATGCTTATGCAAGTACTTGTTACATAGTCTCTCTATATTATTTGCACAATATGCGATAGACAAGTTTTCCTTATCAAATTTGTCCGTTGATTGAAAAATTGTAATCAAGAGCTTTCGGGCTACTCTTGGCGTAGGATCTGCCTTCACTATTTCAATGTATTTTATCAGGTGATCATACAAGCCTTCAAAATGTACATTGTGTGAAGGTTTAAACACGTACGGAAATCCTATAGTCGGCAAACTCTCTATTACCTGTTTTTTAAATTCCAAAAAATCGGGAGAGGGAGAGACTTTTCCGTCATTCTCATTCTCATTCTCATTTACATTTACATTTACATTTACATTAGCTTCCGCTTTGCTTTCGTCTTGCTTATCCTTTGCTTTCGTCTTGCTTACAATTTGCTTCTGTTTTGCTTCTGTTTTGCTTGCGGTTTGCTTACCCTTTGCTTCTGTTTTGCTTGTGGTTTGCTTTTGAATTGCATCTGATCGAGTTGATTTCTTCTTTTTTCCGTTCCTGTATTTGCGAATATTGGCGTCTAATTGCGGCTTGATTAGGGAAAACATCCCGGCAGCGACACCATTTAATTCCGGTTGTTTATAATTCAGCGAGTATTCAAAAAGTGCTCTATACATCTCTAGTTGATGCTCACTAGGTAAGGTACTTATTGCTGAATAAAAGCTTCGGTAGACTACGAAACTGTCCCTCTTATCTAATTCTTCTGTCATAGCGGCTATTCTTACTAGGTAAGGTTGTTGTTTCCTATAGGTTCTGATTGATTACTAGGTATAGACCATGTGCCGCCAACCTTTTCCGCCTTGATAGTTCCGTTTTGGATTAGGTATAGAATTGACCTAGGTGATTTGTGGTGAAGCTTCGCATATTCCTTGACTGTGTAGTTTACTGGATCACCAGTAAGTTT
>CAKZVK010000003.1 GCA_937921825.1 uncultured Saprospiraceae bacterium
TCAGTTTTGATAAGTCTATGAAGTCCGCTTGGAAGTTTAGAATTAAGGATCAATTAACTGCTGATGGTCACGCAAGAGGACTCTCTTATCATGCCACCTTAGATGGTAGTTGGCTGAGATTCCGATATGATGAAAAGAATGACCTCCTAATCTTTGATGACTTTAATCGAATTTCACCAAATCCAAAGCAATTCCGACTAGAGGTATGGGATCACAACCTCAATAGAAGTGTTTTACAACGGACACTGTAATTTTGTTTAACCATTTTGACTCTACTCTTAAACAAAAGTAGAGGCTATGCTGTTTTTATACAAAACAATAGTCAATGAATATAGCAGTAGGAAAAAAGGTCCCTGATTTCAGTCTCCCCAATGAAAAAGAAGAAACTGTAAGCTCTGAGAGCTTATTAGGCAAGAAATACATATTATTCTTCTATCCTAAGGATGATTCTCCAGGATGTACTAAAGAGGCCTGCAGTGTCAGAGATAACTATAAAGCCATTCAGGCTAAGGGCTACGAAATATTTGGTGTCAGTCCAGACAAGGCTAAAAAGCACCAAAAGTTCATAGATAAGTACGAATTCCAATATTCTCTTCTTGCAGATACAGAAAAGAAGATGATCGAAGATTTTGGCCTATGGGGCGCTAAGAAATTTATGGGTAGAGAGATTCATGGTGTCTATAGAACCACTGTACTAGTGGATGAGAAAGGCATAGTAGAGGCTATCATACCCAAAGTAGTCACCAAAAGCCATGGTGAGCAATTACTAGAAGTTATAGGAGAACTAGAGACTGCCTAAGACGAACACTTAGCATCTAGAAAGGTAAATCTTCAAAATCCTCTACAGACAGGTTTTCACTTGAAGTTTTTGCAGTATCAGTTGGCTCTGCAATGGGTGCAAATTCACCTGGAGGTCCACTTTCCACTTGCTGTGGTTGAGCCGCTTCTATTCTCCATGCATTAAGATTAGTGAAATACTTTTCGTTCCATTCACGACCTCTAAGGTCGAAGGAAACCTTAATGTTATCTCCTTCCTTGAAGTTATTAATCAGATCACATCTATCTTGAGTGAGCTGAAATTTTATAAACTGAGGGTAATTACCGTCTAGCTTGATTACGAATTCTCTGGCTTGGAAACTATCTGTCTTATTCTGTGTCTCAAATACCTTGTGTAAGGTGCCTTCTTGCTCAAATGCCATTAAAGATCTTTAGTTAAGTGCTGTTTTAAGTAAAATTTCGCTGTTAGCTTTTGCAGAGTCATAGATACCTTCTAGCTGCTCTAGCTTAGTACTAGTCTTTTGATTTGCAGACATTAATTGGTAATCAGCAGTTGCTAGTTCTGCATCTAACGTTTTGATTTTCTCAAGATTATCCTTGAAATCATCGAATTCAGTATAGGTCATTTTTAATTCAGTAAAATTTTTATTTTTTCTGAACTGCTTATTTCTTTCTTCTAAAGCGCTAGAAGAAACACCATCAGACATAAAGACTTTACTAAGCTCTTTATTTTTTTCTTTATCTAGAAATCTAGACATTTTGAAAACCATACTTTGAGTATTGCTATCCAGTTTTCTTAATATGTCTTTGATGTTTTTTCTGCTCTCTATTCTTACTGTAGCGTCATCGCTAGCAAGATTCTTGACAGATTGATTATACTCATTTACGGTATCATGATACCAGCTTACGACACCTTCGTCAAGGAATACACTGTAGGCATCCTGACCTGAGACTACTGTTACTAGGCTAAAAAATGCTAGAAAAAGGCTAATTCGAATCATTTTAGTTTGTTTTTGGTCGAAAATCGTTACCAATATAATATATAATTTAAGATTTTTTGATCACTTCCAATTCTTGTATAAGCTGATCAGGGTTTTTATATCCTGTTGATATTCTTATCCTATTTAAATCCTTATCTAAATACACCAAAGAAGGGTAGGACATTTTACCATCAAGTAGTTGTACTGCCAGACTATTATTGCCTTTTCTTCCTCCTGCTTGCCATTCATAGGTCTTTCCATTGAATAGTATTGGATCTTTTCTCTCAGCATCAAACTTTACGATATGAAAGTCGGCTTCCAGTATTTCTTGCACTCTAGGATCACTAAAGGTTTTGTTATCCATGACCTTACACCATCCACACCACTCTGTATAGATATCTATTAAGTAGATTTTGCTGCCTGACTCTTTCTTTCTTGCCAGATCGTCCATGCTCATCCATTGTAGACCACCGGTGTTAAGATGGGCTCTGTCCTCTACTGTGATAGTGGACTGTGTTGTAACTGCTCCTTCTTTACAATTAGCCAATAAAAAACTGACTGCAATAAGGGCTGCAAATTTGATAACTTTCATTCTACGTATTCCTTTCTTTTTACAAGTGCATATTTTCCTTCACCTAAATCTAAATATCCCTGATCATAACAAAATTTATAGATCTTTCCCGCTCGAGTGACATACTCATTGGTGTAGTAGCTAAACTTAAATCCGAGATCTAGTAAATCTGCTTTTGTAGCTTTGGAGGTTTCTCTAGGATTGAGGCTTTTGAGGATTCTTCTATTCTTACGTAAGGTATTATTTATGTTACGCATGAAATTAGTGACGTCTGCATTTTGCTTGTTGTGGTGACTGGCACGGCAATGAGCAGAACAGAACTTCTTATCTACTCGTCCAAACATTTCAGACTTACATTCTAGACATAGATTCTTTTTTGCCATACACTAGATTTTGGTTGAATCTACGAAGGAAAGTAGAGAATAAGAAAAACTTATAAGTTCAATATGACTTACTTTTTCTTCTTCTTATCCCTTTTGAAGTCTCCTCTTTTCCATGCCTTGATGAATTGGCTCCAAGCTACGACATCAAATATTTTCTGAGGTTTATACTGCCCAGCATATTGATATTCATATTGTCGCTTGGCTTGTTCTAGCTCAAAGGTATTGTCTCCATCAGGAGCGACGGCACTTTGTACACGATCTAGAATCTCTTCTGCAAGATTTTCTTGGGCACGTTGACGCAGTTCGTTAGAGACATCCAAGGCTAAGAATTCTATTTTATAGTGATCTCTGCTTGGCCATGGAAAAATAACGGCCTCAGGAAGTAGGATGTCATCCTTACTCATGACTTGATACCAAGAGTAAAATTTAGTGGCTAAGGTATCTGGCACACTATGCTCTACTGTCTCGAATCCTATTCTGCTGAAGACTAGTGTATCACCAATGTGAGCAGCTATAGAGAAAAAACCATCAATCTCAGCATAAGTCCCTCTATCTGTACCCTTAATAGCAACAGTAGTGTAAGGGAGGGGGAGCATCTCTCCGAATTCATCAGAGGTAACGACGACCCCACTGAACTGAATGACATCTAGACTGTCTTTATTCGTTTGTGCATGGAGGCTACCACAAAAAAGTAAAATCAAAAATATGTAGCTGGCTGATCTCATAGTTTAATTAACTTCAATTTAGTTTTATCTCGTTAATTGATCTATTACTTTAACTGCATTTTAACCCCAAATGTTCAGTCTGATTTAAAGTGTAAGTTCCAAGACTTCAGTCATGTGTTCTACATAATGGAAGGTCAGGTCTTTAATATATTCAGCCTTGATTTTGGAGATGTTTTTTTCATTCTCCTTACAGAGAATAATAGTCTTGAGTCCTGCTCTCTTGGCAGCCAGTACCTTCTCTTTGATACCACCTACAGGCAGTACCTTGCCTCTCAAGGTAATCTCACCAGACATCGCAATACCACTCTTCATTTTCTTGCCTTTGAAGGCAGAGGCTATAGCTGTCATCATTGTAATACCTGCACTCGGTCCATCTTTAGGGATAGCACCTTGCGGGACATGCACATGAATGTCTCTCTCTTCAAATAGCTTCTCGTCTATACCTATCTGACTAGCATGAGCTTTTATATAGCTTAAGGCAGTAGTCGCTGATTCTTTCATGACATCCCCTAGATTTCCTGTAAGTGTCAGCTTTCCTTTGCCCTTACTCAGGCTTACTTCTATATATAAGATGTCTCCACCTACCTGTGTCCAGGCGAGGCCTATGGCTACTCCTGGCGATTTTATCTTTGCGTCTCTATCTGAAGGGTATTTAGATGGACCTAGGACCTCCTTTAGGTCATTTTCTTTAATCGACTTTTCATATTTCTCTTCCATGGCCTTTTTCTTAGCCACATATCTCATGACATTCGCGATGACTCTGTCTAGAGATCTCACGCCTGATTCTCTTGTATACTCTTTTATGAGTTTGGTCAGGGTAGTCTTAGATAGTTTGACATCAGAGGACTTAAGACCATGATCTTTTATTTGCTTGGGAACCAAGTGATTCTTTGCTATCTCTGTTTTCTCTTGGATAGAGTAGCCACTGACATTGATGACCTCCATTCTATCTAAAAGCGCTGATTGTATAGTGTTCAGTGAGTTAGCCGTAGCTATGAACATAACCTTAGAGAGATCGTAATCTAACTCTAAGTAATTATCATAGAACGTAGAATTTTGCTCTGGGTCCAATACTTCTAGTAGGGCAGAGGACGGATCTCCTCTGAAGTCTTTACCCACCTTATCTATTTCATCTAGGATGAAAACAGGGTTAGACGAGCCAGATTTTTTAAGGGATTGTAAGATCCTTCCTGGCATAGCCCCAATATAGGTTTTCCTATGGCCTCTGATTTCACTCTCATCATGTAGCCCTCCCAGTGACATTCTGATGAATTTTCTTTTTAGGGCTCTTGCTATAGATTTTCCTAGACTGGTCTTACCGACTCCTGGAGGACCGACTAGTAAGATGATCGGCGCTTTCATATCCCCTTTCAGCTTGAGGACAGCGAGGTGTTCTAGTATTCTCTCTTTCACATCCTCTAGACCATAATGATCTGCATCTAGTACTTTGATCACATTTTTAAGATCGAAATTATCCTCTGTGTAGGTCTCCCATGGAAGATCTAGCATCAGTTCTAGATAATTAAGAGTGACACTGTATTCTGCTACTTGAGGATTTATTCTTTTGACTTTAGCAATTTGTTTTTCGAAGTGCTTGGCAGCTTCTTCTGGCCAATTCATTTTGCTGCCGCGCTGCTCTAGTTCTAGAATCGCTTCTTTGGCAGGATTATCACCGAGCTCATCTTGGATGGTTTTCAGCTGCTGGTTCAGAAAATAATCTCTTTGCTGTCTTTCTATATCTCCTCGTACCTTTGATTCGATCTGACCTTTGACCTCCAACATCTGAAGTTCTGAATCCACTCTTTTGTGAATCAGAGTGGCCTTCTTAGTAATCTGACTTATCTCTAAGATTTCTTGTTTCTCAGCCGTTTTGATATTTAGATTGGACGCAATGAAATTGAGTAGAAAAGAATCACTCTTTATGTTATGTAACATTAAGCTCGCTTCTTTTGGGATTTGCGGAGAGAGATCTATAATCTTCTTAGCCATATCTCTGATACTGCTGGTAGTAGCTTTGAACTCTACATTAGTAGCCAGTTCCATTTTGAGTACTTCTACCTCTGCTTCTAGATAAGGTTCTTCTTTGGTAAGAGCTACCATTTTTGCTCTTACAGAGCCTTGCAAAATAGCTGTGGTGCTACCATCGGGCATTGTAAGAACTTTGACTACTTTGGCTATTGTACCTATCTGGTATAAATCCTCCTTAGACGGGTCCTCAACTGAAATCTCTTTCTGAGAAAATACGGCAATCAGTTTATCTGAGCTATGTGCTTCCTTGACTGCATTGACAGATTTTGTTCTTCCTACGGTAATAGGGATAACAACTCCAGGAAATAGAACTGTATTCTTCAATGCTACCAATGGCAGCTGCTTGGGGTAGTCTTTTATTTTGCTTTCATCTTCCTCTTCAGTAATAGAAAGAAAAGGAAGTATCTCATTCTCTGCCATATCATCAGCCTCTATAGGTATTATCAGGTCCTTAAACATTAATGTCTCATTTGAATTCTATGTGTCAATATATGTACCAAGCCATAATTAGAGGAATTTACTGCCATAAAGTGATAAATTCTTCTGATTCTAAGCCAATTAGGCAGTAAGTCCAGTTCTCCCAGTTACTAATTGTCTGAGTAGTTTGAGCAAAACCAATAATATGATTAAAATACTTGCAACATGCAGCTGCTGTAAAAAAGTACCTAAAAGTAGAGTCAAGATGAGCAGCCCTGCCATTATTATTAACAGTGTCCTGTTGCGCTTAAAAAGCAAAAAGAGAAAGAGAGGAGACATCCACAGCACATTGATGTTGTTTTTAGTAGTGATGTGATCTGTTCCAAACCACATAAAGACCAAGACCAACCCACCGATACCCAAGATCAGATACCAAAGTGCATCATAGAATCTAATCCAACGGCTAGAGGACTTTCTTGAACTTAGAAATATGAATAGTTCTAGAAGTAATAAGAAACCAAAAAGTAATGCCGGTGTGAAGAAGGACTTTGAATTGGTTCTTTCGTTGTATTCTTTTTCATAATCCAGAATCACT
>CAKZVK010000004.1 GCA_937921825.1 uncultured Saprospiraceae bacterium
TGGATTTACAATCACAAGAACATATAGAGTAACAGACTGTGCAGGCAACTTCACAGAAGTAACTCAAACAATAACTGTAGATGATACAACTAACCCTACAGCTAGTGATCCAGCTCCTGTAACAGTAGAGTGCTGGGAAGAAGTCCCTGCACCAGATGTAACAGTAGTTACAGATGAGGCTGATAACTGTGAGTCACCAAATGAGCTGACAGTAGAGCACATGGGAGATAGTAAGACAGAGGCTCAGTGTGCAGATTATGCAAATGGTGGTTTTACATTTACAAGAACATATAGAGTAACGGATTGTGCAGGTAACTTCACAGAAGTAACTCAAACAATAAATGTAGATGATACCACAGCACCAGAAGCAACTAATCCAGATGCGATAACGGTAGAATGTTGGGAAGAAGTCCCTGCACCAGATGCTTCAATTGTTCCTGGATTATCTGATAATTGTACTGCCAATGCTGATTTGACTGTTGAGTATGTTAATGATGACAAAACTTCAGCTACATGTGCGGATTATGCAAATGGAGGGTTTACCATAACAAGAACTTATAGAGTGACAGATTGTGCTGGTAATAGTTCAGATGTTACACAGACGATCAATGTAAATGATACTACAGATCCATCAGCTTCTAACCCTTCTCCAGTAACGGTAGAATGTTTCGAAGATGTCCCTGCACCAGATGTAACAGTAGTTACGGATGAGGCAGATAACTGTGATTCACCAAACGAGCTAACAGTAACACATGAAGGCGATAGTAAGACCTCTGCTGTATGTAGTGATTATGCTAACGGAGGTTTCACAATTACAAGAACATATAGAATTACTGACTGTGCGGGTAACTTTACAGAAGTAACACAGACTATAGATGTAAATGATACAGTAGCACCAACTGCTTCTGACCCAGCACCTATAGATGTAGAATGTTTCGAAGATGTACCTGCACCAGATGTAACAGTAGTCACAGATGAAGCTGACAACTGTGAAGCTCCTAATGAGTTGACAGTAGAGCATGTAAGTGATAGCCAAACAACTTCTAACTGTGGAGAATATGGTAGCGGAGGATTTTCTTTCACTAGAACATATAGAGTTACAGACTGTGCAGGAAATGCGACAGAAGTAACACAGACTATTAATGTAAATGATACTACAGATCCAACAGCAAGTGATCCAACACCTATTGATGTGGAATGTTGGGAAGAAGTCCCTGCACCTGATGCAACAGTAGTTACAGATGAGGCAGATAACTGTTCTGCCGAAGGTGACTTGGTAGTGGAACATGTAGGAGATAGTATGACTGATCCAACATGTGCTGACTATGCTAATGGTGGGTTTACATTTACAAGAACATATAGAGTAACTGACTGTGCTGGAAACACTACAGAAGTTTCTCAAACTATTAACATAAATGATACGACGCCTCCAGGAGCAACAGATCCTGCTCCTATAGATGTTGCTTGTTGGGAAGATGTACCTGCACCAGATGCAACAATTATAACTGATGAGGCTGATAATTGTGATACGCCTAATGAGTTGACAGTAGAGCATATTAGTGATAGCATGACTGCTGCACAATGTGCTGACTATGCAAATGGTGGGTTTAGCTTTGATAGAGTTTACAGAATCACAGATTGTGCTGGAAACTCTGCAGAAGTAACACAAACAATAAATATAAATGATACGACTCCTCCAACGGCATCTGATCCAGCTCCGATTTCAATAGAATGCTATGAAGCTGATATGCCAGCTCCAGATCCTTCAGTTGTTACTGACGAAGCTGATGAATGTAGCGAGGCTACGGATCTAGTTGTAGAATTCATCGAAGATGATTTGACTGCACTAGATTGTGATGGAGGTCCTCAAGATATCATAAGAATATATAGAGTAACAGACTGTGCTGGTAATAGCACAGATGTATACCAGACTATTACAGTAGAAGATATTACAGCTCCAACACTTCTTGGAGTAGGTGACGATTATGAAGTGGCTTGTAAGGAAGAGTTAGTATTTAGTGAGCCTACTGCTGAAGATAATTGTCTTGGTATGCCAGAAATTACATTTGTAGATGAAACCTCTGGTACTTCTACAACTGGTTTTACAACGACTAGAACTTGGACTGCTACAGATTGCGCTGGAAATACCAGCTCTGCTCAACAGTCTATTACTGAAAGACCGTGTATGAGCATTGGTTCTACAGTATGGTATGATGACAATAATAATGGTCAGCAAGATGCGGGAGAAGAAGTATTAGGTTCAAAGGCTGCAGGCAAATCTGTAACTATAGAACTATATGATGCTGACTCTGGTGAGCTTGTTGCTACTACTACAACTGATTCTAATGGTAGCTACATCTTTACAGATCTAGATGAGGGTAACTACTTCGTTCAGTTTATGCCACCAACTTCTGCTCCTGTTTCATCTACACCAACTTCTACTGGGGATAACCAGACTGATGGAGATGATAATGGTAGTCAGACAGATAGCAATGGTGACGGCCTTACTGATGGTCTTATAACCTCAGGAACGATTAATTTATCTGGAGGTCAAGAACCAACAAATGAACCTGCCTCTAATGGCGGCAAAGATGACGGAGATGATGCTAATGGTGACATGACTATTGACTTTGGTCTAGTTAGATTAACAAGCGTAGGTTCTACTGTTTTCTCTGATGATAATAATAATGGTATTCAAGATCCAGGTGAACTGACAGTAGGGGAGAAAGGAAAGACGATAACACTTGATTTATATGACGCCAATACTGGACAGATTGTAGCAACGACTACAACTGACAGTAATGGAAGCTATATTTTCGATAACCTTCTACCTGGTGATTATTATATTGAATTTACACCACCGACTTCTCTACCTGTGTCTTCTGGCCCGACTAGTAACGCGGATGATGGAGTTGATGGTGACGATAACGGTAGTCAGACGGATAGTAATGGTGATGGTGTCACAGATGGTTTGATTACATCTCCTGATTTTAGTCTGGAGTATGGAACTGAGCCTACAAATGAGCCTGGTTCTAATGGAAATAAGGATGCTGGGAACGACGAAGGTGGAGATATGACAATTGACTTCGGTTTAGTTGCTTGTCAGGAAATCTCTGGTGAAGTGTTCGTTGATCAGAATGTCAATGGATGTAAGGATCCACAAGAAGCTCCAGTATCTGGAGTTAATGTAGAATTATTCGAATGTGATGCTAATGGTAATCCTGTTTCTGGTGGTTCTCCAATAGGGACGACGACTACGGATTCAAATGGTGAGTATGTATTCGATGATAATAATACTGAATGTCTACTTCCAGGAAACGAGTACTTTGTAGTATTCGAAATTCCTACAGGAAACATTGCTACTGACAAAGATGTCTGTGGTGATCCTAATGATTCTGATACTGATGATACTGGAATGACAGGATGTGTAGATCCGAGTGATTCGGGTGCATCAGATAATGTGGACATGGGAATCGTACCTCTAATGAGTCTAGGGTCTACTGTATTCTCTGATAATAATAATAATGGTATCCAAGATCCGGGTGAATTGACACTAGGGGAGAAAGGAAAAACTATTGATATAGATCTATTTGATGCCGCTGGAAACTTAGTAGCTTCAACAACTACTGATGCTAATGGTAGTTACATATTTAACAACCTGGTACCAGGTGATTATTATGTTTCATTCTTACCACCAGCGAGTATATCAGTATCATCTACACCTACAAGTACTAATGATGATAATGTAGATGGTGATGATAATGGTATCCAAACTGATTCAAATGGCGATGGTCTTACAGATGGAGTTATTACTTCTCCTGTAATCACGTTAATGCCAGGGACTGAGCCTACCAATGAGCCAGGTTCTAATGGAAACAAGGATGCAGCAAATGACGAAAATGGAGATATGACTATAGACTTCGGTCTTGTGCCTCTAGTAAGTCTTGGTTCTACTGTATTCTCTGATGATAATAACAATGGTATACAAGATCCAGGAGAGGATGATTTAGGAGCAAAGGGTAAAACAGTAACATTGGATCTATATGATTCTAATGGAAACTTCATTGCTTCAACTACTACAGATAATAACGGTAGCTATATATTCATGAATTTACTTCCAGGAGATTACTACATAGAGTTTACTCCTCCTGCTTCACTTCCTGTTTCGTCTGGTCCTACCAGTACAGCTGATGACCAAGTAGATGGGGATGATAACGGATCTCAAACAGATTCTAATGGTGATGGCTTAACGGATGGTTTAATCACTTCTCCAACTATTACTTTGGAGGCAGGTTCAGAGCCTACTAATGAGCCAGGATCTAACGGAAACAAAGATGCTGCGGCTGATGATTCTGGAGATATGACGGTTGACTTTGGTCTAGTGCCATTAATGTCAGTTGGTTCAGAGATTTTCTCTGACTTAAATGATAATGGAGTTAAAGATCCAGATGAGTTGACTTTAGGACAAAAAGGAAAGAATGTAATTCTTGAGCTATACGATGCAGATGGTAATCTTGTATCGACTACGACGACTAATAGTACTGGAGGATATGTCTTTGACAATCTATTGCCAGGCGATTATTACATACAATTCATGCCGCCTGAGTCTAGACCTATATCTAGCACTGGAGCAGCTGGTGATGATGGTGTCGATAATGATGATAATGGTTCTCAATCAGATGCAGATGGTGATGGTGTTACAGATGGTATAATTACCTCTACGACATTCAGCCTAGTGCCTGGAACTGAGCCAACTGGTGAATCAGGAAAAGATACTTCAGCTGATGATGATAACAGTGACTTTACAATTGACTTTGGACTTCAGAAGTGTGAGATTGATATTGTATGTCCTGATCCAGTTGTTGAAGAATGTATTGCTGACTTCGTACCACTTACAGTATTAGACGCAACTTCTTGCTGTGATATAGTAAGCACAACTAGTACTGATGCAGTATTAGTTGGTGGAGGTACAGCTGATTGTCCAGGTACAACTTATGAAGTTACCTATACCGTAACTGATGGTTGTGAAACAACTGCAGAATGTGTTCAAACGATAACTATCGAAAACACATTAGTTGAACTTGAGTGCCCAACTACATCAACTGAAATTGAATGTGAAGCAGATATCCTAGATAATCTTGCAACCTTAACGCTAGCAGATGCATGTGGAGAACCTGTGGAAGTTTCCAATGGTGATCCTGTTCTTGTCTCTGGAGATGCAGGTTGCTTTGATGCTACTTATACTGTTTCTTTCACAGCTTCAGATGCTTGTGGTAGAAGTACTTCATGCGAGCAAACATTCAAGCTTACAAATGCTGGACCTACAATAGCTTGTCCAGATGCAATGGAAGCTGTATGTATTGAAGATATTGTAGCTGGTGTGCCTACATTCACAAGTAACTGTGACCTAGGAGCAGACTACACAGTGTCTGATCCTGCTTTGATTGAAGGTGATATCAATTGCCCAGGCGCAGTTTATGAACTAACATATACTGTCACAGATGATTGTAATAGAACTGCAGACTGTGTTCAGTCTTGGACTATTGCTAATGATTTACCTACTATAACTTGTCCTGACGATGTAACTGTGGAATGTTTTGAAGATGCAGTTATCGGAGATGAGGTTGTAACTACTAGTTGTGACTTAGGATTTACAGTTAATATTCAAGAACCAACTGTTGTTCCAGGGAACTGTAATGGAGATGTATATACATCTGTATATTCAGTAACTGATGACTGTGGTAGAGAAGCAAGTTGTGAATTAAATATTACTATAGAAAATACACCACCTTCACTTGAATGTCCAGTAGTGACAATCACTTGTGAGGAAGTAGCTGATTTTGTTCCAGCTGATATAGCTTATACTGGTCCATGTGGTCAGTCAGGCTCTGTATCTGGTACAATAACTACACCTTATACAGGATGTGCAGATGGTACGATGATAATTACTTATACAGGTTCTGACGATTGTGCGACCAACTTAGATACAGATTGTACTGTAGATGTAACAGGTGCTGGCCCAGCAACAATAACTTGTCCAGATGTTATGATTACTTGTGTGGAAGCAGACGGGTATACGCCTCAAGATGCTGACTTCGCAGGTGCATGTGGAAGCGCAGGTACTATTAGTGGTACTGTGTCAGTAGCATATACAGGTTGTGCTGATGGAACATTGACAGTAGTATATGATGGATCTGACGATTGTGGAAACCCTATTTCTGAAGAATGCACAGTTAATGTAACTGCTGCAGATGCTCCAGAATTAGCTTGCCCAACAATAGCTGCACCTGTTCTTTGTCAAGATGCTGCTACCTATGTACCTCCAACGGTGAGCTACAATGGTGACTGCGGCAATTCAGGTGAAATTGAAGGTGTAATTACTACTCCTTATTCTGGTTGTGGAGATGGAGAAATAATAGCTTCATACGACGCAACTGACGATTGTGGAAATGCCTTAAGTATAGAATGTACATATGCAGTACAAGGTGCAATGCCTGCTGATATCCCATGTGAGGATATTACTATAACATGTATAGAAGCAGAAACTTTTACTCCAGCAGATATTGATTTTGATGTAGAATGTGGAGGTACTGGAACATTGACAGGATCCATAAGCGATGCTTATGTTCCTTGTGGTGATGGAACCATCTCTGTACAGTACACAGGTGCTGATGATTGCGGTAACAGCTATGAGCAGACTTGTGTAGTAAATGTTACTGGAGCAGCAGCTGCGACAATAACTTGTCCAGATGTGACCATCACTTGTGAGGAAACTCCAGGTTATGTTCCTGTTGATGCTACTTTCTCAGGTGACTGTGGAAATGATGGTACTATATCAGGTACAGTAAGTGTTGCTTATGATGGTTGTGCTGACGGTCAGTTGACTGTTACATATGACGGATCTGATCAATGCGGTAATGCAATCAGTGAAGATTGTGTAGTGACTGTTACTGGTGCAGCACCTGCAACTATTACTTGTCCTGAACAAGAAATCACATGTGATCAAGTACCTTCTTTTGTTCCTGCAGATGCAGAATATAACGGTGCTTGTGGAAATAATGGAACTATTGCAGGTACTATAACTACACCATATGATGGCTGTGCTGATGGTACTATGTTGTTGACTTATGAAGGCAATGATGCATGTGGAAATCCAATTAGCGAAGAATGTTCAGTAACAGTGATTGGTGCTGGACCAGCTGACATAGCATGTGATGATGTAACGATTACTTGTGAAGAGGTTCCTGGATTCACTCCTGCACCTGCTTCTTATTCAGGTCTCTGTGGAAATGATGGGACTGTGGATGGAACGATTACTACACCTTATACGGGATGTGCTGATGGAATGATGACAGTGACTTATTCTGGTGTTGATCAGTGTGGAAACGATATAAGTGCAGAATGTACAGTTAACGTAACAGGAGGAGCACCTGCAGATATAACATGCGATGATGTAACGATTAGTTGTGAAGAGGTTGCAGGATTTACACCAGCACCAGCAAGTTATACTGGAGTATGTGATAATAATGGAACTGTGGATGGAACAATCACTACACCTTACTCAGGATGTGCTGATGGAACTATTACAGTAACTTATTCTGGTGTTGATCAGTGTGGAAATGATATTAGCGCAGACTGTACAGTTAATGTGACTGGAGCAGCGCCAGGAGAAATAGCATGCGATGATGTAACGATTACTTGTGAAGAGGTTGCAGGATTTACACCGGCACCAGCAAGTTATACTGGAGCATGTGATAATAATGGAACTGTGGATGGAACTATTACTACACCTTATTCAGGATGTGCTGATGGAATGATGACAGTGACTTATTCTGGTGTTGATCAGTGTGGAAATGATATAAGTGCAGACTGTACAGTTAATGTAACTGGCGCAGGACCTGCAGACATAGCATGTGAGGATGTAACGATTACGTGTGAAGAGGTTCCAAACTTCATTCCTGCTGATGCTTCATATACAGGAGCTTGTGGTAATGAAGGTACACTTAGTGGTACTATTACAACGACTTATGATGGTTGTACTGATGGAACGATGACTGTAACCTATGCTGGCATAGATGCATGTGGAAACGATATAAGTGCAGACTGTACAGTTAATGT
>CAKZVK010000005.1 GCA_937921825.1 uncultured Saprospiraceae bacterium
AAGTTTCTAGGAGGACCTGGAAGTACTGGGATACTGCTATTTGATAAGAAATTATACAATAATTCAGTGCCTGACAATCCAGGTGGCGGTACTGTGGACTGGACTAATCCTTGGGGAGAACATAAGTACTATGATGAAATAGAAGCAAGAGAAGATGGAGGAACACCAGCTTTCCTTCAGACCATACGTGTCGGTCTTAGTATCCAACTAAAAGATCAAATGACGACGAAGCGTATTCATCTCAGAGAAGAAGAGCTTCTCGGGTTAGTATGGCCTACCCTTTCATCTATCGACAATCTGCATATACTTGCGGGTAATGTCAGAGAAAGACTGTCTGTCATATCTTTCTATATAGATGGCTTACATTACAACTTAGCCGTTAAATTACTCAACGATAAATTTGGTATTCAAACTAGAGGTGGTTGCTCATGTGCAGGAACCTATGGTCATTACCTACTGCATGTGACCAAGGAGACTTCTAAGTCTATCACAGATAATATCAATAGAGGAGATTGCTCTATGAAACCAGGATGGGTAAGACTTTCTCTACATCCTATTATGACCAATGAAGAGGTACTCTTTATTACTGATGCAATTCAGCAGCTTGCAGAAAATCATAAGGAGTGGGCAGCCGACTATACTTATAATGGCAAGAACAATGAATTCGAGAATATCAACTCAGGCAACCTAGAGCATAACATAGTAGAGTCTTGGTTCTCGCAAGATTTAGGATAGTATGAGAGTCTATTTTGATAATGCTTCTACTACGCCTCTCCTACCTGAGGTAAAGGATGAGATGATAAAGGTGATCAATGATAAGTTCGGTAATCCCTCTTCCATACATCGAGATGGAAGACAATCTAGGATCTTAATAGAAGAAGCGCGAAAGCAAATTGCACTTGGACTTAAGGCCTCCACAGGAGAAATATTTTTCACTTCTGGAGCGACTGAAGCCAACAACATGGCTTTAATAGGTAGTGTAAGAGATCTTGGTGTCAATAGAATAATTACCTCTTCCATAGAGCATCACTGTATTTCGCATACCTGTGAGTTCTTGCATCAGCAGCATGGGACGAGTATCGTAGAGCTTTCAGTAGATAAAAGTGGAGCGATTGATCTACAGGAGCTAGCAGAGCTACTGAGTTCATCAAATGAGAAAACCTTAGTCTCAATAATGCATGCTAATAATGAGATAGGTACAATTTCTAATCTTGAAGAAATCGCTAAACTATGTGCAAAGCATGAGGCACTCTTTCATACAGATACCGCGCAGACCTTAGCTAAATTGCCTATAGACGTCTCTGAGCATAATATTAGCTTCCTCTGTGGGGCCTCTCACAAGTTCTTTGGACCTAAGGGAGTCGGTTTTGTATACATCAACCATAATAATATTGTAAAGCCACTCATGTATGGAGGCGATCAAGAAAGAGGTATGCGGTCTGGAACAGAGAATATCTATAGTATCGCTGGAATGGCTAAAGCATTTACTATGGCGCTAGAAGAAATGGATGAGCGACATGAAAAAGTACTCTCTCTGAAAACCTACTTTACACAGAGGCTATTGCAGGAGCTAGAAGATATTCAAATAAATGGACAGGAAGATGGACTCTACAATATATTAAGTGTTTCATTTCCTGCCTCACCTAAGTCAGAAATGTTGGTCATGAATCTGGATATAATGGGCATAGCGGCTTCTGGTGGAAGTGCCTGTAGCTCTGGAGTAGAAAATGATTCGCATGTCCTACAGGCCATAGGACATGATCCCAGTCGTAAAACAATACGCTTCTCTTTTTCTCATCTGAATACAATAGAAGAAGTGGACTATGTCATTGAAAAATTAAAAACGGTAACACCTGTCGCAGTTGATATCTAAACAGGATGAACGATATATGCAGCGCTGCATTGAACTGGCTCGTAAAGCAGGGAAAGCAGTAAAATCTAATCCTCAAGTAGGGGCAGTCATAGTATACAAGGATAGAATCATTGGAGAGGGCTATCATAAGCAGTACGGGGGTCCACATGCAGAAGTGAATGCCTTTGCTGATGTAAATGCAGACGACCAATCATTGATTGCCGAATCTACAATCTATGTTTCTCTAGAGCCCTGTTGTATCCATTCCAAAACACCACCCTGTACTGATGCAATTCTGAGTCACGGTATAAAAAAGGTGGTCGTTTCTATTGCGGATCCCAATGATAGAATAGATGGTAACTCCATAAAACTACTCAGAGATAAAGGTGTCGAAGTCATCGTAGGAGTTCTAGAAGAGCAAGGGCATCAACTGCTAAGACCCTTCAGGGCTAATCTAAATAAACGGCCCTATGTGATTCTAAAATGGGCTCAAAGTAAAGATGGCTATATGGGTAAAAATGACCATCAAGTATGGCTTACTAACCCTTATGTCAAAGTCAAAACCCATCTTTGGCGCTCTGAGATAGATGGCATCTTAGTGGGACATAATACTGCCCTGATAGATGATCCTGCATTGACTACAAGACTGGTTCCGGGTGATAATCCGCTTCGAATAATTCTGACAAATAAGCTAGTAGAACTTGAGAATTCAGAAGTCTACTCAGATGATCTTAGAACGCTTTTCATAGGTAATGAAGATCACTCCTTAGAAGGCAGTAAATCTCATCTTCATCTCGGTAGTTCTGATCCAAAGGAGCTGCTTTCTAAGCTTTACGAATTAGGTATCTCAAGGCTAATGATAGAAGGAGGCGCTAAGACTCTAAAGAAGTTCATTTCTTCAGGCTTTTGGGATGAGGCCAGGGTATTAAAATCTCAGATTACTATAGAGTCTGGAGTAAAGGCACCACAGTTATCAGGACGTCTTCTATGTAAGGAGATTATACATGATAATATTATAGAATACGTCCAGCCGCTCTAAAGTGTTAAGGTTGTTTTAATTAACTATACTCTAAGGAGTTGATGGTGGTAAAACTGGTTACATTGGTGTTACTTTATACTTGAAATTTTACACTAGAGATGCCAAGAATTTTTTCAGTATTCATTTTCCTTTTGTTTGTAGGTACCTATGCAGTCGCGCAAGAAGACATAGAATGGCTAACCTGGGAACAGGCCCTGGCGAAACAAAGAGTCGAAAAGAAAAAGATTCTAGTAGATGTCTATACTCAATGGTGTTCATGGTGTAAGAAAATGGATCAGCGTACCTACAAGCAACCCAATATCAAAGGCAGAATCAATGAAGAGTTCTATGCAGTAAGATTTGATGCAGAGCAGAAAGAGGACATTGTATTCAATAATAAGATCTACAGCTTTGTCAAAGGGTTCGGTAAGAAAGGCTATCATGAATTAGCTCAAGAAATAATGAATGGCCGCATGAGTTATCCGACCACTGTCTTTATTGATGAGGATCTTAATGTCATACAACCTATCCCAGGTTTTCAAGGAGCCATTACCTTTCAGATGATACTGGATTACTTCTCCGGTAATCACTATACAGATATTCCATGGCATAAATACGAACAGAACTATCCTGGGAATAACACTTCTCCAGTAAGTATCCAGCCAAAAGTTCAGCCAGTCCGTAATAACTAAGACTTACTTATCCCTATTCTGAATGTTACTCAGACATGACGATATATTATGATTTAGGATAATATATCTCTAATTTGTACTTTGTGTTACTTTCCCAGGAATCTGGTGTCTTTATATTAAACGCATTATACTATGAGTAATTCGGATACATTCGTGGCTTCTCCAGAAGCAAAAAGTAAAGCAAAACAATTCAGAACATATGCAATCCTAGCATGGATAGCGGCGATGATAGTTCAAGTGATGTCCATTATGAAGCTGATCAGTGATGATACTTTGATAATGATGATCGTCGCTATTGTAGCTATACTCGCAATCACTGTACTTGCATCTACTTTTTGGAAGAAGAGCAATAAACTAGATCCTCCTTCAGAAAAAAATGGTCTAAAATTCTTTCTACAGAGTCAGCTTGGAGCTATCATGGGAGTACTTTGCTTCCTACCGATGGTCATCATGATATTTACCAGTAACTCTATTAGTGGCAAGACAAAAGCAATCGCTGGTGGTGCCGCATCTGTTGCGATGACTGCAGCTGGGATATCTGGAGTAGAGTTTGATGCCGCTTCCATAGAAAAGTATTCTGAAGAGATCAAGAAGCAGAATCAAGAAGCAAAGAGTTTCGGGATTAATACTGATAAAGTTTACTGGTCTAAAGCCGGTAATAAATATCATGCCTTCAATGATTGCCAATACATCAAGGGCAAGAACTTAAATAGTGGAAGTATAAAAGATTCTTGGGAGGCAAAAGGAATCTCAGAACTCTGTAAAGTCTGCCAAAAGAAATCTAAAAAAGCGTCTGTAGCCTCAGGTGCTAAGAAGGTACTCGAGACCGTCAATTAGATTAAGTAGAATCAGAAGGTTCTATTTCTGATTATTCCAGTGTTTGACTCGTTGGTCAAATCGCTTTCTATTGATTTGCCATTGATTGACATTCATCTGACCTTCTAGTTCGGATTCCATTGACTCATCAGTTAGTAGGTCAGCGAATAGATCCAGCTTTGTAACCGCTTCTATTTCATCGAGAGTCACAGCAAATTCTCTAAGATGCTTATCTGTTTCCTCATGGGGTATGATGAAGCCAATGCTTTTTTTCTTGTTGCCCTCTATGTCTAGAATCGCTTTGAAGAATGCATCAGGCACTGCAACCTTGGTAGATTTACCTATGTAATTGTCAGGTTTCTTATAGAATATAGGCCCAGAGACGATATACAGCTCGTCATTATCATATGCCCAGTCTCTTACGTTCTCTTCTAGTTCTCTCCATACTCCCCCATTGAAGGTTCTGAGCTGAGGAGTCATATTACTCATATAGAAACTTTCTTGCATAGCCTCGTTACTGAAGGCCATATCTCCAGCAGGTGCCATATGACCTCTGGTGTATCCAGAGTGAGAGTAGTCGCTATGTTTAGCCGACTTGCCTTTGGCTCTGTTGTCTACTTTGAATCGGTTAGCTCTTTTTACATTTTTGACCTTCAGGGACTCTTCTGTTAGTTTGTAAGCGACCCAATTAGGAACTTCAAGACTAGGATTATACCCTAATGAATAATAGCTGTGATGGACTACATTAGAATCGTCATCTGGTATGAAGTTTCTTGCCTCTGTATTTATAGGAACTGAGTTATAAGTATGCTCAGTGTCACTATTATGTATTCCTCCACTTGAAGGTTCTAATGCAAAGTTTATAAAGCCATAGATCATAAGACCTATCAAAGAAACTGTGGTGACGACGGCCCTACCCATAAAAGAGCTTCTTCTGCCTTCTTTGCCGTGATTTTTTCTGAATTTAGCCAATCTGTTGGAGATTAAGTTTTAGTTAGTTTTAATCCATGACAAAAATATATAATACTTGAGACCTTGTATTCTTATCATAGTGACATGTTTTTATTGTCTTTGTTCATATGGGCAAAGGGGAATACAAAATGCCACGGGTGCCAAAAGCGCAGCGCTTGGTGGCATTTCTTCAGTAGTTAATGGTTCTGAGTCAGTGTTTAACAATTTTGCAGTTCTACCAGATGATAACAGATTATCAGTCTTAGCTAATACTTCTAGGTCTTTTGGGCTTGCTGAACTTTCTACCATAAGTCTAGGACTAAGTCGGGCTAGTAACAAACTAGGAAGCTTTGGGTTGAGCTTTACACAGTATGGTTTTGAATTATATAGAGAACAGACGATGTATCTTATGTATGCTAGGCCCCTAAGGGATAACTTGTCCATAGGAGGCAAATTAGGGATGTACAGCTTACAAATAGATGAAAATGGGAGTACTAGAAAGCTACTCTATGAAATATCTACTTACGGCAGTCTCTATGAAAACCTTCATTTTGGGTTCATAATCTCTAACCCTGAGCCTGCAACTATATCTGAGTCTACTCCTATCGTCACCCGCATGGCCCTAGGACTAAGCTACACAGTTTCTCAGAAGACTACCTTCTATTCCGAAATAGAGAAGGAATTAGAACAAGATATCTCCATCAAAGCAGGAATAAGCTATGCTATTCACCCTAATTTTGGCTTAAATGCTGGATATAACACTAGTCCAGGACAGATTTGTCTGGGGTTCAACTGGCAGTTATTACCTGTCTTGGAGTTGCAGTCCGCCTTTCAGTATCACAGTCTATTAGGCATATCCCCCACCATTGGTTTGAGGTATCTTGGTTCACAAAAGGATGATTTTAAACGTTAGCTAAGTTGAATCTTATCGTTTCATTGTGATGAGTTAATACATATGATTTCTGATTATATGTAGACAAAGTCGGTAGAATACTCGGAGAAGTATTTTGTCGTGCTTTGAATCCCCCAAAAAGACCTGATTTACCAAGGACTTTAATATATTAGATGTACTAAAATCACTAGCCAGATGCGCAGAAATCTATTCCTTTCATTATTCCTAATCCTTATTGGTTTCAGTCCAATAATTTCTCAGACAGAACATGACCATGACCATGATCACTCGCATCATGCAGAAGATGCTTCAGAAAATCAGAATTACTACAAGAGACCTCTGGTATTAGATACCAAGTATATCAAGGCTCAGTTGGATTCTAAGAAATCATCGGTGGATCTTCCTTACCTGTCTCAGCAGGTAGCATTCCATGCAGAGGAGTTTAAATTTTATGATGGTAATATCAATCCTGTCCCAGGTCTGAAGACGTACAGACTTGTATCAGTTGAGGATAATCATCTACAAGGAAGAATGGTCGTAGGACCTCATGGGGTAAATCTAAACTACATTGATCATGGAAAATCTTACAAGATCTTTTACGAGCATGAAGATGGTGGAACGTCTTACTATGAAGAATATGGTTACGACTATAATACCAGCCAGAAAATAGGCTGTAGTCAAGGATTAGAAGAAGGCAGTGACAAAGAGTTCATAGAACAAAAAGTCAATCTTATAGCGGATACGCAAGGCCTAGAATCTAATATGAAGATGCAGTTTGGAAATGATAGAAGAATATTCAGAGTAGGCTTAGTTTGTACTGGAGAGTATTATCAGCGTAATGGAGGAAGTTCTTCTGCTGCTAAGCAAAGAATGATTGAAAATATCGTGGATATCTCTATGATTTTTGAAAGAGAGCTGAATGTCTTTTTAATACAAGCCAGTGGAAGTCCACGTGCCGATTATACTAATGGTGATAGCGATCCTTTCGAGGAAGGCGGTAATAGAGTAACACAATCGAATACAGAAGTCAGGAGAAGATATAATGTCAATCAATATGATGTAGGTCACACTATGCACTCTACCAGCTCTGGTGGATCTGGTGTAGCGTGGCTAGCTGTAGTCTGTGACGAAACCCGTAAAGGAGGTGGTTGGAGTGGTTTTGCTGGCAATACAAGTACACAATGGATTTCACTTTCGGCTCATGAGTTTGGGCATCAATTTGGTTCTCCACATACCTTCTCAGGTGATGGAGCTAACTGTGCTGGAAATCAGTTTCCAGATAATAATGCCTATGAAATCGCAAGTGGAGTCACCTTAATGTCCTACAACGGGATATGCGGCTCTGAGTGGAATATATCTAATAATACAATTGGTGATTCTGATGATGTAATCTATGATTACTTCCATGCCGGTAGTTTGGAATTTATAACAAATCACCTCAATAGTGAAACGGCAAGAGAATGCAATAGAAATAATTGGGAACTAGATGCTAATAACGAACCTGTTGCCAATGCCAATCCGTGTGATGCAGTTTATAGGATACCAAGAGCGACGCCATTTTTCATAAAAGGTGAAGGTACTGATGCTGATAATGATGATCTCACTTATAGCTGGGAGCAATACGATAGAGCTTCAAGAACCACTCAAGGGAATATTGGTAATGCAGCAGCATCTTCTAAGACTGGTCCACTTTTTAGATGTTACCCGCCTAATGGTAATAACACCAGACATATTCCAAGGATCTCTGATCAGCTAAGCCCTGGTGCAGGTAATGATTTTGAAGTACTGCCAAGAACATCTAGGTCTATTACGATGAGATTAGTTGTAAGAGACAATAACCCTGGTGGAACAGCAATAGACTGGGATGATATCAAGATTTCTGTATTGAATACTAACTTCAAAATGTTAGGGCCTACAGGTCCAGGTGATTTTGCTTTAGGGGAAGATGTGCAGGTGGAATGGGAAGTTCCTAGCATAGATGATATCTGTGACAAAGCTCAGATCCGTCTCTCTGTAGATGGAGGAAATTCTTACCCTGTGCTATTGAAAGATAATGTGCCCTTTAGCAAGGGATTCCAATCGGTTTCTATTCCACAAAATATCCCTGTAGGATCTACTATCAAGTTTCAGGTACTCTGTGCTGACTACGAATGCTTCGGCTTCTATGATACTACAGATGGCGCTTTTACTGTTCAAGCCGCCAATTGTAATATAGCCGAAAGCGGTATTTGTGATACAGATTTTCTAGCGGTTGATTATCGATCTGATGAGCTTAATTTTGGAAAGCTAGGGGCTATAGGTTCTCCTACACATCAATATTCAGGAGGAGTAGAAAATGTAGGTGAGACTATGAAGACTACGGTATTTAACGGTAGCAGAACAGATTGCCAGACTCTAAATAATAATGGTAATGCCTTCGATATTATTCAGATTACTCCATCAAAAACAGGGAGGTACTATTTTGAATTTAGTGATGTCAATACTAACACGAATCAACTTATAGATGTCTATTCTATTTTTGAGAAAGAGGGCTTTAATCCATCTAGTCCTTGTAGCTCTTTCGTGGGTTCTAATTCTGTGGCTACTGGTAGTGTGAGCTACAGAGAAGACCACTACATGAGAGTAAACCTGGAGGCCTGCAAAGAATACTACCTTGTCTCTCAGATTACTATGTCCAATGCCCAAAGTATCAGAATAAAAATGGAAGGTTCTGGAGATATCTTACTCGCAGAGCAAGAAGATCTAAATACCCAATTAACATATATTGCCTATGATGTCAATCTAGGACAAATAACATTCGAGAATAGTAATGCGGACTTCCGTAATCTATCTCCAGGCAGCTATCACATATACTCGGTATCCTATGATGGAGTCAATCCAAGTAGTTTTATAGGAAAACGTCTCAGTGACATTTCCTTAGGTAGTGAATGTGCTTTCCTTAGTAGCAATTATAAGCCTATAGAGATAAGCTCTTCTTGTGCTATTACTAACCTACAGACCAGTATTAACTCTGGCTGTAGTTCTGTAGATAATACTTATTCACTGAATGTTTCATTCGGAGTAGATCTTGGGCCAACTAGTGGCACAGTTACTATCAACGGTCAAGATTTTCCCCTAAGCAGTGGAACAACGAATGCTGTTCTGACTGGACTGATAGCCGATGGACAGCCATTGAATTTGAATTTTACTTTTAGTGCTGATGATGGTTGTCAGAAGACACTGTTTGATGTTTTTACTGCTCCAGAGAACTGTTGTAACATTGTCCTAGAGTTAGGAGATCAAGATAAATGCGTCGGTGAGAGTGCTGTACTTTTTGCGGGTAATGAAGGTGAAAGTTATGAGTGGTTCTTAGACGAAGAACGAGTTACCGAAAGCTCTAATACTTACTTCGCCGATGAAGCGGGTATATACACAGTCATCGTTACTGATGCTGGTGGATGCTCTAAATCAGATCAGACCTCTGTGTCATTTAGTACTCCGCCTAATGTAGAGATTACAACACCTGATTCTACAGGATGTACGGGTACTCCTATCAGGATTAATTCTGTAGCTACTAACTGGGATTCTATCTCATGGCTAATAAATGGCTTTGTGGAACCCTCATTCGAAAATGATCGTAACGTGAATGCTTTCAAGACTGGACAATATGAGATGCAAGTATTCAAAGGGGGCTGTAGCAGATCTGATTTTGTATTCATGGACTTCCTAGAAAGTACTCCTTTCAGCCTAGGTGAAGATGTAGAAGAATGTGCAGGTAATCCATTGATCTTGGATACTCAAGAACCAAACCTGGACTACACATGGAAAAAGTTATTTACAACACCAGGTGATCAACCAAGTACCTCTAGTACGCTGCAGGTGACAGAGAGTGGGTCATATGTGGCCTTTGGAACCAATGATCTTGGTTGTACACATACCGATACAATAAGAGTAACCTATGAAGAACTAGACCCTAATGACATTGATCTAGGAGAGGATCTAGAAGACTGTGAAGGAGATTTCTTCTTACTTAGAATTCAAACCTCACCAGTAAACTGGTATAGAGATGGAGAGCTCCTAGGACAAACAGGTAGGACTCTTAATAATCTACAAAATGGACAGTATGTAGTGGAGCAATATATCAATGATGATTGTTTCATCAGAGATACTATCAATGTTCAGATCAACGAAAATCCTCCTGTTGAGTTGGGACCAAACATGTCCTTCTGTACAGGAGAAGAAATAGATACTTGTGTCGTTGCTGGTCAAGATTTTGTGTATCAGTATCAGTGGGCTTTAGATGGCAATTCTCTAGGTAATAACAGAGGGAAGCAAGCCATAACGGAGACTGGTGAATATAGAGTCATAGTTACCGACAGAGATACAAGATGCTGGACCGCGGATAGAATAACTGTAGAATTCACGGATAATCCAACCCTTGAAATACTAAGTGCTCCAGCCTCAATCTGTGATGGGGGCTCTGGAATGATCATAGCCAATTCTAGTGCAGCTGGAATAGCTTGGTATCTCGATGGTGAATTGACCGGCTTTTCAGAATCAACGATCGAAATTTCTAAGCCAGGAACCTACAGAGCCGTTGTGGCAGAAGGTCAAAGCTGCGAAGTATCTGATGAAATAGTTGTAGACGAAATTGAGCTACCAGAAATTGACCTGCCAGAATCAATAGATGCTTGTGAGGGAGATGTTCTAGAAATAGATGCAGGTAACCCTAACTATCTATACAATTGGTACAATATTGATAATCCTGGTATAATCCTTTCTTTCCTGAATGTGCTGACAGTAGAGAATAGAGGAGCATATATAGTCGAAGCAGACAACGGTATTTGCACTATAATGGATACTGTACTTGTAAACTTTACTGAATCTTCTTTCGTCATACTACCAGATGATGCCTCATTCTGCATAGGAGCCACAGAAACAATTATGGTCAATACAAATGCCTCGATCATTAAGTGGTACAATGGAAATCAAGCACTTACTGAAACGGGTACTAGTCTAGAGATAACAGAATCTGGAACATACATAGCTGTGGCTCAAGAAGGTCAAGATTGTGAATCAAGAGATTCTATGATGGTCACCTTTATATCAGGTGCCATGGGATCTATAGAGGATGTAGAAGTATGTGAAGGCGAGGAGGCAACTTTTGTGGCTGGCGCTGATGGAGAATTTGCTTACTCATGGTTTGTTAACGGTATGCCTTTTTCTAATAGTGGTGGTACTTTAGTCCTAAGTGCCTCAGATATTCAAGGTCTCAATGCTGAAGTCAGTGTTACTATTCAGAGTATTGGAGCAGATTGTAGTATAAATGCAACAGCTAGTTTGTCCTTCATTCCAGGTGCTCAAGTAGAGCTAGAATCTGTAGGACCTTATTGTGAAGGGACACCTGCAGAAATTACAAGCGTAGGAAATACCAATACCCTGACATGGTTCCGTAATGGAGTTATGATAGATGAGACAGATACTACGATCGAAGTGACAAGTAATGGTACTTATTTAGCTATTGCTGGTGATGGTGAATGTATACAAAGAGATAGTGTAAGAATTAGATTCAATGAAGTGCCAGAGATATTTATAAAAGATCAATCTCCATGTCTTGGGGAGTCCGCTTCTTTTGTAGCAGGTGCTGATGGTGCTTATGAATATCAGTGGTTCTTTAATAATAATCTCCAAGCGACTACTGGTGGTAGTCTTACGCTTACCACTCCAGGTGATGTAAGAGTGATAGCAACTGGTGATGGAGGTTGTACAACAGAAATAGAAGCAGAGTTAGAGTTTTTGACTACACCTCAGTTCAGGATTATTGCTAACCAAACAGATGATGTCTGTCTAGGATCAGAAGGAAGAGTGAGATCTGCAGCACCTGGAGTCAATGCCATAAGATGGTTCTTAAATGGTGTAGAACTGGATCAGACGGGTTCTGATGTATTCGTTACAGAAAATGGTACTCTAGTGGGTATCGCAGGTAATGGAGATTGTGAGGTTTCTGATGAAACAGAAATCATGATGTTAGATTCTCCTGACATTTCTATTTCAGACCAATCGAAGTGTCAATCAGAGACAGCAACCTTCACAGCTGGAGCAGATGGTGCATTTATATATGCATGGTTTATAGACGGAGTACTTCAGGCTAATACCTCAGGTTCATTTTCAGTTACCGCTGACGATATTGACGACAGTTCTGCACAGATTACTGTGGAGGCGACTTTCTTGAATGATGATTGTTCTAGGGAAGTTACTGCTGAGCTAGAATTTATTGACTCCCCTACAGTGACGATTAATCCAGTAGCAGATTTTTGTGATGGAACTCCTACTATGATTACGACTAATACCAATGTATCAGCATTGACCTGGACCTTGAATGGTATGCCTTTCAATCAGACAGGTTCTACAATAGAGATTACTACAGCCGGTACCTATGTGGCTACAGCTGGTAGTGGGGCATGCGAAGCGAGAGATGAAATCACTGTAACAGCATCTGATTCTCCAGATATAGAAATTAGTTCTCAGTCAGTCTGCCAGGGTGAAGAAGCGACTTTTGTAGCTGGCGCAGATGGTGAGTATAGATACACATGGTATGTAAATGATGACATCATAGCAAATACTGCAGGATCATTAGTTCTAACTCAAGGAGATATTATGGGAAGTACTGCTGAAGTAAGAGTAGTTGCCTTAAATCTAAATGATGATTGTTCTTCAGAATCTACGACTACGGTAGAGTTTATAGATGCCCCTAGCTTGTCTATAATAGAGCCAGATGATTTCTGTGCTGGAACTGAAGGTGTAATCAGAACAGAAACTGGCAACGTCACTACTCTATCATGGTTTTTAGATGGAATGCCTTACAACCAAGATGGATTAGAAATTACTGTGACACAAGGAGGAGAATATCTAGCAGTAGCTGGTACAGGACCTTGTGCAGTCAGAGATAGTGTAAGAGTACAGTTTTCAGATTCTCCAGAAGTAGAGTTAGTTGCTCAATCTGTATGTCAAGGTGAAGAAGCAACTTTTGTTGCAGGAGCGGATGATGAATTTGAATATAGCTGGTTTATTAACGATCAGCCCTATGCTAATAGTGGAGGAACTCTGGTACTAACCATATCAGATGTCCCAGCCAGTCCAGCGACAGTGAGAGTCGTCGCAAAGAATAATAATGATGACTGTTCTGGAGAAGCTGAAGCGACTGTAGAATTTATATCGTCCCCTACTCTAGAGATTTTACCTCTAGAAAGTTTCTGTAAAGGAACAGTAGGCGTGATAAGAACAAATACTTCTAATGTCACAGCGCTTAGTTGGTTTCGAGATGGGGAGCCATTAAGTCTTGATGGATTAGAAATAGAAATTGAAGAGGATGGAGAATATCTAGCCGTAGCTGGCAGTGGACCGTGTGCTGTACGAGATAGTGTCATGGTGACCTTTGCAGACTCTCCAGAAATAATGATATCGGATCTTTCCAAATGTGCTGGTGAGGATGCCATCTTTGAAGCTGGTGATGATGACAGATACAATTACGTTTGGATTTTAGATGGTGTAGAACAGATTAATGATCTAGGGTCGTTTACAGTAAGTTCTACAGAAGTTATGAATAACTCAGGAATGGTGAGAGTCATTGCTACTAACCTGACTGATGATTGTTCTACAGAGTCCGAAGCAACTATAGAATTTATTGATACTCCAGAACTAGCTTTTGCAGATCTTCCAGATTTCTGTAAGGGCACACCTGCTGTAATTGCCACAGAGACAAATGTGAATTCTATCAGATGGTTCTTAGATGGAGTGGAGCAAGATGAAACAGGAATTAATTTAGAAATTACTCAGGATGGCGAATATCTGGCCATAGCGGGTGACGGTGAATGTGCAGTCCGAGATAGTGTAATGGTGACTTTTGCAGACTCTCCACAAATTATGCTAGATGATCAAAGCAAGTGTGAAGGAGAAGATGCCATATTCATGGCTGGCCCAGACGGTGAGTATATCTATGAATGGACAATAGATGGGGCTATACAAACGGTTACTACAGGAACCCTTAGCGTTACTGCGGATGATATTGTGGGAACTTCTGCAACTATCGGCGTTACTGCAAGTAACATGACTGGTAGTAATTGTTCTACGACTTTAGAAGCAAATGTTGAATTTATTGCAACACCTGAACTGACTATAATAGATCCAGGTGTTCTATGTAATGGTTCGGAGGTGAGCTTAGTCGCGACGACTAATGTAAGTACACTAACATGGTTTTTAGATGGTGTAGAACAAGACGAGACGGGTATAGAATTAGATATAACAGTTGGTGGGGAGTACATTGCCGTTGCAGGAGATGGTGCCTGTGCTATAGAGGCAAGTGTAATGGTGACCTTCGAAGATGCGCCTGAAATAGAGCTCGCTAGTCAGGTTAAATGTGCTGGAGAGGAAGCTGTATTTGTAGCAGGTCCAGATACCTATACTTATGTATGGACAATTGATGGTGTACCACAAACTGTAACAGAAGGAACGCTGACAGTGACTGCAGCTGACTTAATGGGTAATCAGGGAGAGATAGGCGTAACGGCGATGCTAGGAAATAGTGACTGTACAACTGCTCTTACTGCCAATGTAGAATTTATAGCTAGCCCAGAATTAAGCATAGATACTCCAGAGAGCTATTGTGCTGGTGAGCTAGGCTTTATAGAAACAACGACTAATGTCGGCACTCTGATGTGGTTTAGAGATGGTGAACCATTGCAAAATGAAGAGACAGTAATATCTGTATCACAGAATGGCGAATATCTAGCAATAGCAGGAGATGGCCCGTGTGCAGTTAGAGATAGTATCGTCTTTGAGTTCAGTGAGTCTCCAGTCTTAACACTAGATGGACCTACTGAAGGATGTGGTGATGAGATCTTAACTCTAACTTTAGAGAGTGATACAGATGCTCCAGTAGTATGGTCTAGAAATGGAATGGTAATAAATGGTGAGCAGGAGTTAATCTTAGAGGTTACTGCTGAAGGAACATATACAGCTAGCGTCACAAATGATACTGAATGTACCACCCAAGCAATGCTAGAAGTGACCTATGCCGCACTTGCGACTGCTGATATACCTAATTTACCTTCAGGGGTATGTGAAGGAATAGCCTTCGAAGTAGAAGCAGAATCTGATGGCGTTTCTTTTGAGTGGACGGATGTAGCAGGTACAGTCTTGGGTACAGGTATCACACAAGAATTTGATAATTCTGGTGATTATATTTTTATAGCTTACAATGATTTAGATTGTCCTACAGAATTTCCATTTACCCTTGAGTTCAGACCTGCTCCAGATGCTGACTTAGGTGATGATAGGAGATCATGTGAGGGAGAGACAGTAGAACTTTCTGTGCCTGATATGCAAAATGTTACTTACGAGTGGTTCCTCGATGGAATTCCACTAGCAGAGGATGGAAGTTCTCTAACTGTGGATACAGAAGGGACATATCAGCTTATAGCGACTAATGATATTGATTGTGTCTCTGAGGACATGATTATAGTAGCATTTATACCAGAACCAAACATTTCTGCAGATACTAATGTAGAATTCTGTGCAGGAAGCAATACAGCGCTGTCTATAGATACTGATGCTTCTCTTATATCATGGGAATTAAATGGTGTAGAGATAGCTACGAATGTAAGTATCCTAGAAGTCAATGAAGCTGGAGATTACGTTGTCACAGTTTCTACTCCAGAAAATTGTATGAGTACAACGACCATCTCAGTAGAGGAAATTTCGATACCTGATATTTCGTTTGCAGATATCGAGTTGTGTCCTGGAGATGATCCAGCGGGATTAGAGATAATGGGAGATTTTGATACTTACGAATGGTCTGGAGCTGTCTCTGGCAGCAATAGTACTATTTCTATTCCTTATACCACAGTGAGTTCGATACAGACTGAAACAGTTAATGTACTTGCCTCTAAGGGCTCTTGTACTTCAACTGCCTCATTCACGGTAACGTACTACCCTCCTGTAGTCCCTACAGTAGAGAATGATATGATAGACATATGTATAGGTGAGTCAGCGACCTTAGGTGTCGGAGGAGGCTCTAGCTATAGTTGGTCAGACCCTAGTGGAACCCTTAGTGATACTGATATTGCTAATCCTGTAGCGACACCAACAGAAACGACGACCTATGAAGTGACGATAGCAGATGATTGCCCTAATAATTTTGAGGTAGTTACTATTACAGTTGTTGTCAATGAATTACCGACTGCAGATGCAGGACCTGATAGGACGACAATCCCTGATGAGTCAATTATTCTAGAGGCTAGTGGAGGAGATTCCTATAGTTGGGATAATACAGACTTAATCATAGGCTCTTCTACTGTAGCAATGCCAGAGGTTGCCATTTCAGGTGCCACCACTTTTACAGTTACTGTTACAGATAGCAATGGTTGTTCTGCTACTGATGAGGTCAACGTAGAGATTGTAGATGACCCAGAACTAGTTGTTTCAGTTGTGGATGCATTTTCTCCTAATGGTGATGGCAAGAATGACTTCTTAGAATTCTCAGGATTAGAGCTATACCCAGAGAATAAACTGACAGTATTCAATAGATGGGGTAATATAGTTTTTGAAATGCGAGGTTATCAGCTTAATGATGTGAGATGGGATGGAACCCGAAACGGGAAGCCACTACCTGCTGCGACGTATTACTATATTCTAGAATTTGCTGACTTCAAGGTGAAGAGCAGTGTTTCAATAATCAGAGAATAAATTGATCATGAGAAATATTATATACGTATTAGTTTTTGTCTGTTTAGCTGGAATATTACATGGTCAGCAAATGACTCAGACGACACCTATTCAGCAACTCCATCATATATGGAATCCTGCCTTTACTGCACCGGGTACTAAGATGGATATGTCAGTCTATTACAGAAGGCAGTGGTTAGGATTTTCTGGAGCGCCAACTACAGCAGTTGCCTCTGTTACCCGTCCTTTTGTAGATATGAATATGAGTGCCGGTGGACAAATTATTGTAGATAGAACAGGTCCTGTTTCTAAGACTGGTGTACAACTTAATTATGCATACAAGCTTAAAGAGTTATTGAATAGAGATGACCAATTGACCATAGGTATCAATGGATACTTTCATCAGTATGCTTTTAATGGAGAATCAATTACCATAAGAGACATAGATGATGTCGTACTGACTAACGGTCGACAGACGAAGTTTATCCCAGCTTTTGGTGTGGGTATGGCTTATTTCTCTAGTACCGAGGATTATGATGGTGAGAATATCTTTTATGCAGGCTTTTCTGCTTTGCAAGTCTTAGCAAATGACCTATTACTAGATGAAGGGAATGCAAAAAGAGAGAGGCACTTCTTTGTGAATATGGGTACAAAGCTATTTGGTTATAATCACTACCTAGAGCCTTCATTTCAGGTCAATTATGTCAATCCTGAAATCATTAACTATATGTTAGGTCTAAAGTTTGAGATGGAAGAGTCATTCTGGGCTGGACTATCTTACTCCAGTGTTAGTGATGTCGCTATAAATGGAGGCGTAATCCTAAATGAAATAGCTGGTCGATATACAGAGCTCAAGATAGGTGCCTTAGCAACTATTAATGGAGGTTCTATAATGAGTGCAGGAGCTAGTTTTGAGTTTTTTGCGTCATATACTCTAGATCTAGATTAGATATTATAAGAACTAGTCAAAAGATTGTAGAAATTAGTCTATCGAATAGATACGCTAATCAGTTTTATAAGGAACTTAACAGTTTGTCTTTACTATCTTTACAACACTAAAATAGAAGAGTGGCAATACTGATTTTCTTTCTTATCTCGTATGTACTATTAAGCATAAGCTTGTACTTACTGTTTCCCAAGGCTGATATTCCAGCGGTAAATGGGTTGATACCTGGTAAAAATTTCATTGAATGGGCAAAACTAATAGGCAGACCTGCTTGGTGGCCTATTCTATTGTTAGTACCAATAGTGAATATTTTCATCTTTGCTGGAATGGCAGTGAATCTGGTTCGATCTTTCAAGAAGTACTCCTTTGGGCATAGTGCAGGAGCCGTAATTTATGCTCCTGCTTCGTTTGCATGGTTAGCTAAGAACCCTACAGCCGTCTATGATGGACCCAATTATATAAAAGAGAAAGCGTACCTAGATGAAGTCAAGGAATTAAGATCAAATGGTGACAAGAATCGACTGACTCGGTTGGTGGATAAAAGCCCATATAAAAAGTCTTTTTTACGAGAGTGGGTAGAATCGATAGTCTTCGCTGTATTTGCAGCTGCATTTATTAGGATGTTTTTGATAGAGGCATTTGTGATCCCTACACCTTCGATGGAAGGATCTTTAATGGTCGGAGATTTTCTATTTGTATCTAAGGCCAGTTATGGAATGAGAGCACCTATGACAGTAGCGATGATTCCGTTGTTGCATAATAGAATACCAGTAGTAGGTACGGAGTCCTATCTTAAAAAACCTAGTCTGAAATATCGCCGACTACCTGCTCTAGAAAACATAGAAAGAAATAAGCCTATAGTTTTTAATTGGCCAGTGGGTGATTCAGTATATATCACAAGTCGAAGATCCTATACGGTAGGTCAGGTCAATCGTGATAAAGGCTTCTTGTCTTATGATAGAGAACTAAAATCTAAAGTGACTAAAAAGGATTTTGTCGTTCGTCCTATAGATAAGAAAGACCACTACATAAAAAGATGTGTCGCTATGCCAGGGGATACATTACGTGTCATCAATAGGCAGTTATATATCAATGGAGAGAAAGGTGTCAATCCTTCTGAGATGCAATTTCTTAATACGATAACACCACCTTCAGGAAATGTCAATGTAAAAAAGCTCCAAGAATGGGGCATCGGTGACACAGAGTCGGATAGAAATCCATATGCACCTAATGGATATTACATCACCGAAGATCAAAAAGCCAAACTAGAATCCATCGGCTTCACTACTCAATATTACAAGCCAGGTATAGAGCCAGTTAAACTCTTTCCGCATGACCCTAAGATTACTAAGGGATGGACTATAGATAACTATGGACCTGTATGGGTACCAAAGGAAGGTGCCACTGTGAATCTGAGTATGAATAACATAGCAATGTACCGTAGAGCGATAGGTGTCTATGAAGGAAATGATTTAGAGGTAAAGAATGATCAGATCTATATCAATGGTGAGGCCGCCACGTCTTATACTTTTAAGCAAGACTATTATTGGGCTATGGGTGATAATAGACACAATAGTGAAGATTCTAGAATGTGGGGATTTGTCCCTCATGATCATATAGTGGGTAAACCTCTATTCATCTGGTTCTCTACGCGAAACTCTAGAATCAGTGATGGTATTAGATTCAATAGAATGTTTAAGTCCGCTGATGTTAAGTAGAATATTAATACTCGTTTGTCTGCCTATGTTCTGTCTGGCACAGCTTCCTCAGAGTAATATCTATCACTTTACTCTGACTAAGGTATCTAACGATTACAGAGTAAAGTCGCCTCAGTTTCTGACCCAGTTCAATAAGTTAGGATATAATAATCAGCCGGCCTACTTTGATGATAAGGTCATCTATTTTGCAACGGATTATTACGATAAGGCGCAAACTGAAATTGCAAAATTTGATTTGTTCTCCAAGACCTTAACACGTGTAAGCTATACGCCTGAGCAAGAGTACTCTCCTACTCCAATGTATGATAAGGAAAAATTCTCTGTAGTAAGAGTAGAACAGGATAAGAAGACTCAGACCTTAAGTGTCTATCCTCTTGATGGTATAGGCTATGCCAAGAGATATATGAATAACACCAATAACATTGGCTACCATAATTGGTTAGATGCTGAGACCGTAGGATTATTTCTAGTAGAAGAACCTCATCATAACTTAGCCATTGCTAACGCATCTAGTGAAAAGCGAAAAATAGTACTAGATAAAGTGGGTCGCTGCCTAAAATCTGACAAAGCAGGTAATCTTGTTTTTGTACACAAGATGAATGACGGCGAGTGGTACATTAAGAATTATAACATCCTGACAAGTAAAAGTAGCGTAGTGGTTAAGACACTTGAAGGTGCTGAAGATTTTGAAATTCTAAATGATGGTAGTTATTTGATGGGAACAAAAAGTCAGCTATTCCGTTATGTTCCAGGTAAGTCTAAAGACTGGCAGTTGGTAGCAGACTTAGAAGGTTATGGCATCTCTAACATCCAAAGAATAGCCTCTCGGAAAAATAGCCTAGTCATCGTAGATAGTCTCTAATTGTCGTCTCAAAATGGTCATATCCTGACATCTAATTGGTTTTATAGATAAATTTAGATTATTAAATTTCCATTATGACTCTTGTATTTGTGCTGTTCCTTTTTATTTTCTCTTCACTCGATGCACAATATTCTGATGATACTACATTATCCAATAGATGGATAGTAGAGCTCTCTGAAGAAAGTTATGAAGCCTTTGATACTGATCAGCTCAAAAGCACTATCCAGCTTAGAAAAATCAGTGATCACTTCCATCTTATCAATGTAATATCAGAGGCACAGCTACCCCAATCATATGTACAAGATCTATTTTCTGATTATAGTATCCTAGCGATAAGGGTCGATCAGAAACTGACGCAGCGGGATCGTATTCCAGATGATTTCAAATATGAAAACCAATGGAACATGGACCTCATTCAGATGCCAGCTGTCTGGGATCACTTTACAGGTGGTCTCACTCCTAATCAAGAAGAGATAGTAGTAGCAGTCTTAGATGTTGGATTCCAAATAGATCATAATGATCTAGAAGACAACATCTGGGAGAACAAGAATGAGATAATCGGTGATGGAATAGACAACGATGCTAACGGTATCAAAGATGACTACTATGGACTGAATGTAGATAGTATGAACGATACCCACAATGTCGACGATCACGGTACTAAAGTTGCTGGGATCGTTGGTGCTAAAGGCAATAATGGCATTGGAGTCACTGGAGTTAACTGGGATGTAAAGATTATGCCTATTAGTGGTGTAGATTTCGTAGGTGAAATTATCGCTGCAATGCAGTATGTCATTCAAATGAAACAGCGCTATATTTCTACCAATGGCGCTGAAGGTGCTAATATAGTAGCGACCAATCTTTCTGCTGGAGTACCTTACGTCTTTCCAGCTACTCATCCTGATTGGTGTCCATATTATGATTTAGCTGGGGAGGTAGGAATTCTATCTGTAGGTTCGGCACCCAATCTTGCTATTAATGTAGATACCGAAGGTGATTTACCTAGTCTATGTCAGAGTGATTATCTAATAGCTGTGACTAATACAGATCAGAACGACTTCAGAGTGGCGGCTGCAGGAGTAGGCCCTGAAAATATAGATCTAGCGGCTCCTGGGGAGTTAGTATTTACGACTACTGTAGGTGATGATTATTCTACGATTAGAGGTAGTTCAGCTTCAGCACCTCATGTTGCTGGTCTGATTGCTTTGATGTATAGCTTAGATTGTGATAAACTCGTAGAGACTGCCAAAACTAGTCCTTCATCTGCTGCTCTCATAATCAAAGAAGCAATACTTAGTGGTACGGAGCAACTGGAAGGTCTAGAGCAAACTGTTACCGGAGGTCGATTAAATGCCTTCAATACCTTCTTAGAAATAGTGGGCTGGTGTACAGGGAATGTCTTGTCCTCTCTCGAGCTAAGAGAAGTAGTATCAGATGAAGCAGGTTTAGATATCCGTTACAGTACAGATGATTTTTCAAAGCACACGATCTCTCTTTATAATATGCTGGGGCAAAGAGTCTACACAAAAGAATTCCAACCATCCTTATTCAGTGATAAAGTCTTTAGACTGGAACTCAATGATATCGAGTTAGCTAATGGCAATTATCTTGTCACGTTATCTAACGATCAAGAAGTGACGAGTACTAAAATTACCTTTGTAGCAACAAAAGATTAGAAATTAAGGTAGAGATCCTTAGTGAGGTTCTGATATTCTTTACTGAAACCATCTTTACTTTGTCCATCTCTGATATGTATTTCTTCAATATCTAGACCCATACGATTTACTTCGCTGTACTCTATTAAAGATCTTATTTTTGGGCCATTCTTCTTGCCTCTTACCTGCATCAACCTAGTTTTATACAAGCCATTCTGCTTTGCCAACCGATCTAGATGGGATTCCTTTTCGGTAGGAATAATCACAGAGAGCTTTGACTCTGGTTTCATGAGAGTAAGAGAAGCCATAATCAATTCTTCAAGACTTAAAGTGCTGTCGTGCTTCGCAGTATTATAGTGTTGCTTATCTGTAAAGAAAGGAGGATTAGATATTATCTGATCGTATTTAGTTTGTACTGAACCGACATACTCCTGAAGACTAAGATTATAAAAGTTCATACTGCCCAACTTGTTTAATTCGGCATTATACTGCGCTTCTAGAATAGCTTTTTTGTCTATGTCTATTCCATCTATGACCAAGTCTTTTTGTCTATAGGCCAGTACGTGTGGTATCACTCCACCGGCAGTTCCTATATCCAAAATCCTTTGGTGAGGATCAAGGCTACACCAAGCGGCTAGCAGTACACCGTCGGTATTAATCTTTAATTTTGAATCTCGGTTTCTTAGTTTGAAACCTTTAAAGTGGAAAAAATCTTTCTCCACTTTTTACCTTATAGAAATATTGTCTAGTCTATAAGTAGTGGTGTTCCCTCCACTAGTTCCCTCATACTTGAATCCAATAACTATAGAACCCAATGAGCTCAAATCAATGTCCCCTGAATTTACCCAGTTGTAATCACCACTATTAGCATCTGCTAGAGTTGCTGATAATTCATTCCAAGTGGCAGTGTTAATATCACCAGAGAAGTCTGTTGAGTACCAAAGTGATAATCCTTGATGTGCATAAAAGGCATTAGCAGATTGAAAACTTAAAGTCCCCGTTGCTTCTGTATCTATCTCAGAACTAATCAGCCATGCTTCTGTTACAGGACTTGTATCTTGATAAGCTTTTACTTCAGCAAATCCATTGCCATCAAAACTTCTCTTCTCCCATATTCTCTCCCCTTGTACGGCTACATTCGTCCAGCCATCAATAGATACAGGATCAAAATCTATCTGACCTTCAAAATCAATTGAAGTATTATTGTTTCCACCGCCTCCATTTCCATCACATCTGGTATCTGAGAATCTTGCATCTTCAGGAAAGTTAAGAATAAGCTGGTAGTCACTGCCGAAGACTTGTAATACACCTTTGATAGAGCCATTCCCAGAAGGCACGACATCGTTTGCAAAATCTGCAAACCCACTTGTTCTCAGCAGGATAGTATTGCCATCGCAGTCTTGCAAAGTATGATTTACCGACTGCTGATTATCGCCATCAGCAAACCGACTTCCGATTGCACCATCTTCAATTTCTAAATCTTCGATACTAATATATCTATTGAGGTATTCTTCAGATAGTTCTCCGAGTCCTACTACAGTTGGGCTTAGACTGTTGGACTCGTTGCTTGCGAGCACTACTGAACTAAGAAGTCCTTCAGGTATTCTTTTTACGTTAGAGGTACTTGGCGCATAACCTAACTGAGGTAGGCCATTATAGTCTGAGATAAATAAATCTTGCAAGTGTACATAGGCAATAGAACCCAAACCATAAGAGGAGGTTAAGCTAGTGGCATCTACAAGGATGGCAACCGCACCAGATTCATCTTCTATAGTGAGAGACTTATAAAAATTACCTGTTTCATCACTAGAAACTACTGCGCCTTTGATGTAGGTGTCAGATCCTAGTAGAGTCTCTACTCCAGAAACTCTACGATCCAGAATGCTTTCTATGGATACGACCTTAGAAGGATCTACATCTACAGGTCCTCCGCCTGATCCGGCATTACATCTTTCTCCTTCTAGTTTTACATCATCCAGGTCTCTAAGTATTAGCTGATAATCAGAACCGAATATTCCTAGTAAAGCTGTAACAGTTCCTTTGCCACTAGGCGTAATATCGCCTGCAAAACTAGAGAAACCACTTGTCCTTACGATTATCTCATTTCCATTACAGTCTTCTAGATAATGATTAATAGAAAGAGGAGTAACAGCATCGGCATAGGTCTCAGATACAGAGCCTGTAGTAAATTGTACATCTTTTAGTGTGATCAATGTATTTAGCATCTTAGGATTAATCTGTGAGATGCTAGTGCTTACAGGAGCTGGAGCACCTACAGTATTTGCTACAAGTAGTACTGTCTCTATAAGTTCGGCTGGGATTCTTGCCATACTCCCTCCTACTGGCTCAAAACCTATTTGTGGTAAATTATTAAAGTCGCCGAGCCAGATGTTCTCTAGATTGACATAAACTTCCTTTCCTACAAAATATCTATTCCAGATTTCTACGTCATCCAATAGAATAGCTATACCTGCAGTCTCATCTTGAAGAACTAATGTCTTGTATATGTTTCCTGATTTATCATCTCCGGTTATTACTGCACGTAAGTATTTGTTCTCTGCTACTTCGTGGAAATTTTCTCCTGCTGGCCTGAGCGCAATAAGATCTTCTATACTTATAACCATATCCTCCGGAATCATGAGGTCTACCTCACCTGGAAAAGGTGGCTCATCAAATGATCGGTCCACACAACCTGTAAGGAAGAGAAATGCGCCTGTAACAAATAGAAAGTAAAACTTAAATTTCATCTCTGTAATTCTTATATCGATAATGTTGCACCAATTCTATAGATCGTTCCCCAAGCATAAAAGTATCTTGCTCCCCATCTGTCAGCATCTAATCCAACGTAATCAAATCTTAGTTGCTCAAATCCACCAATCTTATTCGTTGTTGTATTTAGGATGTTTTCTACACTTAGATAGACTGCTAGTCTGTAGTCTCTATCCTTATTCCATCTAAAAGACTTCCTTGCGAAAAAATCAAATTTGAAGAAGGAATCATATTTTTCTTGACTTACAATATTGGTTAGGAGTTCTTCTTTAGTCGGACCTTCATAACCTCTACTTTCTGTTACATTCAGCACTGCCTGACTGACCTCCTCTGTTCTTCTCAGTGGATTAGTATCTATGTAGATTTCGTCAAAGTAACTTGCTGTAAGTGTCGCAAACCAATAGTTGGGATTTTCATATCTGATGACCAGACTATTAGCAATCTGCGGAATGCCACCTACATTGAAACCTTTAAGGTAGGCCTTCCCTAGTCTGTTGTAATCTGGCTGAGCACCACTGTTGTCTATGGTGAATAGAGCATCAGGATTAGAATCAAAATAGTACTCGCCTATAGCTCCTGCATACTTGAGGCTAACAGTAGAGGTTAGTTTGTAATCAATTCCTATTTCCAGTCCATAGTTGACCATATCTCTATTGGATGTAATCAAGTTTCCAAAGGCCGCAATGGAGTTCTCAATATTAACCAAATAGAACTTGTCTGATTTTATTTCATCTCTAGATCTGTAGTAAAACCCTGTCACCCTTGCATTTAATTTCGGATGTCTAACTATATAGCCTAGCTCTCCACCAAGGTGTTTTTCATTACTAAGGTTCTGGACAAGACTGTTTCTTGTATCTGCAGATTCGAATGAATTCCTGCTGAGAGGAGCTCTGGTAATATAAGCTAGATTAGAGTAGATGTAATTTCTGCCATTGATCTTGTATGTAGCTCCTACTTTAGCAGTACCATGGATAAAGGATGCTGTATTAGATCTACCCAATGACTTAAGTCCAGGCCCTGAACCAGGGAATTTCCCATTTTCTACTAGCCCTTCTCTCCAGAATCTTGTATTGTTGATTACACCACTGAACTTTAAATCTATTTTAGGTAGACTGTATTCAAAAGTAGACCAAGCATTTATATTTTGGATATGTTTATAGTAATCATAGCCGTATCTATCTCCTTCTGATAAGAGTCTATTAGGTCGGGCCAGATCATTTTGTATAAAGGCTACTTCGTTTTCTCTAAATCGTGGATCAGCAGTTTCTCGTAGAGAGAAGCCATCTACATCCAAATAATAGGAGCCGCCTAAAAGATCGTCCACCACTTTGAAATTATGGTTTCTATCATACTGAAATACTGCACCACTTTTAAGAGCAGATCTGGTAGAGAACTGGTGCACGATGTTGGTGCTTAGGGCTAACTTATTATTATCATACCTCTGCTCTTCTACGATGTATGCAGATATGTTTTCTTCTCTTGTTTTTAATGGATCTCCACTGATGTCTTTGATAGTATATTGGCGTTCTCTATTTATTTCATAGAGTTCGTTCCAGTCCAACTGACTCACGGAAGGGTCACTATATCTATCGATTAATAATTGCAGATCACTTTCTGACAAGGTTTCTCTATTATCATAGGGAAGGTTCCCGTAGTAATCTGGTCTTGGATCTGCAGCTTCTAGCCATCCTAATCGTGTAGAACCAAATTTCCCAGTTTGAAATGCCACTGAAGTACTAATAGAGGTGTTGTCATTAACATTAAAATCATGACCCAAAATGAAAACTGGCTGATGTGTTCTATATTCTCTAGAATTTCTAACTTTTCCATTCTGAAATCCCCAATTAGGATTGTAGTAATTGTTGTCCAATAAATCGTAAAGGTCTTGAGTAGAGGCGCTGGCTCTACCCCTTGTAGTAGGTGACCCAAATGCTGTGAGATTCAGACTATGTCTATTAGAGAGCTCTTTCTCTACGGAAGCAAAGTAAGCATAGCCATCATAGTACGTACCTTCTACGTAACCACTGTTTCCCCACCTCTTACTAGCTGTGAAGGCATATGACCATCCATTTGCTTGTACGCCACTATTGTGACTGAGCATGATCCTATTTGTATAAGTCCTGTTAGTGTGATCTAGGGATAGTCTAGTACCAGCTCTTTGATTACTGGCCTTGATGTCTATGTTTTCTGTACCTGCTAAGCCGCTGACACAAAAATCAGTAGTGTTTAATCCATGCTGTGAGTAAGAAGAACGAAAGGCGTCATTGAGCCCGCCCCATAGACTCCAGAAATATCTGCCATTATCCAGATTGTTAAAGGGAACATTGTTCAGATAAATCATCGAATGATTTAATTGCATCCCTCTTGCAGAAAATCTTGTAGCTCCAAAATTATAGCCTGCTACAGAACCAAAGGGATCCCAGGCTGCTGTAAGAAGTCCTGAAACTTCATCATTGAAATCATAGTTAACTAAGAAGTCTCTATCGAATAGAAATTGATCTTGTTCCTTTTTTCTAATATTGGCGACCTTTTCTGATAGGAACAGTATACCTAATTCAATAGTGCTCTTTGTGTTAGCAAATTCTAATTCTATACTATCGAACCCTTCCTTTTCGACTCGCAGAATCAGTAATGATTCCTTGAAGCTATTTGGTATAGAAAATTTCCCAGATAAGTCTGTTAAGAAAACTTCTCCATTGATAAGGACTTCTTGCTGGCTTATGCCGTCTGAGGTCTCATCATTTAATATCCTTCCATTTATTGACTGAGAATGAAGCTCAGAGGAAATATTGAGAAATGAGAAAATGAGAATTATGGGAATCCAAAAAGCTTTCATACTGTTGTCTAGGCTATATTGCGAAGTTAGTTTAATTTCGAAGCATGATGGCAATATCTACATCAAAGAATTCATATAAAGTAAGATGTTTTAAGGTCCATATTTCCTTATTCCTCCTCCTAATTTCGTCTGCCTTTCATGTTCATGGTCAAAATCCAGCCTATGAGGTATTAGGAGTAGGTTTTTATAATGTTGAAAACCTGTTTGATACCAAGAATGACACTTTGATTGATGATGAGGAATTTCTACCAGAAGGAACAAAAGCATGGACAGAGGACAAGTATCAAGAGAAAATTGCCAATATTGCCTCAGTCATTTCTCAATTAGGAAAGGACCTCTGTAAAGATGGCTTATCACTTATAGGCGTATCAGAAATCGAGAATGAGAAAGTTCTAGAAGACCTTATCCGTCATCCCATCCTCAGTCAAAGGAAACTAGGAATCTTACATCACGAATCCTCGGATAAAAGAGGTATAGATGTAGCCATGATTTATGATACAGAAAAATATACTCCTATAGATCAAAAGGCATACAGTGTAGATATTACTAGAGGTTCTGATTCTCATAAACGTTATACCAGAGATGTCGTCCTATATACTGGAGAGTTAGCTGGAGAGAAAATCCATGTCACCGTCAATCACTGGCCCTCACGAAGCGGAGGAGAGAAGAAGAGTGAATGGAAAAGAAAGAATGCTGCGCTTGTCAATCGTCATATCCTAGACTCACTGCTAGTCGAAGACCCTAAGGCAAAACTTATAATTATGGGTGATCTTAATGATGATCCTACTAATAAGAGCCTTACAGAATGTCTTAGAGCAGAGAAGAAATATCGTAAGGTAGAGGACGATGATGTATTCAATCCAATGAGTGAAATTTTTTCTAATGGAAAAGGGACTACAGCCTACAGAGATAGATGGAGTTTATTTGATCAGATCTTAGTTAGTCCAGGACTACTCCAGAAAAACGACAATTCATTTTTTTATCAGAAAGCTACCATCTATAACAAGCGATACCTTATAGAGAATAAAGGCAAGTATAAAGGCTACCCTAAGCGTACATTTAATTTTGATGTATACCAAGGAGGCTATAGTGATCACCTCCCTGTGGTAGCTTACATCCTAAAAGTGGTAGAATAATTGCTTGGTAAAGAACCCATCAAACTCAATGACGACTTCAATGCTATTCTCGACCTTGTGGAGAATCATAGAGAACATTTGTTTATAACTGGACGAGCTGGTACAGGGAAGTCTACACTACTCAGCTTGATAAAAAGAACTACTAAACGAAATGCTGCAGTGCTAGCCCCTACAGGTATAGCTGCACTGAATGTAGGTGGGCAGACCATTCATTCCTTCTTTAAGCTCCCTCCGAAGATGATAGAACCTTCCGAGCTTTATAAGCGGAAGAACCATCGTTTCTATAAAAAACTTCAGTTGCTCATCATTGATGAAATCTCTATGGTGCGCGCTGATATGATGGACTGTATAGATTATTTTCTTAGAGTCAATATAGAAAAGAATCTTCCCTTTGGAGGAGTTCAGTTATTAGTATTTGGAGATCTATTTCAGTTGCCGCCTGTTGTTGCGAGTCCATTCGAAAGACAATTGCTCAAGGAAAGATATGGCAGTGCATATTTCTTTGCAGCCAAGGTTTTTCAAGAAGTAGAATTAAGAATGGTAGAATTGTCTACAGTATATAGGCAGGCAGAGAGACGTTTTATAAATCTACTTGACAACATACGTACACGTCAGATGGACTATGAAGATCTGGAAGAAATCAATGAACGATATAGTGAAGAGGTCTCAGAAGATTTTGCGGTGACCCTCTGTAGTACTAATGCTACTGTCAACTCTATTAATACTGATCGACTTAAAGCCATAACCTCACCTACATATGAGTACAGGGCAAAGCTTACAGGAGAATTCAACCCTAGAGTATCTCCAGCTGATCAGTTTCTGATTCTGAAACAAGATGCACAGGTAATGTTCGTCAAGAATCATCCAGAGGGCCATTATGTCAATGGAACCCTGGGTAAGGTCGTCAACCTCTCTTATGATAGCGTGACAGTCGCCATTGTCAAAGATGGAGCTATTAAGAACATAGAAGTCGAGATGACTGAGTGGGAGTTGTTGAAATATGAAATTGATCAGGAGAATCAAGATAAATTCAAAACAAGAATTGCGGGCACTTTCACCCAGTACCCTCTTAAACTCGCTTGGGCTATAACGATTCATAAATCACAGGGAAAGACCTTCGATAAGGTGATAATAGATCTAGGTCGAGGTGCCTTTGATCATGGTCAGACCTATGTTGCTCTCAGTAGGTGCAGAACCTTGGATGGGATTACCTTGAAGAAAAAGATAAAACCTAGAGATATAATGGTAGATGAGACCATTATCGAGTATTATGAACATAAGATACGGCACTGGTAAGGCCGTACTTAGATATTAAAATTGCTGAGAATTATAATGACTTTACTATATTAGTCACTACAAATAATTAAAAACATGGCTAAACGACGATCAAGAAAATCACTTAAGCAGCAAAAGGAGGAAGCAGCAGCACAGAGACAGGAAAAGAAGTTTTTTATGGTTTCTATCGGTGTTACTCTATGTCTGCTTGTGCTATTGTATATCATCTACATGCTGAATAGCTAGTCTACTCACCTCCATTCAATATTATAAATGAAGTTAAGTCTGGACTTAGCATCCCAAAGCAAACAAGTTTGGTTAGATGCAGTAATGGCTGATTTTGATAGTTTTCTTCAAGATCATGCTGATTGTGAACGCAAGGCCTCATCTATGGCGATGAGTTTTGTCGCTAAGTATCCTGACCGAACAGAAATCATCCCAGAACTTATAGAGACAGGCATTGAGGAGCTAGAGCATTTTCAGCAGGTCTATCAACTGATGGCCTCTCGTGGGATTCCTCTTAATCATTCCATACCTGAAGATCTATACGTTAAGCGATTGATACAACACTGCCATTCTGGTAAGCTAGAAAGATTCATGGATAGACTCCTCGTAGCCTCAGTCGTAGAGACTAGAGGTGCCGAAAGATTCAAGATGGTCGCAGACAACCTCGAAGATCCTGAGCTCAAGAAGTTCTATAAAATGCTCTGGACCTCTGAGGCAAAACACGGTCATATCTTTGTGAAAATGGCACTCAATTACTTTGATAAGACTACTGTATATGACAGACTAGAATGGTGGGTCCATCAAGAAGCAGAAGTACTTGATAGCTTAGAAATAAAAGCAGCACTCCATTGATGATAATAGCTTGATTGCTTATCTCGTTCCCTGAGAGCCAATAAGTAGTCTTTCCTACTAGTCTCTACATTCCAATTATTCAGTCTAAACAGCTCTGAGCAACAAGTCTCCAGGTTTTCATTCGGAAAGCTATGATCTCTTAGATAGTGCAAGAGCTTGAAGAGCCTAAAAGCATCAAACCACTCGAAGAATTTCTTTACTCTTGTTAAGCCAGGTGCTGAGCTTAGAATATTTTCGTCCATAGCCTTGTAGAATTTATTTGAGACTAAGAAGTCCTGCAGCGCCTCATGATTGTCTTCTGTACTATAGTCTGACTTTCCCTTGGCTGCTAGCAGGGGATAGATTGGATCCAGCCAGTTCTTTATGACTTTAAAACTTTCTGGATTATAGCTCAAAATACTTTGTTGCGTATCCACCTGATCAGAGATAGCCTTCCCTGTTCCAAAAGGCACCCTATCAGATACCCTTGCAGAGGGAATGACAGCCGTATTGTTTATCTCACCTATCCGTAGCGTTTTAGAGTACTTATGCATGAAGTAGAAGTCTTCTCCTGCCTGTCTGACGGCCATGCCTCCTTCCTTGGCGTAGGCTTCTGATCTTACCGCCATAGCACTGCCGATAGTCTGAATGGCGTAAGGTAGCTCTAACCACCGCTGCATATTGATAAAGTACCTCAGGTGTAGTTCATAGTTTATGATCGCTTCATGTTCTGAGGTGGAATCTTTATCTATAGGATGTTCAAAGAAAATGCTGGCTGCTTCGATTTGTTTATTGAATAGAAAATAACTCTTGATCGCGTATAGGTAATTGGATTGTACCGTCGTATCTGCATCTAGATTTATAATGAGGCCATCTCTGTTCTGGCTGTCTAACATTAAGAATGCACAATCCATTAAGTGCTTCCTAGCCAGGCCTACACCTTTGTGCTTACCTGATAGTTTTTCTATAAAGAGGTGTAGTTCTAGCTTAGGAAAAGATGTAGGACTAGTTGCCGTGAGTTGATCATAGACACGGAACGAGGCATCTGTTATTTCTGTGCTATCGCCTTCCTGATAGTTAATTAGAAGCAGAATTATGGCCTCTTCTATATTATCTACCCTACTGAGCGAGTCTAAGGTCTCCATCAGATTGCTATAAGTTTCTTTATAGGCAGGAATAACTATGATAGTCTGAGAGGCAATATTCCATGAAGCTAGTTGCTTGTAGAGAAGCTCCAGACAATTTCGTTTTTTATAATTCTCTATGAACTTCTTTTTCACAAGGCCTATATTTGGTCTAAATAGCTAAGGGATTGCATAAAGATAAAGCCATACTGCCAATAAGTTATTTTGGCCCCATCGAATACTACTCTATTCTCAAAAATTATGACTCTACAATAGAGGTTAATGAAAACTATCAAAAGAGAACTGTAAGAAATAGAACTAAGATACTCTCCTCCAATGGCCCCATAAACTTAAGTGTCCCATTAAAAAAAGGTAAAACCCAATTGCCAATAAGGGAGGTCAAGATCTCTTATGATACTCCCTGGGCTGCTCAACATATTAAATCTATAAGGTCAGCGTACAATTCTTCTCCGTATTATGAGCATTATGCTGATAAGATTAATGCCATTATTGAGGCTAATTATACGACTCTATACGAGCTGAATATGTCTATATTAGCCTACTTTACCAAAGTAGGTATTGCTGCTGAGAGCTATCAACAGTCTGAGGCCTTCTTAGTCGATAGATCAGCATTTCATATAGACATGACAGCGACTTCTACAGAATGGAATAGTCATATTCAGCCATATCAGCAGGTATTTGAAGATAAGTATGGGTTCACTAATAACCTCAGTATACTGGATGCCTTATTCAATCTAGGGCCAGAAACTAGAATTTTATTCAATCACGAGTAATTACTTTTATCCATATTTGTTGTCTAACTAGTTATAGGATATAGTGATGAATAAGCTTATAGATACTAAAACTGAAGCTCTCAAGGAGCAACTCGAACATACCGTAGGAACACTGCTCGAGATAACCAAGACCATAGGGCACAAAGAACTAGAGTCTACGGTTAAGGATATCAAGGATAGAATAGACGATCCTTTTATGTTCGTGATAGTTGGTGAGGTAAAGGCTGGCAAAAGCAGTTTTATCAATGCCTTGCTGAGTTCTAAGAAAGAGATCTGCAAAGTGGCAGCCTCTCCTATGACAGATACTATCCAGCAGATAGTCTATGGAGAAGAAGAATCCATAGTAGATATCAATCAATATCTCAAGCGGATCACACAGCCTGTAGAAATCCTCAAAGAGATCGCTATAGTAGATACACCAGGCACAAATACGATAGTCGATCATCACCAAGAGATAACAGAGAAGTTTATTCCAGCATCTGACTTGATAGTTTTCGTATTCGAATCTAAGAATCCGTATAGGCAGTCAGCCTGGGATTTTTTCGATTTCATCAAAGATGAGTGGAAGAAGAAAATCATATTCATCCTGCAACAGAAAGATCTGATGCAGCCAGATGATCTCGTCACTAATATTAATGGTGTAAGAGAATATGCTCTTCAGCAGGGGATCACAGATCCTAATGTATTTCCAGTTTCTGCTCTGCTAGAGCAGCAAGATAAGCTAGAAGAGAGCGGTTTTATCCCTGTAAGAAATTATATCTATGATAATATCACTGGCGGAAAAGCACCATACCTCAAGGTCCTTAATAACGCAGACACTGCGCTTAATATCAATGATAAAATCTATAAAGGTGTCATTCTAAGAAAGGAACAGTTTGAATCTGACCTAAGATTTAGAAATGATATTCGAGATACTTTAGATCATCAAGAAAATAAGACCAGAAGACAAGTATCTGTTCTAGTTGAGAATCTACTCGCAAGTTACGATAAGATTACAGCTGCCAAACGTAAAGAACTCAGCACGGGCTCAGGAGTATTTTCTATGCTGAAGCGATCCATCACCTCCAAGTTTGGAAGTGCTGACTCTCCTAAGCAATGGTTAGAAGGTATTGCTGAATCACTAGAGAAGAATCTCAATACTGAGTTCAAAGATAAGTTGCAAGAAGGTGTTGTAGACATTGCCGACAGCATCCAGGATATGGGTAAACTCATTGATGCCAAAATCAAGAATAGTGAAACGATCCTACGTGATAATCATGAAATATTCTCTGATATAGCTGAGAGACGTGCAAACGTTCTCAAGGATCTCCAGCAAGCGTTCTCAGGCTTTCTCAAGAGTTCGGAAAACTTCTACGACAATGATCTCATAGATGGAGCCAATAATATTGCTCCTAACATTGCTAAAGGAGGAGGAATTGCTATCGTAGGTTTAATACTCACCGGTTTGACTAATACTATGGTGTTAGATGTGACGGGAGGAATTCTTACTGCTATAGGGTTTGTATTTGCAGGAGTGACAGTAGGCCTCAATAGAAATAAAATCATCAAAGGCTATGATCATGAAGTAGGCATAGGACGTGGAAAGATCAAAGACGAAATTTCTTCTAAGTTGAATGCTTATACCCAACGTATCAAAGAAAAGATCAATGATAACTTCTACAAGTTTGATAAGCTGTTAGATGATGAAGGGAAAGTGATTAAGCACTTAGAGGACGAGCATGAAAGAATCAACCTAGAGATTAAGGATATCAAGAAACAGATACAGTTGAAAGGTTAAGGGCTATTGATGAATTGGCTTTTGCCAATGAACTATATATTTCTGGCTCCAATACATGGTATAAAACAAAAAGGTCAGCTATATGATTATAGCTGACCTTTTTTTATCGTAAGAAGATCGATTAGATCTTCATGAAACTTCTTGTTATTTCATTCTTGCCGGCAATCATCTTGATGTAGTAAAAACCTTCTGTGTAATTAGCTACATTAACTTGAATTGATTGTCCTTGTATAGTATAAGTACCGACCACTTGTCCATACGCATTATAGATAAATGCTGTAGAGCCAAACTTAGATGGCACATCATTCATCAAGGTAATGAGATTGTTAGACGGATTAGGATATATACTGAAGTCTGCTGGGTAATCTACATTTGATGATTGAACAGCACAGTTTGTTTTATTAACTGCTATAGAATTAGATAGACCATAATCTCCAGTTATCATATCAATAGTGTTTCCTAGAGACATGTTTTCTAAAGTTCCGTTGTAAGCTATGTGATAGATATAAGCATTGCCTATAGCTGATCCTTCAAAGTCATATGGGAATGCTGTAGGTATATCAATTATCATTTGATTAGCATCAGTAATTATCCAAGCTGAGCTTTCTGCATCATTGCCTTCTATCTGTACATCTACCATGTCAGCTACGCCATCGTTCACACAGATGTCAGTCTCAGTGAGACCTTGTGTTGATGAAATGAAACCAGCTGAAATTCTTGGTGCTGTACAATCATCTCCTGTCAGTCTTGTAACTGAAATAGGGTTAGATAATGAATAGCATCCCTGGAGATCATTAGCATTCAATCCTACACTGGCTCCTTGTAGACCAGAAATAAAAGATAGGTTCCAAATCAAACAAACACCTTCTCCTGCACCTTCAAAATTGAACGGTTGTGCAGGTGGTAAAGCAAGAATAACACCATCGCTATCAGTAATAACATAGGCCATATTAGGACCTGAAGCATTCAATAAATTAACTGATACAAAATCATCGATTCCATCATCAGTACATAACTCAATTGAAGTTCCTCCATTGCCACCATTGATTGTAAGATCACCACCATTCAATCCACCAGAGCAGTTAGAAGTAATTCTTAAGTCATCTATATCCCAAGCTGAAGCAGATGCTCCGTTTACACCTGCAAGGCAATAGCCTAATAATTCGAAACTGAATACAGATGAGGAAGAAACTGTAAATGCTGGGTTAGAAGAGAAATCAAAATTCTCTAATGAATAAGTAGCTGTAGTAGCTATACCCACTTGTCTGAATACTTCAGTACCATCTCTTAATACTCTAATTCCATATTGAGTAGGATAATTATTAGGACCTGAGGTGCCTCCTATCCATTGGAAATTAAGAGGTGCAGCTTCATAGAAACTTACAGTGTTCAGAGTAGCTGTTCCATTTCCAGAAGGAGTTACAGTCACATCAAATCTCAATGAATGAGGATTATTAGCCTCGTATGTACAGTTGTCATAAGAAGAGACACATACTGCAGAAGTACCTCCTACCCCTTGAGTACAACTGTGTGGATAGTTTACTGGATCATTTCTGTAGAAGTTTCCTGCACTTAGTTGAGTACATGAAGGACTGTTAGATATAATTGGAGTAAACTCATTATAGTCAAACTGTGTAGACCCAGTAAGAGCCGAACAGTTATCCATGTTGTACACAATAGTTGAAGATGAAGCAGAGCTATCAAAATCATATCTATTTACTGTAATTGCGTTAGATAAGTCGAAGCAACCAGAAAGGTTTGCAACGTTAGCACCTACTGAAAGACCAGTAATAGCACCTCCGTAATTTATGTTCCATATTAAACATACACCAGTTCCTGCGTTGTCAAAATCAAATGGCGGTGCAGTTGGCAGTGCTAATATGTTTCCATCACTATCTGTGATTACATATTGATCTGTACCTGCTGTATTAGAACCGAATAGGTTTACATTCACTAGGTCAGAGAATCCGTCTCCAACACATACTGAAAACTCAGTAAAGCCTCCATCACCTGTAAGTTGTCCACCAGAAGATTGGCTTCTGAAAACAGTTACAAAGTTAGAAAGTGCAAAACAGCCTGAAAGAGAACCGATAGAACCTCCGGCTGCTAAGCCAGTGATGTTATCATAGCCTACAAAGTATACTCTGCATACTCCAGTTCCTGCATTACCGAAATCAATAGTTGGATCAGAAGTAACATTTAGAATGTTACCTTGATCATCAGTTATCACAAAGGTTCCATTAGGAGCATTCTGTCCTGAATGCGTAACAGTTAATACATCAGAGATATTATCTTCTAAGCAAACACTAGCGGAAGTCTGTCCATTTATGTTTACAGATCCCGCAGATAATGACTGTTTGTTAATTGTGATTGAATTAGAAAGAGCGAAGCAACCAGTAAAGTTGTTGGCATTACCTCCTAATGTAAGACCACCTATGCCATTTTCATAACTAAGGTTCCATAGAAGGCAAGTGCCATCTGGATATCCTTCGAAACTAAAAGGAGCACTGTTAGGTAAGCCGATGATGTTTCCGTTTGTATCTGTAACAACCCATCTGTTAAATCCACCAGAATTACCACTCACAGTAACATTGATCATGTCATCGACACCATCATTACATACACTAATAGATCCACCTGAAGGAGAAGTAATTGATCCACCTACTGGGTTATATTTATTAACCACTATATCGTTAGAGAAATCAATGCAATCACCTGTTACGTTTCCAATGTTTCCACCTATTGTCAGTCCTGAAATTCCAGAATGGTAAGCGACATGTGTGATATTGTAAGATCCATTTCCGTAACTACTGAAGTCAATGTTTGGAGAAGAACTCAGTGCAATAATATTTCCGTTTTGATCAGAAACTATGTATTGAGAATTGTTTCCAAAATTATTGAAGATGTCTACACTTACCTGTTGATTTCCTGTAACACCACAGATATCTAAAAATGTAAATCCTCCATTAGAGGTAATAGTACCTCCACTCGAACTTCTCTTTGTAACTGTTATAGAGTTAGAAAAGCCGTAACAACCAGTGAAATCTGCTACATTCTGACCAATGAATAATCCTTGGAAAGAAGATTCGAAAGCTAAGTGCCAGATTACACAAGTTTCGCCTACTTTAGGATCTAATCTCAATGGAGGATTTCCAGGAAGAGCTATGATATTACCGTTCGTATCAGTAATTACCCATCTGCTAAATTGTCCAGCATTTCCAGTAAGATTGATATCAATAGGCTCAGAGACAACACCTTCTATACAAATATCGAAGTTTGATCCGAAGCTTGAGTTGATTGTTCCTCCTCTTGCTAATTCTTTTTCTATTATCACTGAGTTAGAAACACCAAAACAGAATCCATCTAGGTTATTTATATTTCCACCATTCGTAAGTCCTGATAAAGTGTTTATCCAGCTTACATTGTAGAATGCATATCTACCTGGAGTAAGACCAGCAAAATCATAAGGTATACTTGGGTTGCTATCTATAATGTTTCCATTACTATCCGCAAGCACTATTTGAGAATTACTTCCCTGTGCACCATTCAGTTGTATATCTATAACATTAGAAGTACCATTTCCTTCACAAAGATTAATGAAGGTTACACCATTACTGGCAAGTACACCTGCATTCACTCCCATCTTAGTTACTGTAATAGGGTTAGAAAGTGATAAGCACGTTCCCGATAAGTTATTTGCATTACTACCTATAGCCAGCCCTCCTATATTACCTTGATAAGCAAGGTGCCATATGATACATTGTGTAGCGGAGTAGCTTGATAAATCAAATGGTGGTGCAGTTGGTAGACCAATAATGTTACCGTTTGTGTCTGTAATTAACCATCTGCCTATACCTTCAGACCCCGTAAGATCTACATCGATTAGGTTGCTACCGTGTGCACAGATTTCAGTTCCATTCGGAGAATTAATTGTCCCACCTGATACAGTGTATCTGTCTACTTGTACCGGATTGGATAGGTCAAAACATCCTTGGATGTCAGCCGCATTAGCTCCAACAGTTAATCCAGTTAAAGCTCCATCAAAACTAGCATGCCATATTAAACATACACCAGTGCCTGCGCCATCAAGATCAAAGGGTGGATTTCCACCTGGTAGAGCTAGGATAGTTCCATCACTATCAGTGATTATGTATGCGCCGCTTGGACCTTGATTGCCAGAAAGAACAACATTTACGTTTGCTCCATTCCCAGTGCCTACACAAACTGAAGTACTAGTTCCTCCACCGTTAAGTGTTAGAGAACCACCATCTATGACAGTACCGCAAGAAGATTCAATTTTTATTTCATCTACATCCCATGCATTGACTAGAGCTCCATTTCCAACTAGGCAGTATCCGATAAATTCGAAAGTAAATACTGCTGGTTCTGAAACTGTAAATGCCGGTTCATTTAAGAAACTGAAAGACTCAAGAGTCCAATCATTAGTTGTTGTATTTCCTGCAGATCTCCACACTTCTACACCATCCTTCAATACTCTAACACCATATAATGTTGGGTAATTGTTAGGACCTGAAGGACCATCTATCCAATTGTAGTTAGCTGGTGCTTGCTCATGAAATGATAAGTTACTAAGAGTTCCAGTACCTTCTGATCCTGGAGTAACCTGTACATCTATTTTCAAAGATCTCATATGCCCAGCAGGATATGTGCAACTCATGACCGAACTTACACAGACACCTGAAGAGCCATTAATACCTTCAGTACAAGAGTGAGGATTTCTTAATGGTTCATCTCTGTAGACTCCCGCAGAACTCATCTGAAGACAAGTTGTTGAGTTCGTCACAATTGGGGTAAACTCTGAGTAGTCGTAATTGGTCTGTAGAGTTTCATAGGCGCTACAAGCGTCCATGTTAAAACATAAGTTAGATGTAGAGAAATCACCATTGACAGGTGGATTCTCAGCATATCCAACTAGAGAAAAACTGACTAGAGCTAAAAAGCATAAAGAAGAAAATAATTGCTTTAGCATGTTAAGTATTTGATTATGAGTTATTTGTGTAAAATACATTGAGTGCAAGCTAAAATAGGAATTGCCACTATCTAGCAAATGTAGCATTGTTTTTCAGATATTTATATATTACATTAAAAAATATATAAACAAGCTGCATACAAACTACTATCCCGCATTCATACAAAAGTACGAGTTGAATAGTAATTCAAAGAATATCCAATTCCATTTTAGCACCTTTCCATATGTTAAAGAATTTTATATCTATTAAGTATCTAGCTATTAGAGCTTAACATATATTGTATATGTTTAATGTGCTATTGGTTCCCTGACATTCCAGTAAGACATTAAGTCTATTCATTTTGACGATACTCAGTTTCTGGTTGTATCTTTCAAGTCTCTTATTCTTAAACAAACTAGATATGATCTTACAAAAAATTGTATTGCTTCTTTCCTTCATTTGGTTAGTGAGTTCTGGACTGATAGCTCAAGAGAGCCAAAAGACTAATCCTTTTGATTTCGGACGGATGTGGACTTTTGAGCAAGCACCTACAGAATGGTTTAATGAGACCTATGACATGAATGCTGACCAAGCTTGGTTTGATGATGTTAGAAAATCAGCACTTAAGTTTGCCTCATGGTGCTCAGCCTCCTTTGTGTCTCCCAATGGACTGATAATGACAAACCACCACTGTTCTAGAGATGTTTCAATCGCTGCACAGAATGATGGAGAGAACTTCGACGATAATGGATTCTATGCACAAGAGCAATCAGACGAAAGAAGAGTCAATGAAGTCTTCGTAGAACAACTCATTATGGTTGAAAATATTACGGATGAAGTTCTGACAGCAAAAAGTACTGCAGATAGTGACGCTGCTGCTGTAGAGATGGAGCAAAAGACTTTAGAAGCAATAAAGGCTAGATATGCCGCCAAAGCAGATTGGAAAGATCTACGGTTACAAACTGTATCATTCTACTCAGGGGGTAAGTATTCTTTATACGGGTACAAGAAATTCACAGATATAAGATTGGTACTTATCCCAGAGAATGATCTAGGATTTTATGGTGGTGATCCAGATAACTTCACTTACCCAAGATACAATCTAGATTGTACCTTTTGGAGAGCTTATGATGATGAGGGCAAGCCGCTAGATACTTCCGAGAATTATTATAAATTCAATATAGATGGGATAGAAGAAGGTACACCAGTTTTTGTAGTTGGTAATCCGGGTAGAACAGAACGGTATAGAACTATCGCACAATTAGAATTTGATAGAGATTATAGATTTAAGCATCTTCTGAAGTGGTTAACTAATAGAAGGGATCTCATGCAAAGTGAGTATGACCTGATGACTCAGGATCCTTCTAAGACGAGAGAAGCACAAGATGTCTTGTCTACTATAAATAATCTATCCAATTCAATAAAAGCTTATAATGGAATAATGGGTGGCTTACATAACCCAAAGCTCATGGGTAGGAAGTCTTTGATGGAACAAGAAATTAAATCTAATTCTGAGGGATTAACTTATTGGGACGATCTGGACAAAGAATATGATAACCTCGAACCCCATGCCTGGGCTGTTAACTTATTGGGGGCTTCTTCACTACGAGGAAATGTACTTCTACTAATGCATGAAAGTCAGAAGCTTTTGAATATGATAAATTCTGAGGCGGAAGAAGAAGAAATCAATACAGCAAAGGAAAGTTTAGTAGCTCTGAGCAGTAGTGTGAACACTGATAAAGACAAGGTCCTAATTAGGTTACTGCTAGATGAAATTAAAGAGGAGATATATCCCGGAGATAATACTCTACAGAGATTACTTGATGGAAAAAGTATAGAGGGTTTTGTTTCACATCTATTTAATGAGTCTAAACTATTAAAGTCTGAGTCAGATGCAAAAAAGCTAACGCAGAAGAACAAGAAATACAAGAAATCAAAAGATCCTCTTTTGGTAGCAGCGAATGTGTTGATTTCAAGGTATGCTGAAGCCAGCTCTGCCTTTCAGTCTTCTTCCCCTTATAGAAAGTCTTTAGAATCAAAGATTGCAAATCAAGCCTTCAATGTCATAGGATCTTCTCTCCCACCCGATGCCACTTTTACATTAAGGATAAGTGATGGTGTCGTGAAAGGTTATGAATATAATGGGACTGTAGCTCCTATTAATACCACCTATTTTGGACTATATGATAGACATTACGCCAATGATAAAAAGTTCCCTTGGTCTTTACCAGAAAAGTGGACCAACCCTCCATTCGAGTTACTGCAATCACCTTTGAATTTTGTCTCTACCAATGATATCATTGGAGGAAATTCGGGCAGTGCTATAATCAATAAAAATGGAGAAGCAGTCGGTTTAATTTTCGATGGCAATATCGAATCATTGCCAGGTAACTTTATCTTCGATGAAGAGCACAATAGATCAGTCTCGGTGCATGCAGGCGGAATCTATGCTGCAATGAAGTACATCTACAAAGCGGACAGAATAGTAAAAGAATTACTGCCCTAGTCATAATTATACACAATAAAAAAGAGGCTGTACTCATACGAGTACAGCCTCCTTTTTATTTAAAGTCGAGAAGTTATGTTACTTATCGTCTACCTCTTCGAATTCTACATCTGTAACTTCTTCATCTCCTTTATTATTATTTGAATCTGCTTGAGCATTCTCTGCTCCTGCATCTCCTTGTGTTCCTGCTTCTTGGCTAGCTGCATAGATATCTTGACTTGCTGCTTGCCATGCAGTATTCATCTTTTCCATAGCACTATCTATTGCACCTATGTCTTGCATCTTATGTGCTTCTTTGAGTTCAGCAAGTGCCGAGTCTATAGCTCCTTTCTTATCCTCAGGGATCTTATCACCGTACTCTTTCATTTGCTTTTCCGTTTGGAAAATTAAAGAGTCTGCGGAGTTGATCTTATCTATTTTCTCTTTAGCAGCTTTATCAGAGTCTGCATTAGCAGCCGCTTCTGCCTTCATCTTTTCTATCTCTTCTTTAGATAATCCAGTAGAGGCTTCTATTCTGATATTTTGCTCTTTTCCTGTGCCTTTATCTTTAGCAGATACATTCAGTATACCATTGGCATCCATATCAAAGCTGACCTCTATCTGAGGAACACCTCTAGGTGCAGGAGGTATACCATCAAGGATGAATCTTCCTACAGCTCTGTTATCTTTTGCCATAGGTCTCTCGCCTTGTAGGATGTGTATCTCTACACTTGGCTGGTTATCAGCTGCAGTAGAATATACTTTTGACTTCTTGGTCGGTATAGTAGAGTTAGATTCTATGACGACATCGTAGACACCACCCATAGTTTCTATTCCTAGAGATAAAGGTGTAACATCTAACAGAAGTACATCCTGTACATCTCCACTTAGTACCCCACCTTGGATGCTTGCTCCTACAGCAACTACCTCATCAGGGTTTACACTTTTGTTAGGCTTCTTACCAAAGAACTTCTCTACAGCTTCTTGAATCTTAGGGATTCTTGTAGAACCACCAACCAAGATAATCTCATCTATATCAGACTTAGAAAGACCTGCATCTTTCAGTGCTTCCTGACAAGGTGCTAATGTTCTCTCTACAAGTGAATCAGATAACTGCTCAAACTTTGACCTAGTCAGCTTGAGTACCAAGTGCTTAGGCACTCCATCTACAGCAGTGACATAAGGCAAGTTGATATCTGTCTCAGTTGAAGACGATAATTCTATTTTTGCTTTCTCTGCAGCATCCTTTAGTCTTTGTAAAGCCATTGGATCCTTTCTTAGATCCATGTTCTCTTGCTTGATAAATTCTTCTGCCAGGTGATCAATGATAACTTGGTCAAAATCATCACCACCTAAATGTGTATCACCATTCGTAGACTTTACTTCGAATACGCCATCTCCTAATTCTAGGATAGAAACATCGAATGTTCCACCACCAAGGTCATATACTGCTATAGTAGCATCTTGATCTTTCTTCTCCAGTCCATAAGCAAGTGCAGCAGCTGTAGGCTCATTTATTATTCTCTGGACATTTAGGCCTGCAATTTCTCCAGCTTCTTTAGTGGCTTGTCTTTGTGAATCATTGAAGTAAGCAGGAACAGTTACTACTGCATCAGTCACTTCAGTGCCTAGGAACTCCTCGGCTGTTTTCTTCATTTTTTGAAGAATCATGGCTGAGATTTCCTGCGCAGTGTACTGCCTATCATCTATGCCAATTCTGACGGTGTTATTATCACCTTTTACCACTTTATAAGTACTTCTGCTGATTTCTTTAGACACTTCATCGAATCTGTGTCCCATGAATCTCTTCACAGAAGATACTGTCCTAGTTGGATTAGTAATGGCTTGTCTCTTTGCAGGGTCTCCGACTTTTCTTTCTCCATTGTCTAAGAATGCAACCACAGATGGTGTAGTTCTTTTTCCTTCTTCATTTGGAATAACTACTGGTTCGTTACCTTCCATTACGGCGACAACTGAATTCGTTGTTCCTAGGTCTATTCCTATTATTTTACCCATATTAATTGTTGTGTTTAAGATTTAGAACATTAATGTCTAATCAAAGGATGTGCCTTTTGAAAAATGTGACAATATGCTATGAATTACCTAGTGTCAGACTGACAAAAGATATAGAAATGAATTTAAATATGACTTTTTGTCACATATTTAGTTCGTGAAGTTGAGGTCTCTAGTGATTGAGCTGTTGACCAGACTGTCCAAAGTTCCTGGTGTAATGCCAACACCATCAAGTCTTGTTGTGAATCTTGAGGCGAATATGCCTCTTCCTTCAGAAAGGTTAGTATACGTTGGGATGTCCTGAGTAGAAGTGATACCTAGGTTTGCTTGGCCTACCCTGATATAGTCTAATAATTGGTTATTGCCACCTTCTACTATAATATCAAAACCTATAAATCGTCTTTCCATATCATCAACTACGGGAATATTTTCCTCTAAGAAAGTTAGAAAGCGTCTGCCCTCCTGACGATACTTAGTATCATTAAGATTTTCAGCCAATGGCCACTCTAAATATCTATCTTCAAATGACTCTCCTGGCATCCTTTCGACATAGTTGATTCCTACCGAGAGGTTATAAAGTACAGCATTTCTAGCACTACCCCAACTAAAATTCGTACCCATATTAGTTTGAAAATCTAGTTTGGCAGTGATAGACTGCGGATTAGGGATTATAAACCTTGCTTCGCCCACGATTGTAGTAGTTGCTGTCACTAGGTCAAATCCTTCTCCTCTATTTATCTGTAAAGTGTATTCATGCGCATCATTAATGGTGATGTCTGACGTCGCTATTTTGTATAAGTAATTTGGTTCTCTAGCAAAGGCACCTTCATCTCTTGGGAAGCCTTCTACATTTCCATCTACTCTTTCTAAAGGGTAGATTTCACCAGTTTCTTCATCTAAAATTTCAACTATGAGTGAATTGTCATAGTACAATGAGTCTACTTCATTTGCCAGGACTAAGGCCGAAGTAGTCGCATCTACAAAGGCTCGTTCCACTCTTATGTACTGTTCCGAATCGGATTGTGATAGAAACCCGTACACTATAGGGATATCCTTAGGATCTTCAATAACATTCAGATCATTATTACATCCAGTAATAGCTAAGAGTACGATTAAACCTAGTATAAATCTCATGCCGCAAAAGTAACCTAAATAATAAATATGGATATTTAATTAGACCTTTTTATATCTTGCCAGCAAACTAAACTATCTTCTAATGTCGGCAGTCAGTAAAGACGCAAAACGAATGACCACTCACATCCTCAAAAGGATGAAAGATGCTGGTGAGAAAATAAGTATGCTTACAGCCTATGATTTCAGTATGGCTAAGATTATAGATGATGCTGGAGTAGACGTCATACTCGTAGGAGATTCTGCATCCAATGTGATGGCTGGGCATGAAACCACTCTCCCGATTACCCTAGACCAAATGATCTATCATGCCTGTTCTGTCATTAGAGCGGTCAAGAAGTCCTTAGTCGTCGTTGATCTACCCTTTGGGTCTTATCAGGGTAACTCTGAGAAGGCTCTTAATTCGGCTATCAGAATAATGAAAGAATCTGGTGCACATGCTGTCAAGCTAGAGGGAGGCGAAGAAGTCTTGGAATCAGTCAAACGTATAATTTCAGCAGGTGTACCTGTGATGGGCCATCTGGGATTGATTCCTCAGTCTATATACAAGTTTGGTACCTATACGGTCAGAGCCAAAGAAGACTTAGAAGCGACTCAGCTAAAGAAGGATGCCAAGCTGCTAGAAGAAGCAGGTGTATTCGGCATAGTAATGGAAAAAATTCCGGCCAAGCTGGCAACTGAGGTTACTAAGTCCATAGGCATACCCACTATAGGAATCGGCGCTGGTGGTGGAACAGATGGACAAGTTCTAGTTAGTCATGATCTCTTTGGTATCTCCAAAGATTTCAACCCGCGTTTCCTCAGGAGATATCTTAATCTCTACGATGATATGAAGGGCGCCGTCGAGCATTATATCAAGGATGTAAAGTCCTCAGACTTCCCTAACGAGAAGGAACAGTATTGATGCTTAGAAAGGTACTGCTTGTCTTGTTTCTAGTCATTATAGTGGGAGCTGTCGTGGCGGGATATGCTTACAAAGCCATTTTCAATCCTAATGTTAATCTAAAAGGACAAGATTCCGCATTGCTTCATGTCAAGACAGGATCTAGTTATGAAGCATTAAAAAACACTTTAGTAGACAGCAGTTTCGTAGAGGACATGCAATCATTTGAGAGAGTAAGTGCACTCATGAAATTCTCAAAACCCAAAGCAGGTCAGTACTTAATCAAGAATGGGATGAGTAATAAAGAACTTGTCTCTATGCTGAGGTCTGGACGGCAGAAACCGATAGATCTAACTTTCAATAATATGCGGACGATCGATGATTTGATAGGCCATTTGTCTAGTAAATTGGAATTGGACTCGGCATCTCTAAGTAACTATCTTCTGGATAAAAAAGTCTTAGATAAGCTCGGCTACAATAAGCTTGATATCCTGACTCTATTTATTCCTAATACCTACCAGTTCTTTTGGAATACCAGTCCAGAAAAACTAATAGCTCGACTGAAGAAGGAGCATGATAAATTTTACACCAAGGATAGAGAACAGAAATTAGCTGCCCTAGGCCTGAATAAGAAAGAGGTCTATACTTTGGCCTCTATAGTTCAGAAAGAGACCTTGGTTGGTGATGAGAAGCCTACAGTAGCAGGTGTTTATATCAACAGACTCAAGAGAGGACAACTGTTACAAGCTGATCCAACCGTTGTCTATGCTAATGGAGATTTTGGACTTAGAAGAGTACTAAATAAGCACTTAGCGATTGATTCTCCTTACAATACTTACAAGTATGCTGGATTGCCTCCAGGACCTATCTGCATGCCTGATGTCTCCACTATAGATGCAGTGCTTAATTATAAAAAGCATAAGTACTTATACTTCTGTGCTAATACGGATAATTCGGGGAGACATGTCTTCGCTCGTACACTTATAGAGCATAATAGAAATGCAAATAAATACAGGGCCTACCTCAATAAATCAAGGATCTACAAGTAACTAATCCCAGCTATATCCTTCTGGTCTATTGATCAGTTTTTGTTGGGTATGATTATCATTATAAGTAGAGGTACCCACCATTATCATGACATCACCTTGTGCTTTTACAGTCCATTCTTGTGGCTTTTTAGTGCTGTCATTATCCACAAGTAAGACTTCGCCTCTCTCAAAATGATAATTGTACTTCCCAGATCCTTGTTGTGTAGATTTAGTGCCATAGGTATAGGTGTGATCATCCTTGAAGTCTATCCAGACGCCATCATATTCTCCTGGCTTAGACATAGATCCTGAATGGACAAACTGGTATTCCCATACTCCTGACTCCACTATTTCATACGAATCTGAATCATTTTTTAATCTATGGTTGAGTATGGCTAGTGCCTGTGCCCTTTGAGTGGCAACAACCTCAGGTGGAGGAAGATCCTTGTTGCTCCTGTTAGCGGGCTTAGGAACCTCTCCAGGGTAGGTTTTTGATTCTACATTTTTCTTTAGTATTGGTGCAGGTCTCTCTACTTTGTCATTGCAACTAAATAGTAGAAAACAAGAAGCTAAAAAGAAATATGTGATTACTTTCAACGTTAGGAATTTTAGGTAACGAAGATATATATTTTGTTCAATAGGTTTAAAGAGCATCTAACTACTTTTATTAATATTCCTTCTACTAAATCACTGTTAGTAGCAGTTAGTGGAGGTGTAGACTCTATGGTACTCTGCCACTTATTGGAATCTTTAAAGCTTCCATATGGAGTTGCTCATGTCAATCATAACACTAGAGACGGTGATTCTGATAAGGATGAGCAATTTGTACGAGCACAATTTGCGAATAAGGAAGTGCATGTCAAGAATCTCAAAGTATCTGAAAGTGGGAATTTTCATGATTTGACACATAGAGCTAGATATGCCTTTTTTAGGGAGTTGGGTTATGATCTCATTCTTACAGCTCATCATAAAGATGACGATACTGAGACCAAGCTTATAAACATTATTAATGGAAGATCCGTCAGTGGCATTAGCAATCACGACCAGCTTCTGAGACCTCTATTAATTTTCGATAAGTCAGAAATTCAGGCCTATGCAGAGGAGCATATAGTGTCGTATGTTCATGACAAATCAAATGATGATGACTATTACCTACGTAACCTACTTAGGAATAAGCTCATTCCTGAAGTCAATAAAAAGGTAGACTTGAGTTCCAACCTAAATTCATTATCGACTAGAATAAATTCGGAAAGGAAGCTTCTAGTTGATCTTATAAAAGAAAGATACTCAATAGAAAAAGGTGATGGCGATGGCTTTAAAGTTACTAGAAGTATACTAGAGCAAGACAACCCTCACCTGCTCAAGATAGCTCTTAGAGAGTTTGGTCTCAATCTTACTCAAGCTGAAAACCTATTAGCTGCAAGGCAGAACATCGGAGCCTTAGTCCATACGCCTACCCATGATATAGTCATAGATAGAGAGAACCTCATAATCAGAGAAAGAGGGATTTCAGATGGAGAGATGACGATAGATTTGGACTCTTTACCTATAGAAGTGAGCTATAATTCTCACACAATAAGAATTACTGAAGAAGGGATACCTAGCGAATACAGCCAGGAATGTCATTACCTATCAAAAGCTAAACTCAATCAGTCAGTATATCTGAGGTCATGGAAGGAAGGTGATAAGTTCGAGCCTTTAGGAATGGGAGGTTCTACACAAACTCTCAAGAAGTTTTTCGCCAACAATAAAATTGATAGGCTCAGGAAAGCGACACTTCCACTGCTGTGTAATGATCAGGATATACTGATGATAGTAGGTATGAGGTCATCTGAGAAGTATAAAATAGAACCAGAAGACAAAAGTTGTATAAAGGTAGAGTTGATCTAGAGACTACTTTTCTTCAGCCTCAATGAAGACAGGTTTCGGTCTAGGTGCCTCATCATATACATGATCAAACAGTTTTTCTTTGTAATACCATTTTCCTCTCTTTTCCACATAGCCTTCATAGGTGCCATCAGGAATGTTAGTTGGACCTTGTCCGGCTTGCTGACCCATTCTTGCTTGTAGATGGTCGTGTATTATTAGGTTCAGACCTTTGTTGAAGTTTAGATTGACAGAAGCATCTGAGGAGTAAGAAAGTACTATGCGGTTTACAAAAGTTTCTAGTGACTCCTTGTCCTCGAAGATGGGAGCACCAAAAGTAATGTTGCCATCCTTTATAGTTAGAACATCCAATATCTTAGTGTTGTCGTATTTTCCATTGGTATCATAGCCAAAAAGCAGATAGCTATCATTCCCATTTTTCATAATATTGTAGTAGACGCAGCCATACCAGTCGTCTATAGAAGAGGTATTGTACGGTGTACTATCATCTATTTGCGAGCCCCTGTTGAGCTTAGTGTATGAATCTTGATAAGCTAGGTATCCTCGGTAGTCAACTACTCCACTCCCTCTATCTATGAGCCAAGTAATAAGTTTGAATTTGTTGTCTGGAGCCTCTTGGATAGAAATGTATTTCAGAAATTCGGCAGACTTGGATAATGATAAATTGTCGGTCAGGTATGTATCAAATAACTTTTCAAACTCTAAAGCTGCACGTTCTCTTGTGCTCGCTTCGAATCCATTGATCATTATATCGGCATAGAAAAGAAGATCGTTGTTAGTGCCACTACTAGAATCAGTGTTAGAAGTAGATTGGGCTGACAGATAAAGTCCAAGAAAGGATAGAATAAAAAGCATCGACAATCTCATAACCAATTTCATTTTAAGTTCTAACGATTAAGACTGGGAGAATGATACAATTATACTTGGCAGCAATTGATAAAGTTTTCATAATTCGGCTTATCTGCGATAGATCTGTGGATATAGCTCTCCTTAATTTCTCCATTGAAAATGGCGAAGATTCCTGGCATCTGTAGGCTGTCTCCTACTGAGTGGAAGTTCATGTTTATGGCAGACTTTCTTAATTCAAAGCCCCTTGACCATACTTTGAGTCCAAACAATTGGCTAAAAGAACCTTTGGATAGACCAAACTGGCGGTACAGATCACATTTGGGGTCAGAGATATGTTCTGCATTATCAAAGTTGTATTCGCTGAAATAGGTATCTGCCGTTTTATCATCAGACATATGAACAAAGACAACCTTCTTATTTTTTGATTCTATTTCTGCTCTCCGATCAGAGAAATCTCTGATAGCCTCTTTACAAAAGATACATTCGAAATGTCTTAGAAAAACAAGAATAATTGGAAATGACCTAGATAGAGTATCCAGGTCATTTCCTTTATTCGTAATGATATTTTTATAGCTTGTCACTAGTGCTTACTTCTTCTTTCTTCTTGTAGCAGGCTTTCTTTGCTTAGCTGCTTTCTTAGGAGTAGCGGGTACTAATTTCATTTTCTTGAAAGATGAAATAACATCCTTAACATGTTTAGCTGATGTCTTTAAAGACTTCTTCTCTTCAGCATTAAGCTTAAGAGTGATAATTCTCTTGATACCTTCCTTTCCTAGTTGTACCGGTACACCTAAGAACATATCCTTGATACCATATTCTCCTTGTAACCAAACACTACATGGGAAGATTCTTCCATCATCTTTTACGATAGATTCTACCATCTGTGCTGCAGCTGCTCCTGGAGCATACCATGCTGATGTACCCATAAGTTTTACTAGTTCTCCACCTCCTTTCTTTGTTCTCTTGACGATAGCGTTCAGCTTGGCTTTTGTAATCATATCTGTAACAGGGATTCCAGCTACTGTAGTGAATCTAGGTAAGGGAACCATAGTATCACCATGACCTCCCATTAGTACTGCTTGGATATCCTTTGGAGATACGCCTAGTTCTGTAGATAGAAATGCTCTATATCTAGCAGTATCTAAGATACCTGCCATACCTATAACTTTCTGAGGATCTAATCCTGATGCCTTCAGTGTAGCATAAGCCATTACATCTAGAGGATTAGAAACAACGATAAAGATTGGATTCTTACTATACTTTAAGATCGATTGTGTAACTGATACAACGATTTTAGCATTGGTAGAAATAAGGTCATCTCTACTCATACCTGGCTTACGTGGAATTCCAGCTGTTATCACTACTATGTCAGATTTTGCAGTGGCTTTGTAGTCCTCTGTACCTGTGACTTTAGTGCTATAATAATCTACTGGTGCTTGTTGCCATGTATCTAAGGCTTTTCCTCTCGCGAAGTCTCCCTTTAGATCTAATAATACTACCTCATTGACGATGTCTTTATGGGCCAGGACATTTGCAACTGTCGCTCCAACATTTCCAGCGCCAACTACTGTTACTTTACTCATGTTATGATTTAATTTAATTTGTATAATATTGCGCCACAAAAGTATATATAATTTATATGTACTTGTTGTTCATAGGCCAGATAAGAATTTTAGTACCCATTCTGATTGTCCGCAGGAGCAAATTCTACGATTATATCGGTCTATGAACAGAATAGAAGGCTAATACTCCTTACTTTTATCCAAAATTTGATTGATGAAAATATTATTGAACGTTATAACTCTGGTAATAGTCATGTCTACTGTTGCTTACTCCCAGGTGGGTTGTGGTACTATCCAGACAGCAGAATTTGCGGAGGAACTCAGAAAAAATAAAGCAAATTGGAACAAAACCATCAATAGAGGACAGATGCCGAGATTTGTGCCTATTACAATTCACCGTGTCGGTGATGGAGGTGGTGATGGAAAAATAAATGAGGAAAAGTGCTATCAAGCGATATGTCTTCTAAATGAAAGATATGCTCTTGCTGGTGTAAATATGTTCTTCTATCTCAAGCAATTCAATGAGATAAATAGCGAAACCTTGCACACCAATCCAAGAAGAGCAGGAGGTATAATTAATAGTGCAAAAGACAGATCTTCACTAAATGTCTTCTGCGTAGGTGATATTATCAACCCCAATAACCCTAATGCTCCCGGTACAACTTTGGGCTATTATGCTCCTGGAGTACAAAATGATTTTGTAGTAATGCAGAATTCAAGCATGGGTGACTCAGGTTATACTCTAGAGCATGAGTTAGGTCATTTTTTCACTCTTAGACATACGCATTATGGTTGGGAGGATAACAGTGTGACACCTAATGGTTCTGGATATGATGCCAGTGGTAATGCACTAGGAGTTTGTCCTGACAGCTATCCTGAAAATGAGAAAATCATGATTACCTCTATAGGTTCTTCTCAGACACCAGGAATGACGACAGTAGAATTAGTTGATGGTTCTAATTGTGAGACAGCTGGAGACGAAATATGTGATACGCCTGCAGATTATGGTACTGGGTTCTGTTGTGGATGTTGCACTATGAGATGGACTATCCTAGATAGAAACTGTGACACTTTGGCTCCGATGCTAAATAATATTATGGGCTATGCAGGTAGTTGTAGCACTTGGGAATTCAGTCCTGATCAGGTAGTTGCTATGGAGACCTCATTTGATGCTGATAATAGAGCATACCTGAGAAATGATGATGTCGTAAACTATGAACCTATTACTGCTGATGTAGCTCTTGTATTTCCTATCGGTTTTGAAAAGGTAGAGGTATATGACAATATCGAATTACAATGGGAGCCTGTTCCTGGAGCAGAGATTTACTATGTAACTGTAGAAGATGAGATATTTCAGACTACAGAAAACAGTTTGACAGTCACTTGGTTAGGACCTAATGATCCTCTTGTTACTTGGAAGGTAGATGCTTTTAGTAAGTTTGGGGGAGGTTGTTTCTCTGGCGCAGGAGATGTATTCTCTACAGGTGATCAAGAAACGTCAGCTGTAAATGATATTAGCTTTGTAGATGATGTAGCTATCTATCCCAATCCAATTTCTAAGAATCAAAATATCAATGTGTCTTTTGATTCTTCAAAGGCCTTCAAGGCAGATGTAAGAATTATGGACATTACTGGTAAGACGGTATATACTGCCCAGAATGTATCTTTCAGCTCCGGTCAAGCGCAATATGCGATTCCTACTAATGGAATGAACAATGGTATTTATATCCTGGAGCTGGCTACAGAAGAGGGAGCTATTACAGAAAAATTAATTATCGATTAATAAATAATAATTCAAGTAAGAAATGAATTTACACGAATATCAGGCTAAGGAACTTATAGAGAGCTACGGCGTACCTATCCAAAAAGGTATAATGGCGGAGACTCTAGAGGAGGCTGTCAAAGCTTACGAACAAATAAAGGCTGACAGTGGTTCAGACATGGCCATCGTCAAAGCGCAAATACATGCAGGTGGAAGAGGAAAAGGCGGAGGAGTAAAACTAGCCAAGTCCTTAGATGAGGTCAAAGAACATTCTAGTAACATACTAGGCATGATGCTAAGAACGCCTCAGACTCCTGGTGGCATGGAAGGACCTGGAAAACTCGTCCAAAAGATCTTAATAGCTGAGGATGCTTATGCTCCAGATTTTGATGCATGCAAAGAATACTATGTTTCTATCTTAATGGATAGAGAACAACAGAAGAATGTGATCATCTATTCTACAGAAGGTGGAATGGATATAGAAGCCGTAGCAGAGAAAACACCACACCTGGTACATAAGGAGTGGGTAGATCCTGAGCTAGGCTTACAAGCTTTCCAAACAAGGAAGATTGCATTCAATCTCGGCTTGTCAGGAGCAGCATTTAAGAACATGTCTAAGTTTATAGCAAAATTATACAAGTCGTTTCTTGGAGCTGACGCCTCTCTAATCGAAATAAATCCTACGCTAAAAACAGGTGATGATAGAATCATAGCTGTAGATACTAAGATCAGTCTAGATGATAATGCACTATACAGACAAAAAGACTTAGCGGCATTAAGAGATGAATCAGAAGAAGATCCTACTGAGGTAGAAGCAAAAAAGATAGGACTGAACTATGTCAAGCTAGATGGTAACGTGGGCTGTATGGTCAACGGTGCAGGCCTTGCAATGGCTACGATGGATATCATCAAGCTATCAGGCGGATCACCAGCTAATTTCCTCGATGTAGGAGGAACTGCAGATGCAGCTAGAGTAGAAGCTGCATTTAGAATCATCCTTAAAGATCCTAATGTAAAGGCAATCTTGATTAACATCTTCGGTGGTATCGTAAGATGCGATAGAGTTGCTCAAGGAGTTGTGGATGCCTACAAGAATATGGGGAATATAGAGGTTCCTATCATCGTAAGATTACAAGGTACTAATGCGGATATCGCTAAGGATATCATAGATAAAAGTGGTCTTTCTGTAAAATCTGCAATCTTGCTAAAAGAAGCGGCAGACGCAGTGAAGGAAGTTCTATAGAACTATTTCTATAAAAGAAATCAAAGCTGATACTAAACAATTTAGTATCAGCTTTTTTTATAGATAGTACTTACTCTACTAAAGCAATTTTCTAAATAGAGGCCATGATAGACAATCAGAAGAAATATCTCATTCATCCACAAGAGATAGCTCTGTATATCTTACTCTTTGGAGTAAGTGCCTTATTTATAGGCTTTAGTGCTTCATACCTATATTCGAGGGTGCAGTCAGGCATTCCACCTTTGGCGCTGCCACCTCTATTCATTCTCAATACACTTATTCTATTAGCATCTAGTTATACGTTAGTGAAGTCCATGAAGGACTACAAAGCTGATAGAACGGAAGCTTACAAAAGAATGCTCGGTCTCACATTAGCCTTGACTATTCTGTTTTTATTCAGTCAGATATTTGCTTGGAAGCAGCTCTATGCTCAGGGAGTATTTATCAATCATAGTAATATGGCTTCTTATCTCTATTTGATATCTGCGGTGCACTTTGGTCATGTCTTAGTGGGTATACCATTCTTGGCTTGGTTCTATATTAATGCAGTACGGAAGATGGTAGAACCGGTAAGTGTCTTAGTCTATTTTTCTGATCCAGAGAAAAAGAGGAAGCTTAAGCTACTTACCATTTACTGGCATTTCCTTGATGGATTGTGGATCTATCTAGTCATATTCTTTTTGCTAAACCTTCTATTCTAAGAGTAGTCAACTATCGTATGATCAGTTCTGTGACTTTATGGTATTTGAGCTGAGCATTCATTTTAGTTATTACTTTCTCCTTGGTCATGGATAACTCTTGTTTGAGAGGTGAAGATGTAATGTATACGATGAGCTTACCATTACTGAATCTCACACCACTGGTATACCTAGAGATTACTTCTCCAAAGGTGCTTCTCCATACTTGTTCTACGGTATAGGCATTGAAGCCTTTTGAAAGCTTGCCCTTAGAAGAGAAAATAGATCCGATTATGGATTTTATGTTTTGATTGTCGCTCATGTAATTATTGCACCATCTTCTATTAAATAAGATTTATAAGATAAGGAAAGTTCCTGTAGGGCTTCTACTACCCTGCTTTTATCCGTGTCCGTGATAAAAATCTGGGAGGCCATTTCCTTTTTGGCTAGTTCCAGCAGTTGTCGAACTCTATTTTTATCCAGCTTGTCAAAGATATCATCCATAAGAAGAATAGGTTTGATACCAGTGATCTTTTTTATCCACTCCATCTGAGCCAGCTTCAGTGCAATGACTGCGGACTTTAGCTGACCTTCGGAAGCATATTTCTTGATGGGTTTACTATCTATGAAGATGGTGATATCATCCTTATGTATGCCTTTAGTGGTTTTTCTTAGGAGATGATCTTGTCTCACACTATCCTTAAGCAAAGACTCCATCGTTCCATCATGTAAGTGAGATCTATAAGCAAGGGTCACCGATTCGCTAGACTTACTTATGTCTTCATAATGCTCTTTCATAATAGGTGCAAGGTCAGTTAGGTATTCTTTCCTTTTGTTGTAAATATACTTTGCAGGTTCAAGCATATTCTTATCTATGCTTTCTAGTACTAGACTTTGGCTTTCCCCGATCTTATGTACATTTTTTAGATAGGCATTCCGCTGTTTCAGTAGCTTGTTGTACTTCATAAGATTCAACAAGTATGATTTATCGGCTAGAGAAATAGTTCGATCCATCACCTTCCTCCTTTCTATGCTGCTTTCTACAAGGATAAGAATATCTCTTGGTGCAATCATAAAGGCAGGCACCTGACCGACAAGCTCTGATAAAGATTTTAATTTCTTCTCATTAATCTTGAAGGATTTAGTCTTAGAGACCTGAGAGACGAGTTCATAGATGAGTTTGTCGTCATCTTTTGAAAATCGGCCTTCGACTCTGAAAAAGTCAGTTTCGTACTTGTAGATATGCCTGTCTAGATGCGTAAAATAGCTTTTGCCGTTACAGATATAATAGATCGCATCAAGAATGGTCGTCTTTCCAGCGCCATTTGCCCCTGTAATCACCTGTATATTGTCGTCAAACGATAAGCTGAGGTGCTCATAATTCCTATAATTGGAGAGAGTAAGGAATTCTAGCTCTATTTTCTGCAATTGCTTATCTTTACAAATTAATCGAAAGCTAAATTAATTTAATATTCACTCAAACAGATAGATAATGGCAGAAGTAGCAGAAAAGAAAGTTACCAGTAGCAAAGGAAAAACACCTTTCAAGGTGGATAAGAAAACTGCACTGAATTGGTATGAGGTGATGTTAAGAATCAGAAGGTTCGAAGAAGCATCACTAAAAGCATATAGCCAACAGAAGATCAGAGGATTTTTGCACGTGTATATTGGCCAAGAAGCTATAGCTGCAGGAATAGTCTCTGCACTGAGACAAGAAGATCTGATAGCAACAGCATACAGACAGCATGGCCTTGCTCTATCTAAAGGCATAAGCTCTAGAGCTTGTATGGCCGAGCTATATGGAAAAGTAACAGGAGTAGTGAAAGGAAAGGGAGGCTCGATGCACTTCTCTTCTAAAAAGCACTATTACATAGGCGGTAATGGTATAGTAGGTGCTCAGATTCCAATAGGAACAGGTGTCGCGCTTGCTGAGCAATATAAAGGCACTGATAATCTTTGTGTCACTATGTTCGGTGATGGTGCAGCTAGACAAGGCGCATTGCATGAGTCATTTAATATGGCGATGACTTGGAAACTACCTGTCCTCTATATCTGTGAGAATAATCAGTACGCAATGGGTACTTCTGTGTCTAGAACGTCTAATGTAAAAGATATCTACAAGCTGGGACTAGGATATGAAATGCCTTGCGAGGCTGTAGATGGTATGTCTCCTATCGCTGTACACGAAGCACTTACTAAAGCTGCTGAGCACATCAGATCTGGTAAAGGGCCTTACTTCCTAGAGATCAAGACCTATAGATATAGAGGTCATTCTGTATCTGATCCTGGAAAATATAGAACTAAGGAAGAGCTTAACTCATTCAAGGATAGAGATCCTATTACTGAGACTGAGGAGTTGATCCTAGAGAAGAAACTGGCAAGTCAGAAAGAAATCGATGCTATAAAGGATAAAATCAAAGCAGAAATAGCTGATGCTGTGGAGTTTGCTGAAAAGTCAGACTTCCCATTAGGCTCAGAACTATACGATGATAACTACGTGCAAAAAGACTATCCATTCATAATGGACTAGTTCATATTAGAAGAGTAACATATTTATATTAGTTTCTTTATTTTTGCGCAAATTTTGACAAAAGATATATAATGGCTAAAAGGAGATCGAACAGAAGAGAAGAAGATATACAAGAAGAACTTGTAGACGTAGTACAGACAAATACTGATTCTACAACGGCTTGGTTTGAAAAGAATAAAAGCCTTGTTATGGGCTTGCTAGCTGCAGCTGTAATATTACTAGCTGGATTTCTTATCTATAAGTACTTTATCAAGGTACCAAAAGAAAAGGAAGCAAAAGCGGCTATCTATAAAGCAGAACTTCAGTTCGAGAGAGATTCTTTTGCTCTTGCCTTAGAAAATCCAGGTGGTGGTTTCGAAGGTCTTTTAGATATTATAGACTCTTACAGCGGCACACCAACTGCTAACCTTGCTAAACTATATGCTGGGGTGAGTTACTTGAATCTAGGAAGATTTGATGACGCCATTTCATATTTACAAAGCCACTCTGCTGCCGGAGATTACTCTCCCCTTCTGAAGAATGGCTCTCTAGGAGATGCATACTCAGAAAAAGGTGATATGGATAAAGCACTTTCATTCTATGAAAAGGCTGCTAATGCTGGAGAAGATGCTTTATTGACACCATACTATCTCTACAAGCTAGGTTTGCTTGCTAAGCGTAATGGCAATGCATCAAAGGCTAAATCTGCCTTCTCAAGAATAAAGAACGATTATCCTAATGCTAATGAAGCGACTAATATTGATGTCTTGATCAATTCTGTCTCTAGCTAAGCTTCTATTAATTGAGCTCCAAGGATAATAACCTTTCTGAAGTAGATCTATCTCAGATTCCTTCTGCTGAAGGATACAAAGTACATATAGCGGTATCAGACTGGAATTCTGAAGTTACCCATGCCTTATTAGAAGGAGCTGTAGCTACACTTAAAGAGGTAGGCGTAACTGAAAAGGATATAGAAGTTGTCCATGTTCCAGGTACTTTCGAGTTACCTCTAGCCGCTAAGTCACTATTCAAATCAAAAGCTTCTGATGCAGTAATCTGTCTAGGCTGTGTCATCAAGGGAGAGACAGATCATGATGTCTATATCAATCAATCTGTGGCTAATGCTATTAACCAATTAGCCATCCTTTCTAGTAAGCCAGTAATCTTTGGTGTATTGACCGTGAATACTCATCAGCAAGCCCTAGATAGATGCGGAGGAGTCCATGGTAACAAAGGTGTGGAAGCAGCTGTCACTGCTGTAAAAATGATTCGACTACAAAAAGACTTAAATAAGCCAGGAGCTTCTATAGGATTCTAATAATCTGTATGGAACCCTAATCTCTGACCGTTTTTCTGCCCAGTAAGTTTATGATCTCGGTATACAAAGGCTCCATTACATATAGTGGAGATTACCTTTCCTCTAAAATCGAACTGCTCTAGAGGCGACCATCCACATTTATAATGCAGCTGATCTTTGCTGACCGTCCAGTTGAGATTAGGATCTACAATAGCTAAGTCGGCAAAGGCACCTTCGTCTATATATCCTCTATCTTTTATTCGGAATAACTCGGCAGGAGAATGACACATCTTATCTACAATAAATTCCTTGCTCAGTTCTCCTCTATGGTAAAAGGAAAGCATCATGGACAGACTATGTTGGATCAGCGGTAAGCCAGAAGGGGCTTCCAGATAGTGTTTTGACTTTTCTTCTACAGTATGTGGCGCATGATCAGTTGCTATGACATCAAAATATCCATCCTTGAGACCTTGGAGTAAGGCTTCTTTATCATGTACAGTTTTGATGGCAGGGTTGCATTTGACCTTATTTCCTAGGACATGGTAGTAGCTATCATCAAAGAAGAGGTGATGGACACAGATCTCAGCCGTTATCTTCTTTTTCCTAAACGGGATATCATTATTAAAGAGCTTGATCTCTTCTGCAGTACTAATGTGTAGTATATGTAGACGCGTACCATGCTTTCTAGCCAGTTCTATCGCCATAGAAGAGGAAAGATAGCAGCCCTCAGTATTTCTAATAATAGGATGATAAGTAGCATCTAATTTAGAGCCATATTCTGCTTTGGCCTTCTCTAGATTGGTTCTGATTGTCGCTTCATCTTCGCAGTGGGTAGCGATAAGCATGGAAACTTTGGAGAATAAATTATCCAAGGTTGCTCTATTGTCTACAAGCATATTTCCTGTACTAGAGCCCATGAATATTTTTACACCACAGACTTTTTTAGGATTTGTTTTGAGTACTTCCTCTAGATTGTCATTCGTGGCACCCATGTAGAAGGAATAATTCACCGTAGAAGTCTTAGCGGCGATTTGGTATTTCTCTTCTAGCTTTTCTTGTGTGGTACTGGTAGGCTTTGTATTAGGCATCTCCATGAAGCTCGTCACTCCACCCGCTGCAGCTGCTGCAGCCTCCGTACCTATATTCGCTTTATGTGTAAGACCTGGCTCTCTGAAATGCACTTGGTCATCTATGATTCCAGGCATGACCCATTTACCTCTTAGATCTATGGTTTCTGCTTCAGCTGCAGTTATGCTCTTATCGACTTTAGCGATTCTATCATCTTTGATTAAGATGTCACCTTCTACAGATTTACCTCTGTTTATAATCGTTGCATTCTTGAGTAATAAGCTCCCTTTCTTCATAACTTCTTTTCTTAATAAATCGAAGGTATGGATTAATGTCGAGGAATCTGTGACTCTATTCTTCATAAGTTCTACAACTTTAATCTTCTCCAAATTCCCTTGAATAACTAGCTTAAGTATACCTTTGCAGCAAATTGTATCTTATCATCGAGAAGAAAAAAATAGGAGTTTTAGGTGGTGGACAGCTCGGTAGGATGCTGATCCAAGAAGCGACCAAGTTTGACTTAGATCTGTGGTTTATGGATAAGGAATTTGATTTCCCAGTTCCTAGTATGTATCCCAACTTTGTCAGAGGTGATTTTAAAAACTATGATGATGTGTTGGCCTTTGGTAAGGCGATGGATATCATAACGATAGAAATAGAGAACGTCAATACTGATGCCCTGAAGGAATTAGAAGCCCAAGGTAAGCAAGTCTACCCCCAGCCCAGGGTTATAGAGATTATCAAAGATAAGGGCATACAGAAGCAGTTCTATCAGGAGAATTCAATACCTACTTCAGATTTCTTTTTGGTCAGTGATAAAGAAGAGATACTCAAGATAATAGAGAATGGTCAGTTGAAGCTGCCATTTATACAGAAGTCAAGATTAGCGGGTTATGATGGGAAAGGTGTAGCAGCTATTATCACGGAGAATGATCTTTCTAAGTTACTCGAAGGACCTGCAGTAATAGAGCAATTAGTAGATATAGAAAAAGAACTAGCTGTAATATTAGCAAGAAATGAAGATGGTGCTATTAGTGCTTTTCCGATGACAGAAATGGTTTTTGACCCACAAGGGAATCTCCTAGACTATTTGCTCTGTCCTGCTGCTGTGGATGAAGACATCCAACAGAAAGGGCTAGAACTAGCAAAGCAAGTCATCGAAGGTTTAGATATGGTAGGCTTACTCGCTGTAGAACTATTTCTAGCTAAGGATGGATCCATTCTAGTTAATGAAGTCGCTCCGAGACCACATAACTCTGGACATCATACAATAGATGCAGGAAACTATTCTCAGTATAATATGCATCTGAGAACCCTTCTGAATTGGCCACTGAATACTGTCAAGCAAGACAATATGGCTATGATGATCAACTTACTGGGCAGTCCTGATCATACAGGCCCTGTACAGTATGAGGGCTTAGGTAGAGTGATGAAAATTCCTAATGTCTATCCACATATCTACGGTAAGAAAATCACAAAGCCACTCAGGAAGATGGGTCATACAACTATAGTCGGTGATACCTTGGAAGAACTGTTAGAAGCAAAGAAATTTATCAAGTCATACCTAAAAGTCATATCATGTCAAGAGTAGGAATAATTATGGGTTCGGATTCTGATCTGCCTGTCATGCAAAGTGCCGCAGATATCCTTACAGAGTTAGGTGTCGAGTATGAGATGACGGTCGTCTCTGCGCATCGTACACCACATCGTATGGTCAGGTATGCAGAGTCTGCAGTAGAAAAAGGAATCGCTGTAATCATTGCTGGAGCAGGCGGTGCAGCCCACCTTCCGGGGATGGTGGCCTCTATGACAGATATTCCTATCATCGGTGTACCAATCAAGTCTTCTAACTCCATAGACGGCTGGGACTCTATCTTATCTATTCTTCAGATGCCTAACGGTATACCTGTAGCCACTGTCGCTTTGAATGGAGCTAAAAATGCAGGACTATTGGCAGCTAGGATACTAGGTACTAGTAATTCTGATGTCCAGTATAGATTGAAGAAATACAGAGAAGACATGAAAGTTGCCGTCTTAGAAAAGGCTAAACGTGTGGAAGGCTCTAAGCCTTCATAGGCCAGTATCTCTAATTAAAATATTGTAGCTTCTTAAATTGTACTAGATGAACCTGCTGAGTCAGGTTGTATTTTGTTCTATGCCTGACATAAAAAAAGGCCAGGTATAATACCTGACCTTTATTTTTATTTCTGTTTCAGTGTCTATCTTGGAACCAAGTTAAACACGACTCTCCTATTCAATCTTCTTCCCTGTATGTTATCATTAGAAGATACAGGTCTTGATTCTCCATAACCGGTATGTGTCATTCTGTCTCCAGAGATAAATACTCTATCTCTAAGGTATTGATAGCAAGCTTGAGCTCTTCTTTCTGATAATAACTGGTTGTTTATCGCAGATCCTACATTATCAGTATGTCCTTCTATCACGAGATTGTAATTAGGATATTTATTTAGAATCTGACCGATCTGATTTAGGACGGGATAAGATTCTGATGTTAAAGTCGCCTTACCTGTATCAAAAGAAACAGCTCTCATAGCTACTTCTAAAGCAGATAAATCATTACGAGCTATTTCTGGACAGCCATTAGCCGCTACCGTACCTGGTGTATCAGGACATCTATCTCTACTATCATCTATGCCATCGCCATCACTATCTGGACATCCACCAAATGAAGCGATACCTGGACTGTTAGGACACTTGTCTGAACTATCTGGAACACCATCTCCATCTCTATCTGAAACAGCTATGGCCTTAGGGCAGCCATTAGGTCCATCACCTTTTAGGTCTGGACAGCTATCCATTTTATCAGGAACTCCGTCACCATCTCTATCAGTATCTATAGCCTCAGCTGCTGGAGGACAACCATTATTTTCTTTTACACCAGCCTTATTAGGACATTCATCGTCAGAGTCAGAGATACCATCGCCATCTGAATCAGGACAACCTTTGAATATTCCTATACCTGCTAGTTCTGGGCAATCATCTCTATAGTCAGGAATGCCGTCATTATCTTTATCTGGGCAGCCTTTTAGTGCTACTGGTCCAGCCATCTGAGGACATAAATCTATTTCGTCAGCAAGACCATCTCCATCGCTATCCATAGCTTCTACTTCTTCCTCTATCGTCTTTTCCATAGCGTTAGGCTGACCGAAAAGATAGACAAAGCCTAAACCGTGGTGAAGATTGTTTCTATCGTCCGCTAGTGCATATCGATATTCTGACTGCCAATTTATATAAGCATTGTCTTTGATCTTAAAGTTTAATCCAACTCCAAAAGGAATCTGAATATTGAAATCACCTTCTTCCTCTAGTACACCACCTAGTCCTGCCATTACGTAAGGAATGACTTTAGTGTCAGGTTTGTAGAATTGATACTGACCTTGAATGTCGGCGCCGTATACTTTCTTATGAAAACAGTTCTCGAAACGCTGATCATGACTCGTTACTACTCCTGCTTTTATAGGAAGTACCAGATTTATATTTTCATTGATGTTCTTATGCAGACCTATCTCAAAACCATGATGGTAAGCGCCGAAGTCTGTGATGGTGCCACCATTTTGAGATTGATAATCCATAAATAGGGACTTAAATGAAAGTCCATAAGGGTAGCTAGGATTCTGTGCTTCTATAGAACTCAGAAGAATAGTGGTAAAAAAGAAGATTAATACGACCTGTTTCATAATATATACAGTGATTTTCGAAAAACAAAGTTAATCTTTAGTTCGGTAAAATTTGCTTTTTCTTAGGTTGATATAAGAGTTAATTTCATGTATTTTCAACTGATAAACAGCTGATTAGCATTGCTTTCTTAGCTCAAAGATTCAAAATAGCCTGTTTCTCGGTTCTTACGAACGTTGTTCCAGTTATAATAACGTCCATTCATAGAGATATATACCCCTGGTTCTAAAGTTTGTACAAAAGCCAGAGCTGATCCCAAATTGAAAAAGCCATCGGAGGAGGTACCAAAGGCAATGGGCACCATGGCTCCAGTAAGCACGATAGTTTTGGAGCTTAGACTCTGCTCAGAAAGGTAAGCAGCAGTTTCTACTATAGTATCTGTACCATGTGTAATAAGAATCTTATTGGCTTCTGTGCCTATACATTCTTCGAGAATATCAGCTCTTTCCAGATCGGTCATTTCGAGACTGTCTATCATCATCAGGGTTTTGACCTTGAGATTTAAAGTAGATCTTCCTAACTCAAACATCTCTATAAGATGTGTATCCTTAAAGTAAAGTTCTCCGGTGATGTAATTGTAATCTTTATCAAAGGTGCCACCAGTTACAAAAACCTGAATCGGATCATTCATAAGATTGATTTCTATTTGACGCTAAAAATATGTTTAAAACATTCAATCTTGCAAAACTTAGTTACATTTGATATTCAAAAATATCTAATATGTCTAGTCATTTATTATCTAGCAAGTTGAGCAGTATGTCTGAGTCAGCAACCATCAAGATGGCACAGAAAGCTAGAGAACTAAAATCTCAAAGTGTAGATGTCATCAGCCTGAGCCTAGGAGAGCCTGATTTTGATACGCCTGATTTTATCAAGGAAGCCGCTAAGCAAGCTCTAGATAAAGGAATGACAAAGTATACGCCAGTCCCAGGTCTATTAGAACTAAGACAGTCGATCTGTGACAAACTTAAGAGAGATAATAAGCTAAATTATACTCCGAAAGAAATAGTTGTTTCTAATGGGGCGAAGCAGTGCATTGCTAATGTATGCCTATCGCTATTAGATCCTAACGATGAGGTGATCATATTTACACCTTACTGGGTCTCCTATTTCGAGATTGTAAAATTCGCTGGTGGCTCACCTGTTCCTGTATATGCAGGGATAGAACAAGACTACAAAGTCATACCTGCTCAGCTGAAGGAAGCTATAAATGATAACACTAAGCTCATCATCTACTCCTCTCCTTCTAATCCTACAGGTAGTGTCTATACTGAAGCGGAAATTGCTGCTCTTGCAGAAGTTATCAAAACCAAGCCAGACCTGTATGTGCTCTCTGATGAAATCTATGAGTACATAACGTTCAATGCTAAAAACCCAAGTATAGCCTCCATGCCTGGTATGCAGGAGAGAACTATTCTAGTCAATGGTATGTCTAAGGGTTTTGCAATGACTGGATGGAGACTTGGTTATCTCGCAGCTCCACAATGGATTGCTGCGGCCTGTGCTAAGGTACAAGGACAGTTCACTTCAGGAGCGACGGCTTTCGGTCAAGCAGCCGCAGCAATCGCTCTGCAGCATGATCCTAGTGCGCTAGATTATATGAAAGAAAAATTTCTAGAACGTAAGAATCTAGTAAAGAAAATGCTAGAAGATATACCAGGCATGAGAGTGAATGATCCACAAGGAGCTTTCTATTTCTTTCCTAATATCTCTTCATTCTTTGGAAAGACAAATGGTACCAGACGTATAGATGATGCAGATGAATTTGTAGATGTCTTACTAGATGAAGCCCATGTTGCAGTCGTAACTGGTTCAGCATTTGGAGATAAGAATTCCTTCAGGATTTCTTATGCTACTTCTAATGAAGTACTGATAGAAGCAATGACTAGGATCAAACGAGTACTCGCGACTTACAGCTAATCTACTTGTCTTCTTTATCTTTGATGTCTTCGCTAGGCATAGCTGGAGGAAGTATTTCTTCTCTACCATCTCTAGTGATAATCTCTCTCATGACTGCATCTAACTGGTCTGCACCAATACTTTTAATGAGTATCTCTCTGTCTTTATCTAATACAAAGACCTTTGGAGTGGTAACAACATTATACTTGAGCTTGAATCTCGATCTGTGATATTGGTCAGCTGCATTGATAAAGCCTAGCATGTTTTTCTCTTCTATTTTCTCCCAGCAGTTTTTAGTCTTATCTTGATGCTTTGTACAGATGGCAAAGATCTTGACACCTGTATCTTTCCAGTGATCATTGAACTCTACAAACTTAGGCATCATCTTCGTACAGTGACCACAGTCTGGAGCCCAAAATAGGAGAACTAGGTATTCATAGTCTATCTCGCTGATGCTTACTGTCGTCTTTTCGTCTTCTTTATAGACTTGGAGATCGGCCCCTATTTTACCTAATAATGAAGGCTTGATCTTATCAGAATTATCAATGATTTTGGTCAGGTTTTCTTCTGATACCCAAGGGGCCTTCCCTTTCTTGTAGTAATTATCTACTAAGTGTACATAAAGGGCATCATAACCAATAATCTTACTCTTGCCATACTTGCTAAGAAAAGTACTCAGATAAAACCTGAATGTTTCTTCAGCTGGTTCCATCTTGTCTAAGAGGTAATCCAAGCTTATCGCTAAGCTGTCAGGATGGTTAGCCGTCAGCTTTTCTAGATAACTATCTACTTTATTCTGAATGACACCTAATCTCAAAGAAGCAGGGTCTGCTAAGTCTAGATTGTCAAAGTAGTGTTTCTTATAAAATTTGAATCTTTCTTGTTGTGGGTTTTCAGCATCCTCAAAGTCTGGAATCTCTATATCTTTTCCAGCTTTTATGATTTTAGCAGAGATGCTGTTAGGTTGTTCTTTGACTATCTTTTCTTGAAAGTCAACGACTTGCTTATCCAACTTATCGAGTTCTTTTTCAAAAGAGTCAAAGGCTTGATTCGCTTTCTGCAGAGCTGCTATAGTATCTCGAAGTTCTTGAGCTTTTGGTTTTAGATCACTTATGAGCATTACATAATCTTGGAACAACTCATTGTCCTTACTGCCTTTGAATTTTATAAGATGCTTAGACTCCAGATCGTATTCTATACTAAAGTCCTTTTCTTCCTCATTGACATTAAACTGGATGTATTCTTTGTCGGGATAAGTCAGTAGCAAATAGAGTCCATTATCTAGCGTATCAGTTCCCGTGAGTTGGAAGCTTCCTGGTTTGTGCGCATAAATCGTATCACGTACGAGTTGCTTGTCACCATAGTAATAACCTACTACGAGAGTATCATTCTCATAACCATTTATTTTGATATCAATGTTGTATTGCCCCTGTAGTAGAGTCACAAAACTTATACAAACTAGAGTTGCTAAAAATCTTAGAATCATATTACAAATAACACTTAGGATATAGAAATCATCAATAGATGACCCAACTTTAATAAATCTTTAATTTTACTACTCAACGGTAACCCCTCTCTGATTCGCTAGTAAAAACAAGACTGCCATACGGACAGCTACCCCATTTTCTACTTGCTGCAGAATGATGGAATGTTCGCTATCTGCTACATCTCCATCTAATTCTATGCCTCTATTAATGGGGCCAGGGTGCATGATTATCTTATGCTTGTCCAGACTATCTAAGATCTTCTTATTGATACCGTAGTACATGGTATACTCTCTTAGACTAGGGATGTACTTTATGTCTTGTCGCTCTAGCTGTATACGGAGGACATTAGCGATGTCACACCAGTTGAGACTATCTCTTAGATCATAAGAGGCTTCGATGCCTAGAGATTTTATATGTTTTGGAATCAACGTCGGTGGTCCGCAGACTCTTACCTTTGCGCCTAATTTCTTGAGACAATAGATATTACTGAGTGCTACTCTAGAGTGCATAATATCTCCGAATATGCAGACTTTCTTCCCTTTTAAATTGCCTACAGCTTCCTGCATAGAGAAGGCATCAAGTAGTGCCTGAGTAGGATGCTCATGTGTGCCGTCACCAGCATTTATAATCTGAGCATCGATATGCTTAGACAGGAAGTAATGAGCTCCAGGTGCGGGATGTCTCATGACTATCATATCCACTTTCATAGATAGGATATTATTGACGGTATCTAGAAGAGTTTCTCCTTTTTTGACAGAGCTGGTAGAAGAAGAAAAATTGATGACATCTGCTGACAATCTCTTTTCTGCTAACTCAAAGGAAAGTTTAGTTCGCGTAGAGTTTTCAAAAAATAAATTGGCAATAGTTACGTCCCTGAGCGATGGCACTTTCTTGATCGGTCTATTGATGACATCTTTAAACTTTTCAGCTGTCGAAAAAATAAGCTCAATATCTTCCTTCGTAATATATTTTATACCTAGAAGATGCTTTGTGCTCAAAGTTCCTTCACTCATCTATCCTTTCTTATTAGCTGAAAAAATCAAAATCTTGTCTTCTCCATCTTGGTGCTCCCATTGGACTTTGACAAAGGCCTCATCTAAGGCATCTACTTGTAGCCCTGTGAAGTCAGACTTTATCGGGAGATGTCTATTATATCTCCTGTCTACCATGGTGAGCAGCTCTATCTTATCTGCTCTTCCGAAATCTTGTAAGGCAGAGATTGCAGCATGTATAGTACGACCAGTGTAGAGGACATCATCTATTAGTAGGATTTTCTTGGAGTCTATATCAAAGTCAATCTGGGTGGCATTGGCTTTGATAGGTGTAGACCTCATTCTAAAGTCATCTCTATAGAAAGTAATGTCTAGCTTACCTAGATGGATCTCTCGTTTCTTATCCTTTGCGGAAATAATGCTGATAAGACGTTCAGCAAGAATGACACCTTTCTCCTGTATACCAATAATGAGAATAGGTTCTTTTTCCTTGTAGTTCTCTACTATTTGGCTTGCTAACCTCTGTAAGGTTATCTTAAATCTAGAAGGGCTAAGAATTTGTTTGCCGCGCTGCATTGGGAATCAAAGATATTACATTGTACCAATTCTTCCTATGCAGAAAGTTTATTCTCTTTATAAAGTGTCCACAGGTAGAAGGCCGATCCCAATAAGAACAAGATATTAGAAACGAGCCCTATCAGCTTTCCAGTTTTATTACTATCTGGCTTGAACTCAAATACTATCTTATGAGTACCACTAGGTACTTCCATCGCTCGGAGGGCATAATTGGCTCTAATGTGCTCTACTGGCTGATCATCTATATAGCTTTTCCATCCTTTATTAGGCCCATACCACATCTCTGAGAATACAGCGAACTGAGGAGAAGAGGCATTACTCGTGTAGACTAACCTGTCAGGTTCATACGAGTCTAGCTTTATAGAACCTAATTTGTCAAAGCTCGTAGAAGATAATTTTGATTTGAATTCTTGGTGTACAATAGCGGTACCCAAGGGATCAAAATCAGAGAGTGCCTCTATTTCATCATCAGCCGTCGGGACAATTTTTACTGAGTTTACAAACCAAGCATTACCAAGTGCTGCGGAATTAAGCCTAGCATCTTCTTGTACTGGCTGCCCGGTAATGAAATACTTAGTATTCAACATATTAAGTACGTTCATATTATTCTTGGTAATATGATAGTCTCTTAAATCTTCGAATCGCTGCAGTTTCGCAGCGTGATTACCACCTATTGTCTTGTGAAAGTATGAGGCAAAGGAAGAGTTAAAAGTATTGATAGTGTTATCAAGGACTCTGAAATTCGGGTCTTTGTCATTTAAAATTTGAACATCTACTGGTCTTGGTGTAAAGTAGGCCTCTGATTTACGTTTAGATTGATACTTTTCAGAACTGATGTAATTAAAATTGACAAGGAAAAGATCCATGACCGCTATGAGTCCAATAATTATAAGAACTGGTGCTTTCTTTAATTTTCCTGTGGCAAAAGCCCACAAACTTGCAAGAGTAATCAACATATATAGTGCTGCTGTCATTGCACTAGTTCTAAGCATAGCTGCTCTATCTGCAATTATCAAATCTGCTTTAATACCTGCCTGCTCTAATCTAGTATCACCTGGTGCACTCATATCAAAAATACCTGGCCCTAAGATTCCAACTGCCAGAGTAAATAGTATAAAACCAATCCCAGGATAAAGTATAGTCTTCTTATCGAAGGCTTTAGTATCTATGAATTTCTGTAAGCCTAGAATGGCGAGAATAGGAATGAGAATAGCTGTTACAGATAATATTGAATTGGGAGTTCTAAACTTATTGTAGTAGGGTACGTAATCAAAAAAGAATCGGTTGAACCCTTCAAAGTTTTTACCGAGAGATAGAAGGAAGGTCAGTGACACAGCTGACAATATCCACCATTTCATATTGCCTTTGACATAGAAACAAGAGATAAAGAACAGAAAGAAAATTACAGCACCGAAGTAGATCGGACCTTCTGTCCATGGTAGACTACCCCAATATAATGGGCCTTCGAGATTTCTAGTGGAAGCCCCTCTTTTTTTCAATTCCTTTCCGAAATTGGTGTTTTTACTTATCCTTTGTCTGTTACTGCCCCCTACTGCTAGCGGTATGAAGCTGGAAAGTAAATCCGTAGATCCATTACTCCATGACATGGCATAATCCCAAGCCAAACCATCCACCTTACTACTAGATCCTTCAGACTTACTATTCTTGAGAATAGGCGCTCCTCTCATTGTATCCTTAGAGTATTCTAATATCGGCAAAGTCTTTCCAGCCGTGGTGCCTAATGCTATCAATAGGCCTATGACTAGAATTCCAGATGATTTAAAAAAATCTAGAATGTCATTAGACTTTACAGCCTGAACAAAAAGGAATAGAACATATATGGCCAATAGTAATCCTAGATAGTAGGTCATCTGTGGATGCGAGGCTTTTAGATTCATGGCCATACCCAAAGTAAATACTAAGCCCCCAAGCAAGAATTTTTTTCGATAAGCCAAGATGACGCCAGCTATCAATAAAGGGCTGATCATAATGGTAGCTACCTTTGTATTATGTCCCGCTGCTAAAAGCACTAGATTATTAGTGGAGTAAGCAAAGGCAATGGACCCAATAATGGCTATCCATGGATTGATACCGAGGAGCAACAGTAGCAGATAAAAGGCCAGCATGCCTGACATAAATTTCCCTATCTCATTATTGAATCCTGTACGCATGACTTTCGCTAGGATATCAATAGCATCACTAGGTTGCTTAAAGTTGATATAGTAGGCCGGCATTCCACCAAACATACTTCCGGTCCATAGACTCGTCTCACCAGTTGCTTCTTGATGCTCTCTGGTTTCCTGTGCCATTCCTAACCATTGGATCTTATCACTCTGTTGTAATTTTTCTCCTTGGAAGGCTGGAAAGAAACTAAAAACAGTTGTTAGGAAAAACAAAACTACTGCAAACAGATGTATCCAATTCTTTTTTATAATATCCATCACCATATGACTATAAATCAATGAATTACAAATCTATTTTATTTTAATGGAAGATTAGCATTCTTCCCTGTAAACTTCTTAGTCTTTATAGATGGCGATCTGCTTTTCAGAATCGGTGACATAGCCTCTATACATCCCAGCAGTATTGAAGGGCATAACAATATTGCCCTTAGAATCTAGTGCTATCAGTCCACCAGAACCTCCTGCCTCTTTAAGTTTTTTATTGACGATGTGCTCGGCGGTTTCTTGAAGTGATTTTCCAGTGTACTCCATCATGGCAGACACGTCATGAGCTACAGAATATCTAATGAAATACTCTCCATGCCCAGTGCAAGAGACGCCGCAGGTTTTATTATTGGCATAGGTGCCAGCGCCTATTACAGGGCTGTCGCCTATCCTATTATACCTTTTGTTGGTCATGCCTCCAGTGGAGGTTCCTGCTACGATATCTCCATTCATATCTAGAGCTACTGCTCCTACAGTTCCGAATTTGGACTCAGAAAGTTCGGTCTCTTCCAGGCCTACCTCTTTTTCCTTTTCTAGGATCCGTTGGAGGCTATTCCATCTGCGCTCGGTCTTGAAGTAAGAAGGATCTATAGTCTCTATGCCTGATTTTTCGGCAAAGGTTTCTGCACCTGCTCCTACCATAAAGACATGCTCTGATTTTTCTAGCACGGCCTGAGCCGCTAGAATAGGATTCTTAATAGTTGTAATGCCTCCGACTGCACCAGCTTCCATATCACTGCCTCGCATCAGGGAAGCATCTAATTCATTCTTGCCAGAGTTAGTAAATACAGCACCTTTGCCTGCATTGAAAAGTGGAGAGTTTTCCATCGAGATTATAGTCTGAGTGACGGCCTCCATACTGCTCCCTCCTTTACTTAGTACTTGCTGTCCGATCTCTAGCGCATCACTCAGTGCTTTTGTGTAGGCCTCTTCTTTTTCTGGGGTCATCTGAGCTCTAGTAATGGTGCCAGCGCCACCGTGTATAACCATGGCATACTTCACAGCTTTGGTCTCTTGTGAACTCTCATCTTTTGGTATAGGAGTAGAATTTGTTTCTGTACAAGAATAGATTAGGCAAGCAATAGCCAGCAGAATTAAGTTTCTAAGCATAACTTATATAAATTTAGCATGTCAAAATTGGCATAACAGAAAGATACTAATTCAATTCCCTTTGCCTATAAATCCTCACAAATATTTGATAGTACTTACAGGTCCAACAGCTATCGGCAAGACAGCCCTTTCTTTGGAACTAGTGGAACATTTTGATTCCATTATCATCTCTGCAGACAGCAGACAGGTCTATAAGGAGATGAGCATCGGCACTGCAAAACCCTCTGCTGATGAGAGACAGAGGGGTAAGATGCAGTTGGTAGATCACATCTCCATAGAGACACCATACTCAGCAGGGATCTATGAAAAAGAAGCTATGGCTATCATCCATAAGTCACATGAAGAGGGGCAAATACCCATACTCTGTGGAGGCACTGGCCTCTATATAAAAGCCATCTGCGAAGGACTCGATAAGATGCCAGCAATAGAAAAAGAGATTATAGAAACATTAGATGAAAACTTAGAACAGAAAGGTTTGTCAGTACTGCAGGCTGAGCTAGAAGCTAAAGATCCCCAGTACTATGCCCGAGCAGATATCCAGAATAGTTATAGAGTCATAAGAGCCCTAAGTGTCATCAGGCAAACGGGTAAGCCATTTAGCTCTTACCTCAGTCAGACCAAAGCAGAAAGGAAATTTACACCTATCTATATCGTTCTAGACATGGAAAGAGCCCAGCTCTACGATAGAATAAATCAGCGAGTTCTAGCGATGGTGGAGGAAGGACTCATAAAGGAAGTAGAGTCCTTGATTCCTTATAGAGATCTGAGAGCCTTGAATACAGTAGGATACTCAGAAGTATTCGAATATCTAGATGGTAATGTTTCCTTGGATGAGGCCATTAATTTGATACAGAGAAACAGTCGTAGATATGCTAAGCGCCAGTCTACTTGGAATAGGAATCAAATTACAAGTTCAAGTTTTCATCCTTCAGAGCTATCTAAAATCATCAGCTACATAGAAGGAGAACTAAAGTAGTTCTAGTACATTCTCTGGTGGTCTGCCGAGTACGGCCTTTCGAGCTTTAACTACTATGGGTCTTTCTATGAGTTTGGGATGTTTAACTAGAATAGATAGCCACTTTTCTTCAGTGATGGACTTTCCTTTATATTGCTCTTTGTAGATGGCTTCAGACTTTCTGACTAGCTCTGAGGGTTTCATTTTGAGCTTTTTGAGTAGTGCTTCTAGTTCTTCTTCCGTCAGTAAGTCTTTCAAATACAAAACTATTTCTGGCTCTACCCCATTACTATTTAGAAGAGCTAGAGTTTGGCGACTCTTTGCACATCGGGGATTGTGATATATTTTCATAAGTTTACATTACAAATTTTTATAATACAAATATATGATTTGGAAGAGTAAACCCACGCTGGAAGCTATAAATAGCATAAGAAAGGGAACTTTGGTAGAGCATCTAGACATCCAGTTTATTGAGATCGGAGAAGATTATCTGATTGCAAAAATGCCAGTGGATCATAAGACCTTGCAGCCGATGGGTCTTCTACATGGAGGGGCTTCAGTGGCACTTGCTGAGACTATTGGCTCAGTCGCTTCTACAGTTGTATTAGAAAACCCCTTTGAGAAAGGAGTAGTCGGTGTAGAAATTAATGCTAATCATCTCAGCGCGGCTACAGAAGGATCTGTCTATGGTAAAGTAACGCCGATAAAGGTGGGCAGGAAGCTTCATGTCTGGAATATTGAAATCTACGACGACAATAATAAGAAGATCTGTATATCTAGATTGACGACTATGATCTTAGATAAATCCTAAGGATTTGTCGTCCTGCGATCAAGACGTACAGTCTAGAACTTAGAAGTCCTTTATCTTTACGATAATCATATTTAAATTAAGCATAATGAAATATTTTTGGTTCTTACTATTCACCGTTGCTAGCCTATTTGTTGAGGCACAAGCTGACTTTAACTTTGAGTTGGTGTCCATCACAGAACTGCCTGATGGCGAAGGAGGAAATGATGTATGGGGATTTGTAGGTCCTAACGGAACAGAGTATGCGATCATGGGTACTTCTAGGTACACAATTATTTATGACCTGACAGATCCTACTGTACCTAGAGAAATCAAAAGAATAGAGGGAGATAATACAATATGGAGAGACATAAAATCGTGGGAAGATCATCTCTACGTTACAGCAGATAATGCGCCCGATGGACTCCTTGTGATAGATATGAGTGAGGTGGCGACCGATTCTATACGGTTTCAATTTTTGAATCCAAGTATTACTAGTAGTACGGGTTCACAGCCTCTAGAGTCTTGTCATAATCTGTATATAGATGAGAATGGATTTATGTATCTCGCTGGCTGTGGTAGTGAAGTGCAAGCCATGAATAAGGCTATCATATTTGATCTCAATCAAGATAAATGGAACCCAGTTCTTGTAGGCGTACATGGTGGAAGTAATCCTGAATATGCTCACGATCTAATGGTCAGAGACAATATCATGTATAGTTCTGAGATCTATCAAGGAGCTCTAGCTATCTATGATGTTACTGACAAGGCTAACATACAGTTACTAGGAGAAGCACCTACCTCATTTAACTTTACACATAACACTTGGATATCTGATGATGGCAACTTTGCATTTACAACAGATGAGAGGGGGAATGCCTTTGTAGATTCTTATGATATCAGCGACTATGGTAATATAAAACGACTAGATTCTTTTCAGCCTCTAGAGAATGCTGGTCAGGATGTGGTGCCTCATAATACCCACTATAAGGATGGTTACCTAGTCACCTCATGGTATACTGAGGGAGTAGTCATTACAGATGCTAATAGACCAGAGAATATGATCAAGGTAGCTTCTTATGACACATATAAAGACGCAAATGGAGGAACAAATGGCTGCTGGGGAGCTTATCCATGGTTGCCTTCAGGTTATGTTCTGGCTACGGATAGAAGATATGGATTGCACGTACTTCGTCCTACATATGAAAGAGCTTGCTATCTAGAAGGTCAAGTAGCAGATGCTGCTGATCAATCTAGTATCAATGGTGTGACAGTCGAAATACTTTCTACTGATGCCAATAATGATGTTTCTAATTCTATGGGATCCTATAAGACAGGTCAGGCCACTCCTGGGACTTACCAAGTAAAGTTTACACATCCACAATATCAAGAATTGATTGTAGAAGCAGAATTAGCTAAAGGTCAGGTGACCATTCTAGATGTAGAGATGCAACGTAGACCTTTGAGTATAGTGGGTATTTTAGTTGATGCTGAGAGTAAAGAACCTATAAGCGAAGGTTCTGTGACTATAGCCACGGTAGATCATGAACTCTTGATGACGACAAATGTAGATGGATCATTTAGTTTCTTTGGTAATCCTGAAAGCCACACCTTCCATTTTGGGGCTTGGGGGTACAAGTTAATTAGGCAGTCTTTTGTTCCTGAGGACGGAGAGTTTACTATAGAGTTAGAACCTGGCTATGAAGATGATTTTGTCTTGGATCTGGGCTGGAAAGCCTCAGGTACAGCAACTTCTGGCTTATGGGAAAGAGGCATCCCTATTGCTACTTTTACAGGATTTCGAATCTCTAATATAGATAAGGACATAGAAGGTGATATCGGAGAACAATGTTATGTCACAGGAAATGGTGGTGGTGGTGCAGGGAGTGATAATGTAAATAATGGGACTGCCATATTGAGATCTCCTCACATGTTCCTAGAAGACTATGAGAATCCGGAAATAGAATTCAGAACCTATTTCTTCAATGGTGGAGGCAATAATGAGCCAGATGATAGATTAGACATATTGGTCTCTGATGGTACGAACTTCGTCAATCTGCTCACCATAGATGAGAGTACTCCGGATACTACATGGACAGATGTATTGACTTTCAATCTGTTAGATAATGGTCTAGATATCTCGGAGCCAATTATTATCTCATTTACAGCTGGTGATTATGGAGGTAGAAATTGGGTAGAAGCAGCACTAGATGTCTTTAGAGTTAATGATAATCGGGGTTCTGCTACAAATGAGACCAATAATTTTTCCACTATCAGCTTATTTCCAAATCCAGCCGACGAAATCCTAAATATCAGTACAGAAGTAACTGATATCGCTCAGATGAGTCTCTATAATGCTGCTGGTCAGAGGATTATACAAAAGGACTATTCTAGCCAACTAGATATTTCTGGCTTAGAAAGTGGTTTATATTACTTGAGATTCACGAAAAATGATGGAATTATATTGAGTACATCATTTATAATCAGATAAATGGGAACGGATTTTGCTTTTTGTTTACAGCAATTAGCAAAATTTATATATTTGCACTCGCTTTAAAAGAGAAGCGCATTTTATTGAATTTAATGGCCCGTTCGTCTAGGGGTTAGGACGCCAGGTTTTCATCCTGGTAGCACGGGTTCGAATCCCGTACGGGCTACTCTTTGAATAAGGCATTGGCCTCGAGTTTTCGTCGACTCGGGGCCTGTTTTTTTTATACCAACTTCTTTCCTATTCTCTTTCACATTGCTTTGATAGAACTCATTCTCTCCTAGTTCATTTTATCCCACCAAGCTGCATGTCCATCCAAAATATAAACTTATTAAGCTTTGTATAGAAATTCTTATTCAGCTTTAGTTAGAATCATAATGATTCAAACATAACCTTACAGTAGAGAAACTCTAGGAGTTGTTAGTTGATAATTATTGTCATAACTAACTGACTAATCTAGGATATCCTAAATGAATTGCAGCCAGGTGATGACTACTTCACTCTAATTATTGATCAATGACCTGTGAATATTTATTCAATAGACTCTCTAAAAGATCAACAACTGTTTTAGCATTCTTCTTAGTAAAGCAAAGAGGAGGTTTCGATTTTATGACATTATCAAAGGGGCCGTCTGTACTTATTAGAATATTGTTTTTTCGGAATTGATTCTTTATTAGCTGAGCCAATGCAGTGTTTGGCTCTCTACTATTAGGGATCACTAGTTCCACACCTATAAACAGACCCATTCCTCGCACATCCCCTATGCAGGAATATTTTTGCATCAATTCTTTTAAAAGCGACATGTAGTATAGTCCTACCAATTTAGCATTTTCTTGAAGTCCCTCTACTTCTATTACTTCTAGGACAGTCGCTCCTATTGCGCATGATACTGGGTTACCTCCAAATGAGCTGAAGAATTCTACTCCTTGCTCAAATGATTGAGCAATTTCATCTGTAGTCACTACCGCTCCCATAGGATGTCCGTTAGCGATGGGCTTGCCTAGAATGACTAGGTCAGGTATTACTCCATGCGCTTCGTAGCCCCAAAAATATTCTCCTACTCGTCCAAAGCCTGTCTGAACCTCGTCACTAATACAGATACCACCTTGCTTTCTTATGGCTGGATATACTTCTTTTAGATACTCAGGAGCAAGAGGAACCTGTCCAGCACAACCAAGAATAGGCTCAGCTACAAATGCTGCGATAGGTTTTCCATTTTGTTCAAGTTGAGCTTTGGTATCTCTTGCATACAAGAGGCCAGGATTTTCCATTTCACTAGTGTATTTCCCATTGTAGATATTTGGTACTGGGGTCTTTAGAATGTATTCCTTTTGACCATCACCTTTAGGGTTGTTGAACTTGTAGTCACTGATATCGATAGAGGTCTGTGTATTGCCATGATAGCCCAGTTCCATAACCATTATCTGTTCATAACCTGTATGCTTTCTTGCCATTCGTATCGCTAGATCACTTGCAGCACTACCAGAGTTAACAAAGAAAACTTTGCTGAGAGAATCAGGGAATTTTGAAAGTAACTTTTCAGAATATTCTGCAAGTTCATCATACAGATATCTAGTATTTGTATTCAGTGCATACATCTGAGTAGATCCTGCCCTCGTGACCCTTGGGTGGCAGTGTCCTACATGGGGTATGTTATTGTAGGCATCTAGATAAGTAGCCCCATCGGCACCGTACATGTACTGAAAAGCGGCACCTACCATATGGATAGGCTCCTTATAGCTGAGCGAGAGAATCGTACTAATATGGTTATTTCTTCTATGTATAATATCATCGATAGAAGGTGATAATATCGGTTCTAATCCAATAGCTTTTCTGAATCTGTTTTTAGCATGTACAGGATTGATAGCTATCCACTTATGCAACATCTGGAGAGCAAATTTCTCACTTACTGAGGCGTATTTATTCTCTGGATTTATTTTTTTTGAATGCGAAGAATTGCAAATGCTCGTACATAATCTTGCTGCTATCAAATAATACAAAGCATCGACCTCTTCTTCTTGCAAAGGCAAAACTTCATGATAGGCATGCAAAATGAGCTCAGCATAGTCTAATGGATTCTCCTTGTCATAGCTGCTATAGGTAATCGCAATAGCTACTTCATTAATTAGATACGAATGGGCTAAATCGCCAAAATCAATTAGACCAGAAATTTTGCCATCCTGAACTAGAACATTCCATTCATTTGCATCATTGTGGATTAGTTGCTTTCGCAGATGAGGGAACAAAGGCCGAATGTTAAGATCAAATTGTTCAAAGAAATATCTCACAACTGCTCTATCTCTAGCCTGAGGTATATCATCGATATACTTTTCGTTTAGATGAAAATACTGTAGATCCCATAAGTCTTCCTTTGATTTTATAACATAACTATCGATAGCCTGTAGAGCTAGATCCATTTCTGCAAGGAAGATTCCTAAAGACTGATATAATTCTCTAGATGGCTCAGTGTCTCCAAGGAATACACCATCCAGATAATTCAGCATTCTTATTAATTCTGCTTGTCCTTGATTTGTTACTTTTTTTACGTAAGAATTATCTCTAAAGCGGATAGGTTGTGGGAAGCATCCTTTGATTTTACTATTTAGTTCTGTAAGTATCTTATTCTCCGCTTCTATTAGATCTTTCTGGTTAAGGCTATACTTATAACTCTTCAAGATACATTTACCCTGGTCTGTTTCTAACAGATAATTTGCATTGTCATACCCATTCAGCTGTCGGCATCTAAGTAGCTTCTCCGTAACTTCTTGTTCTAAAACATCAAACATACTATTAGGCACTTTTTCTTAATCATTTCATTGCGGACAAAGATCAACTTTATTGTATTTATAAAGTTGAATTTATGTACTTTTCCTACATGGTCAAAAACTAAAAAGTAACCTGTAACTTAGCTATAGCCTTTATGTTCACACTAAGCAATCTTAATTAGCTGTTCGATTCCTCAAAATATAATTAATGAAAAAATATTTAACTACTCCTATATTTCTTCTGATTGCAATCGTTGCTTTTAGCCAGGATGATATACAGTCTATATTGACTACTGGTAATAATTATGAAATGATGTGCCAGAAAGCGGAAAGCTACTTTGAGCAAAAGCATCTTGGTTTATCGGTTAAGCAACTTTCGCATGGCGAGTACCGTGATGGAGAATTTGTCAAGTACATGCGATGGAGAAACTATTGGGACACTAGTCTAAATCCTGATGGAACATTAGGAGACATCACTGCTCATAGGATGAAAAGGACACAAAAACGTCCACATATTAATGACCTATACGATGATATAGAATGGAGTAATATCTCCAATACTGAATTTATAAGAGTACAGATTTCTATGGGTAGGACTACGAGTATCGCTTTTCATCCTACGGATAGTAACATATTCTATGTTGCGGCAGCTATCGGAGGAGTATGGAAAACTGAAGACGGTGGTCAGACATATATTCCTCTAGGCGATGACCTGCCGTATTTGGCAGTATCTTCAATAGTGGTAGATCAGGAAAATCCTGACAACTTGTATATTTCTCTTGGGAGTCATCTTTGGAATGGACTTCCTAGCATAGGTGTCTATAAGTCTACAGATGCAGGCACCAGTTGGCAGCCGACCAGCCTTATCTTTTCGACTTCGGATAATTCTAGAATATATTGGCTTACTGCAGATCCTGAAGATAGTGCTACCCTACTGGCAGCAACAGACAAGGGGCTCTATAAGACAACTGATGGTTTTGAAAGCTATTCACGATTGACTGCGGCCTCATGTATACAGGCACATTATATGCATGGTGATAATCAAACAATATTCTTAGGGACTAATAATGGCCAATTCCTAAAAAGCGTAGATGGCGGTGATAAGTTTACACAAGTGGAAAGTTTTGGGAACAATCCAGTAAGGATAGCACTTACAAGACAAGACCCCGATAAAGTTGTTATATGCAATGAAAGTACTCTTAAAGTCAGTAATGATGGCGGTAATTCTTTTCCTATCTCCCATTCGCTGCCAGAATCATTCAATGCACAACTTGCATCTATTAATCCTCAAGATCCTAAAGATTATATAGTCGGCTATTTTGAGTTGTTCCGTACAAAAGATGGTGGTGCTAATTATACAAAAATTTCTGATTGGCTAGGACGTGATAACCTCCCTCTCATTCATGTCGATATGCGTAACACCTTTGTAAACCCTCTACAGAATGATAGAATCTATTATTGTCATGATGGAGGAGTGGATGCCTTTAATGTGGAAACAGAAGAGTTTATCAATCTAAGTGATGGCTTGATTATTACTCAGTTCTATGATATTGGCGTCTCACAATCTAATCCTAACGTAGTATCTGGAGGTTCTCAAGATAACGGGAGCATGTACAGAGATCGCAATGGTAACTGGAGTGACTTAGCAGGTACAGGTGATGGTATGATTACAGAAATAGATCCTACAGACGAGAATACTATTTACTGGGAGTATCAGTTTGGTGGCTTGAGGCGATTTGACGGTTCTGGAAATTCAAATATATCGCCCCCTGAACAGGATGGAGAAGGGGCCTGGATAACGCCATTTCGACTTGACCCCAATAATCCTAATAGAATAGTGGTCGGCTATAGCTCTGTCTATGAAAGCCTTGATCAGGGTAATACATGGACTAATATTGGTGATGAATTAGCTAATGGTGCTAATCTAAATCATATCGCTATATCGGAGTCCAATGGGAGTAGAGTTTATGCAATAAGAAATAATATTCTATATGTAAAAGACATAGATAGTAACAACTGGATACCCAAAAGTCTTCCTATAGGTAGTATTACTGATATAGAGGTGGATCCTGTCGATATGAACCAGATTGTAATAGTTGCTGGTGGCTACACTAGTGGTAACAAGATATTCAGCTCTCCAGATGCTGGAGATAGTTGGATCAATATTACAGATGATCTACCCAATGTTAGGTTCGGAGCAGTAGAATTTTATAAAGATATTGATGATGCTTTATTTATTGGATCAGATGCAGGTGTCTATTATAGAGATAATAGCGCACCAACATGGATTCCGTATGGCACCCTACCTAATACAAGAATCAACGATATAGAAATTCAGTACAGTACTCAGAAGATAAGAGTTGGCACCTACGGCAGAGGGGTTTTTGAAGCAGATGTCAGTATCGTTGTCTGTGATGAAAATAGTCCAGATCAAGATGAAGATGGTATATGTGATGCTTTTGATTTATGTCCTGAACTAGACGACAATCTTATAGGGACTAGCTGCGAAGATGGAGACCCATTTACATCTAGCGAAGCTTATTCTACCGACTGTATATGTGAAGGTGGTGAATCGAATATAGAGTACTGTCCAGCAGCTGGAAGCGCAAGTACAGGAGCTGATTTCATAGATTTAGTAGTACTTAATGATTTGAACAATGCTTCCGGGCAGACAAGTTATTCAGACTTCAGAAGCTTATCTACTACACTATCCGAAGAGAATACATATATATTAACTGTTTCTTTAAATTTTTCTTTTCCTCTGGATACCACATATGCTTGGATTGATTATGATCGCAGTGGGACTTTTGATGATGAAGAGTTAATCATTATGTCCGCTTATAATAATCATACTAGCACGGGTACTTTTACTGTACCAACAGTGGATTCCTATGGAGCAACAACTATGAGAGTAAGAAATGTATATGCTAACAATCATTCTGCCGATCCATGCAATTCTTACTTTGGGGAAGTAGAAGATTATACAATCTTTCTTGAAGCTTCAATGCTTTTAGATCAAGATCAAGATGGTTACCTCAGTGATGTAGACTGTGATGATAATAATCCCGATATCAACCCGGGTGCTGAAGAGATTCCTAACAATGATATAGATGAAGACTGTGATGGTATGGACCTCCTATCAGCTACCTACGATCTAGCTGAGGCCAAGCTTAGTATCTATCCAAACCCAACTAGCACCTATATCAATATTGACGTCAATGGTGTTCTTGACTATAAAGTGTCTCTTTACGATATTAAAGGTCTCTTAATAGCCAAGTATAATAATGTAAAAAGAATAGAGGTATATGATCTACCTATAGGGGCATACTATCTAGAAGTACAAGAGAGCAAGTCAGGCCAAAAGATTATAGACAAAGTCTTTATTGGGGATTAGTAGTTTTGCGATTCCGGTACTTATTTATAATCAACGGCCATTCTTATATTAGCAGTTTATCTGCACTAAATAAAGCTAAGTGTAGTACTAAATAAGTGTACTACTAGAATTATAATTTATGAAGATGTTTTTTTTCTACAATCTTAATCATACGCAGTACTAAAACTAGCTGCGTTCGAGAGGTTCATGAATCTGCTTATATATGAGGTGGTAGTAAAATGATTTACGTTCAAAGCGCTTTGGTAATTCACTCATTTATACCTTGAATATTTCTTCATCATTAGTATAAGATTTAAACTCTATTGGATTGTTACTGGGATCAAATAAAAACATTGTTAACTGCTCCCCTGTTAGACCTTGATACCTGGTCTGCGCCTTAATGATAAATTTAGTATTGGCCTTTTCTAGCTTAGTCTTAATTTCTTCGAATTCAGAATGCTCTAGAATACAGCCAAAGTGTGGAATAGGAACACTAACATCATCTACCTTACCGCAATAGTCTAAATCCGCTATAGACTCACTAACATGAGCTGATAATTGATTACCAAAGAAATCAAAATCTATCCATGAGTCTGTGGACCGCCCTTCTTTACAACCTAGTAGTCCTACGTAAAATTTCCTTGTAGATTCTATATCTCTCACCTTAAAGGCAAAATGAAATCTTCTCATATTATCTTACTTTATTATAACTCAATGTATTTCTTAGTTAATCTTTAGAAGCCTCAAAGCAGAACCTCCTTCAGTCGTAATAAAGTATAGACCAGTAGCAAAATCTCTGAGGTCCATACTAACGGATTCTTGATTGGAACATTCGATTGATTTTAATAGCTTACCATTCACATCAAGAAGGAATATTTGACTGTTCGGTCTCTTACTAATTCCATGAATAGTAAAGAGACTGTTACTTGAGGTCGGAATAACTCTTAGCCTTTCATCCTGTTTTATCTCTCCGACTTTTGTGGATGTAGAATATAAGGTTCTGAAAAATTCTAATCGGTTAGGAATATTTAGTTCTAACCATTCTTCTATAGCGCTGTCAAGTCTTCCAGGATGTGTCAAGTAGGTATAGGCAAATAAAGCAGATTCTGCTAAATCCTCCAGTTGCGGATTATCTTCCGCATAGTCAGTCACAAATGTTGGATCTGCAGCTTGTGCACTTATCCAGTCAGGATGTTCTTCATAGATAAATTGATAAGACGCATGCACTGATTCATGAAAGACAGTTTCTTCAAGATCATTTGTACTTATTCGATCATCCATATTATCAGAATATAGAACAAAAAATTGACCCTCAATTTCTGCAAAGGCTGTATTGTCGCCTTTATGTATTACTACATGATTTATCATGTTTCTCTGAAAGGCAGGTAGTTTTCCTAATCGTGGACCTAATTTATCAGCATATTCTTTTGCGGCATCCAGTGTCATAAAAGAACTATGACACCATATTTCCATTTTCTCATCATCAGAGAAAACAGCTTCAAACACAAAGGTATTGGTATCAAATAAGCTTCCGCCATTTGGTGCTTGAGGAGTCTCTCTATTCTCTCTACCAATAAAGACTAATTCAATAAATGAATCTGAGTCAGTTTGCAAAATGAAATCTATGTCATTAGAAACAACAGAGTTGGGGAATAATGGACTTTGACCCATTAAGGAACTTAGTACTGAAAGGAAAATTAATCCAGTAAGAATCAATTTGGAATTACTTATCATGTAATTGGATTGTTACACTAAGGTGAATCATTATAAAACAAGATTAGGTTTTTATGGCAGTATTAATGACTACTATCAATTAATAAACAACTATTTTCTGACTACTACTAATACCTTGAGATGACATTGTCTCTAGAATATAGATACCCTCCTGGTCTATTGTAATAGTTGTATTGGATTCTTGTATAGTGTCCAGGTCTATTAGTTTTCCTTGAGAGTTGTATAATGACCAAGTGCCACCTTTGTGATGGGACTCAGTAACTAGGGTAATTATACCAGTTGATGGATTTGGGAAAACAGATATTTGGTTCTTAGCCGTGAGATCTTGTGTACTTACAGGGCCCTCATAGATCGCTCCGAGTAGATTGTCTCCAGGATTCTCATCGTCAATCTCAACGACCTCTGCGATAAAATAACTATTAAGCAAAGTAGCCAGACTGATATTAAAGGATACTACTGTACCCGATCCTGCAGTTATAGCTGTACTTATTTCTTGTGATTCTGCTAACTGGCCATCCACATATAGCCTTACTTCATAATTTCCCAAATCTACGGTACCATCATTTTCTATGTCCACATCTACCTTATCGTCAGATGTAAAAGCTAGCTTAGCCACAGACAAGTTAGTATAGCTGCGATATGCTGTGCTACTATTCTCTATAAAGAAACTATGTATTCGGTAATGTGGTTCTGTATGACTGTCATCATTGTATCCAGTATTCAGAAGGTTAGTATAGTCCTCTAACTGGTAGTCAAAGGTAAAGTTTTCTCCCGGTGATACCTCTTGAGTAGTATTAAATATTGCAGGAATGACCTCTTGTCCTGGGCACCACCCTGCTCTCGAAAACAACCAGGTCCCAAACTGATTAGCGCATGAGTTAGTAGCACAATCTGCCTTCCAGAGATCATGAGTAGCAATAGTAGAATTATTGATTATGACTTGGTGCATACGACGAGAAAATTCAGCTGCATTATCTGTATTGCCTTGGCCGTGACCTGATACTTGCATTCTGACATGAGAGGTCTCCGTATTATCTGCTACACTGAGATCGACATCTGCTAGGTCGTGGCTGACATTGGGGTCACCATAAACCTGATAATCTGTAGAGTGGATTGGTGATAGCCTTGAATGTACTTTGTCTTCATCGTTAATAGTAAACTCTAAATCCAAATCCAGATTCCATCCTGAGGGACCCCATACTTGAATATATGACTCGAATGTAACCTCTCCTGTAAGCACTGACTTGAAATCAGTAACATCTACAAACCATGGGCCACAACCTATCCCAAATGGTGTGATATATCTCGCCAACTCAAAGATGCCCTGTGAGGTATTGATTCTTATACTGGCAGGTTGATCCCAAGGATCACATCCTGTAGAAGGACAGTTGATATCTATGCGTAGACGTATCTGATCATAGAGTGAAAGATCACCTGGCAGAGTGATGGTATTGAGCTGACGCTGGCCAGCACTTGCAAAATTATGCTGTTCATTTTCAAAGATACTCACCATGAGGCCATCACGGCTAGTGATACTTTTGGTAGTGACATTATTGAAGAGGTTATCATCTTCTGGATGCATAATAGTAACAGATAGCTGAGGGTCTAGTACACTAGTCAGATCTATAGGTGTCTTGAAGATGTAAGATTTGCTGACACCAGATTCCAGTGAAAAGTCGACTGTCTCTGTAGCGAGTACAATTCCATCTAGCTCTAGGGCTACTTCCATATTTTCAAGCAGTTGAGCCCCTACATTTTGTATATCTACACTTGCTCTGATCGGTCTGGATTTCATAGCCAAGCGATCTATATTGGCGATATTACTCACAGCTACATCAAAGTCTACAATCTTGAATCCTTCTACCCAGTTGGTCTGATCCATATTGACGGTCATTGCTGTGACGCTGGAATTTGCTAGATTATTGACCACCGTGCCAGTGCCTTCATTCATCGGAAGATAAGCCGCTAGTCCAGACTCATTTCCAGTATATGTAGTACTTACATTAGATGCAATCTCTGTTGCACTCCTAGCAGTACTCCATATTCTTACTTCATCTATGATACCATCAAAGTATCTTCCTGGGAATCCTGTCGATTCACCAATTGTTAGAGTTTGATCATTGGCTGCGGGAGCCCCTTGAAAGCTCGCCGTTGCCACCGAAACACCGTCTACATAAAGAGTGATTGTGCCTTGGTCTATGACAGCAGCTACATGATGCCATTTATTTCTCTGCATTACAGGACCGGAGAGAGCCTCATTCCATGCATTATTAGCAGCTACAGCTATAGACAGTCTACCATCATTTCCACATCTAAAAGCAAAACCACCATTAGCTCCTCCTGAGTCTGCTGTGATGATACTACCCTGCCAGCTCTGCGCCTTCCACTCTCTAGCCATAATCCACGCTTCTAGGGTAAAACTGTTAGATAGGGTTGTCCCTGTGGTATTCTCAATTGTCAATGCCTCGTCCAGTCCATTGAATTGTAAAGCAAAATTCTGAGCAAACGAGCTAAACGAAAGGAGGATGAAACTGAAGATGAAAGTAAAGTTCTTTATCATTTTATTATGGGTATAAGGTTATATACAAATGAGACCTTTGAATCAATCAAATAATCACTAAAATATGTGTCTGCAAGATATCTAAATTCAATACATAGCCCTTAGAATTTGCTTTGAAATTAGCTCAAACTGTCTTTTATGGTCACTAGGATTCGATACCGCTTTGGGTAATTAGCTGTATAAATTATAGCGATATAAAGCATCTATTGAGCTAGCTTTTTGTAAAAGGAATAGATTGCCATGGACAGGTGTGCTAGAGATAGATATTTGGTTATAGATTTATAACTAGACCATAATATATACAGATGCCCATAGACTAATGGAGTATAAAGTGACTTCATCAAAAAAATATAGAGTCATTAAGTAGCATATCTGTAGATTATCCGTAGTGCCTTATTCAAGTATAGTAGTGAGTAGACAGATAAATTCGTTCCTTCCAATGTATTCAATTAATTCGGCCAAGTTGACATATTAGAATACATAACTGGACAACTCAGAAGCTATTCAAATAAAACCAGTTTTGTCATAAGGTACTAAGTTAAAAAATGAGGTATGCCCTGGAATAGAATGACCTCAAAACCACAAATCAGGTTAATATGAAGTTGTTGTGTTCTAGAACAAAATTTCTATTCCTTATCAGGCTAGTGATCTTCATTTGCTTTTTGTCTAGTTTCATCATTGGCAGTACTACTGCTCAGAATAGAGCACCCCTTTCTAGTACTGTTTTTTCAGAGGACCGAGCTAAAGATAATTGTGAGGCATCATACGCTGCGCTTCTTCACCAGCTAATGGTGAATAATCCAGACACTATTAATAAATACACTACCGAACCTTTGCAATTTTGTGACATCAATGATGCTAAGCAGCGCAACAGTATTCTAATTGCAATTGAGAAATTAATAAAATTAGACTTTTACAATTTAGATACTTCCATTGTTGATTCTATTGGAAATCAGATTATAGATCCTAATACCAAGTTGGAATATTTTACTCATGTTTCTGGTGCTTACATGGTAATCAATGATGAAAGAAAATTTGAAAAATATTGGGCTAAAGCAAATGAGGCATTGCCTCATGCAGACGATGACAACTCCAGAATTCTATATTACAACCTGTATGGTTTTAAGAATTTCTCTGTAGGCAATATTTTTTCAGCTTTTCAAATCTATAGATTGGCTGCATCATTTGATAAAGCAGATATGAAGCACCAGATCGTCACTATGAATGAGCTAGGTAATATGTACACCAGTATAGGAGAAAATGAAAAGGCGATAGAAATTTTTAAGAAGGTAATAAGTACTGCTACAGAATCTAATGATCTAGCTATAGTACGGTTCGGATATTTTGGATTGATGAATTCATACTACAATGAAAAACAATATAAAAAGTTAATAGAGACGGCTTATGAGAGTATAGACTATCATTTAGAGGAGGATATAAAGTCTCTTCTGGGCTATACCTATTGTATTATGGGTGATGGGTATCTAGCATTATCAAAACTAGATTCTGCTAAGCATTACTATCTCAAAGGTGTAGATATAAGTATTGCTAATAAAGAATATAAGGAGTTAAAGGACAACTATTATGCTCTAGGTGCCTACTACAAGCACTTAAGCGATACGAATCAAGCTAGAAACTATTATGACAAAGCCCTAGAAATAAATACATATTTTCCTTATCCAGAAATATATCGTGACCTATCAGATTTGTGGAAGATAAAAGGTGATTATAGAGAGGCCTATAATAGTTTACGTCAATATGCTGATGTCACAGAAAAACAAGAAAAAGCTAACTTATCTGATGTCAAACTAGCTACTCAAATAATAGAAGATTCTTATACATTTCGACAGGAGGCAGAAGCTAAGATTGTACAAACACAGCGCAGGCAAGAACGTCTTCTGCTTATCATAATTGCAGGCATCATTGCCTTAGTTCTAGTCTCTTCATTTTTATATCTTCTTAATAAGAATGGTAAAAGACTTAAGGAGCTAAATGATAAAGTAGTGCTTCGTAACAAAGATCTAGACATAGCAATGAATAAGCAAAAGGATACAATCAGGTATCTGGAAAATTTTGCCTCTGTGGCGGCACATGATCTAAAAGCCCCAATACGTACCGCAAGCTCTTTTGCTGGATTGCTGACTAAGACCACTTCTGAAAAACTCTCAGAAAAAGAAATGTCGTTTCTCAATTATATAAATTCTAGTGTCAGCAAATTATCCCTTATGATAGACGACTTGCTTTCATTATCTAAACTAGATGTGGACCTTCCTTCAGTCGAAAAAATCGATCTTAATGAGCTATTAGATAAAGTTAAGAGTCAATTGCACAAGCTGATCAATGAAACAAACTCTCAAATAATATTGGAAACTAAGCTCCCAATAGTAGAGGGCCATGAAACTCTTATTATGCAATTGTTTCAAAACATTATGAAGAATAGTATTACTCACAATAAGACACAGAATAGGACAATAATAAAAATCAGCTCTAAGAAAATAGATGATAACTGGATTGCGATAGAGATCGCCGATAATTCTGGCGGTATCCCTGAGTCAATACTTCCCAGTTTATTTAACTTGTTTGAGAGTTCTGATAAGAATAATGGAAATGGAATCGGACTCGCTACATGCAAGAAAATTGTCAACCATTATGGGGGTGATATATGGGTAGATGTCGATGGGAAATCAGGATCTACATTTCATTTCACCTTACCTGCGAGAATACATGCTTCTTACAACTGATGAAATTTAGATTTTTAAAAAAAAGAATATAGCTGAAAAGTTCTATGATTGTTTAGTTTTAGTACATGCAGACTTATAATACTTACATATCGAGTATGCTTCATAAATGCAACCTATTTGTAGCTTGTTACTGCATGATAGTTAGTCTATACATAATCTGTATGCCCATTGTGAAAATTTGTAGTGCTTGTATAAATGGTAAATCAAGAGTGGTGCTCTCTGCTCTTATTTTATTTGGCGTATGTAGTATAAGTCTGAATGGTCAAGAAGGTCAAGAAGGTCAAGAAGGTCAAGAAAATACTAGTATCGAGATATCCGACATTGATAACAAAACGGAATCACACATTTATGAGGAGAAAATTCTTCTAGAGGATAGTACAGAGATTGATCAATGTTTTCTTATTAGCAAAAGGTACATTAGAGACGGCAATACGGATAGCCTAGCCTTGCTTCTGAAAAAATTGTCAATGTATTTTGATGCTGATTCGGATGATCTGCATCGACTCTTTGTATATTATATTGTAAAAGGCGATTATTTCAGTTTGATTTCTGACTTTGAAAACGAACTCAACTTTCTTCTTAAAGCAAGAAATCTTCTTCTCGATTCCGAGATTAAAAAACATGTTCTGGTCAACCAGAAAATTGCCATAATATATTTTCGGCTAAAAGATTATAAGTCTTGCATGGAAATATATAAGCACAATCTTGAGTTATTGGAAATCTCTGGGTCAGATATTGACATCCTATACTCTTATTTTGGGCTTGCGGAATGCTACTTTGAATTAGATAGTTTCATACTCGCAAAGAAGGTTTGCTATCAATCTATAGAACTGAGTGATCGCACAGGTATTTCTGAGTCTATGGGCTTTATCTATTCTATCTTGTCTGACATATATATACTAGAATCCAATATTGACTCCGCTCGATTTTATGTCGGAAAGGGTCTAGCATTAAGTAAAGCGCAAAATAACGTAAAGGAGATTTATGATAATTATAATAGCATAGTCAGGCTAGAGCTTCTGAGTGGTAATAAAGACAAGGCTCAGTCGTATGCTGAACTAGCCATTCAGAATCCGATCTATCACGTCCCTGAGGTCTATAATAGTCTTGCAGAAATATATACAGAACAAGGGAGACATAAGGAAGCTAATCAGCTTTTGCAAAAAAATATTGCAAACTATATAGACCGTGATAATTCGATTTCTATTTATGACGTTGCATCTACGTTGCTCAAAAGCAAGTATGAACAAGAAAATGAAATTCTTGAGGCAATACGTGACAAGGAATTCCAGAGGAAAAAGTTCTACCTTTTGGGTCTTGCCTCACTTATTTTATTAGTTAGTGCTTTGTTTGTATTGTATAATCAAATAATGACTAAACGTAAGGTCCAAAAGATTAATCAGGATCTTGTAGAACGAAACAAAAATCTAGAGCAATTTGCTTTTATCTGTTCTCATGATTTAAAAGAGCCAATACGTAATATTGGGAGCTTTTCTAGTTTATTGCAACAGAAATTAAAAAATGAAAAATTATCCTCTACTTATGATGAATATTTTCAGGTAATAAATACAGGTACTAATGTTCTGGACCAAATAGTCAATTCATTAAAAATCTACACTGAGATAAATCAAGATGACGTATTGGCTAAGTCAGAGTTGTGCATAACTGAACAAATAAACACTTCCATAGGTTCTATGGGACTTTCTGACCCAGATAATAATGTCGATATAAGATTCACTAATCACATAAAGAACGAAAAACTTTTTTCCTCTGAATATGGGCTTCAGGTCATTCTTACTAATCTAATCTCTAATGCTATAAAGCATAATTCATCTGCACAAAAGACAGTAGATATTGTTGCTACTAAAACCAAGAAAGATATATTAATTACTATAGAAGATAACGGCCCAGGTATAGCAGAAGAGTATTATGATCAGATATTTTTACCTTTTAAAACTTTAAGAAATAAAGCAACCACAGACTCATCAGGGCTTGGCCTAGCTATATGCTTGAGAATAATTAGTGTTCTAGGCGGTAAGATATGGTTAGAATCGATAGAGGGTAAAGGCAGTAAATTTCATGTGTTACTTAATCAATAGTTGCACCTAGATTTCTACCTCTGGTAAACATGCTAGCTTACGGGACTGTTCTCTCCATGAGGTTCCCCCCATTGTTAGGACAGATAGTTAATGAATTTTAGTTAATAATTTCCAATATAGGTTTTGCATATTTCAATATAGTATAAAGCCCTCCAAGACTTTATACGTACAGTGTTGAAATGTGTTAAACCCACTTTCAAGCAGCTGCTTTCAGATGCTTATCATACATATCTGTAGGTCTCTTATCGTCTATTCTCGAATGCCTTCTTTCAGTATTATAGTACTCTATGTAGTCCCTCACTTTGATGTAAAGATCTAAGCCATCATTTGGAGGATTCAGGTAGATTTTCTCATACTTGATGGATCTCCAAAATCTTTCTATGTACGCATTGTCTGTAGCTCTTCCTTTTCCATCCATACTCAATCTTGTGACTTCTCCATCCAGAATCAAATCAACAAATTCTTGAGATGTGAATTGGCTACCTTGATCCGTATTCACAATCTGTGGTCTGCAATTTAGAGCAAATGCCTCCTTCATACAATCGCAGACCCAGTGCTTATCCATACTATTTGATAGCGACCAGTTTACTATGTAGCGTGAGTAAACATCTATAATTGCGACCAGATACATAAACCCATTCAACATAGGAATGTAAGTGA
>CAKZVK010000006.1 GCA_937921825.1 uncultured Saprospiraceae bacterium
GAATATCCCATAGATTAACAAGTAAGCCGCATTTATAAAAGCCTCAGAATTCTGACTATCTTCACTACAATCAGAAATCTAACCAATGTATACACGACTAATTATTTTACTTTTTTGTCTCATGGCTGTCTCATATGGTCAGTCTCAATCTACCTCGACTAAAGAAGAGGTATGGAATTCAGAAAACTTCTCAGGCCTTAAGTTTCGGTCTATAGGCCCAGCATTTATGTCAGGCAGGATAGCCGATATAGCCATGCATCCCACTAATGAAAACATCTGGTATATCGCTGTTGGATCGGGTGGGGTATGGAAAACAATGAATGCCGGAAATACCTGGACGCCGATCTTCGATAATGAAAGCTGCTATTCTACAGGATGTATCACTCTAGATCCTCAGAATCCTAATACTGTATGGTTAGGCACTGGCGAAAACGTCGGCGGTCGACATCTAAGTTTTGGCGATGGGGTCTTCAAAAGTTCTGATGGAGGCGCCACTTGGACGAATGTCGGTCTGGAGCAGTCAGAGCATATCTCTAAAATAGTCGTGCATCCAGAAAATTCTAATATCGTCTGGGTAGCCGCTCAGGGACCACTCTGGAGTAAGGGCGGCGAACGTGGTGTCTTCAAGACTGAAGATGGAGGACGGAACTGGAAGCAAGTTCTAGGAGATAAGGCCTGGACTGGCGCTACAGAATTGGTTATCGATCCTAGAGATCCTAATACTTTATATGCCGCGACATGGGATAGACATCGTACTGTGGCGGCCTATATGGGAGGTGGTCCGGGTACTGGATTATGGAAGTCTACAGATGGCGGTAATAATTGGATGGCCTTAAAGGGTGGAATCCCTACTTCTAATCTAGGGAAGATAGGTCTGGCAATCTCGCCTCAGAATCCTGATGTCCTCTATGCTGCCATAGAACTGGATAGAAGAAAAGGTGCTGTCTATAAGAGTACTGATAAAGGTATGAACTGGACCCAAATGTCCGATGCCGTGTCAGGAGGAACAGGTCCACATTACTACCAAGAATTATATGCTTGTCCGCATCAGTTCGATAGGATCTATCTCATGGATGTGAGAATACAAGTCTCTGATAACGGCGGTAAGAATTTTAGAAGATTATCAGAGAAGTATAAGCACTCTGATAATCATGCGATGGCATTCAAAAAGAGTGATCCTAATTACTTACTCGTAGGCACTGACGGTGGTATGTATGAAAGTTTTGATCTTGCGCAAAATTGGAAATATTTTGGTAATCTTCCTTTGACACAATTTTACAAAATAGCTGTAGATGATGCAGAACCTTTTTATAATGTATATGGAGGGACGCAAGATAACAGTACAGAAGGAGGCCCCTCTAGGACTGACAATATCCAAGGTATTCAGAATGGAGATTGGAAAGTAGTTCTTAACTGGGATGGGCATCAGCCTGCTTGCGAACCTGGCAATCCTAATATCATGTATGCGCAACGTCAGCAAGGGACTCTAAGCCGTCTCGATCTCGAAAGGGGAGAGGTTATAGATATCAAACCACAGGCGGGACCTGGGGAGCCTTATGAAAGATTCAACTGGGATGCCCCTATACTTATCAGTTCTAATAATCCTAAGCGAGTATACTTTGCTTCCCAACGCTTATGGGTATCCGAAGACAGAGGAGATAACTGGACAGCGCTTTCTGGAGACATGACACGTAATGAAGATAGAATCAATCTCCCCATAATGGGTAAGGTGCAGAGCTACGATAATCCGTGGGATGTCTATGCGATGTCTACTTATAATACGATAGCCAATGTTGCGGTATCTCCACTGAATGAGAATGTCATTTATGTTGGAACTGATGATGGCCTTATCCAGATGACTACCGATGGTGGCAAGAATTGGACGAAGAAGGAAGTTTCCTCTATTTCTGGTGTGCCAAAGAGAGCCTATGTCAATGATATCAGAGCGGATCTGCATGACGAGAATGTAGTCTACTTAGCGATGGATAATCATAAGGAAGGAGACTATCAGCCGTATCTATTCAAGAGTACTGATAAAGGGCAAACTTGGAAAAAGATATCTAACGGCATCTCTAAGCGTAACTTAGTATGGCGTATAGTCCAAGATCACAAAGATCCCGACTTGCTTTTTATCGGGACAGAATTTGGAATATACTTCTCAGTCAATGGCGGCAAAAAATGGACTCAGCTGAAAGGAGGATTACCGACGATTTCATTTAGAGATCTTAAAATACATCAGCGAGAGGATGATTTAATTTGCGGATCTTTTGGAAGGTCTATTTATATCTATGATGATATCTCTGCCTTCCGCTCTATTTCTGATAAGCAGATGAATGAGGCTGCAACCTTGTTTCCTGTGAGAGATGCACTGTGGTATATTCCGAGGTCTTCTATTGGTTTCAATGGTACTAGCGGTAGCCAAGGAACGGGCTATTATGTGGCACCGAACCCAGAGTTCGGAGCAGTGTTTACCTTCTATCTAAAAGACGCAAATAAGAGTCTGAAAGAACAACGAAAAGAAGCAGAGAAACAAGCCGCAGAAAAGAAACAAACACCAAAGCCTAATGACTGGTCTGTTCTAGAGGCAGAACTCGCAGAGGCAAAAGATGAGCTCTATTTAGTGGTCAAGGATAAAGAGGGTAAGCTGGTAAGAAGAATCAGTTGCAAAGAAAAGAAGGGGTTCTCTAGAGTAGCCTGGGACTTGCGTTACCCACCTGTAGATATGATAAGTTTGTCTCCACAAAAGAGGGGAGAGTGGGACCCCGAACCTCAAGGGATGCTAGCTGCCCCAGGCACCTACTCTGCTAACTTAGTAAAAGTACGAGAAGGAGCAGAGGAGCAGCTATCTGAGACTATTGAGTTTGAGGTGAAATCTTTATATCTGCCCAATGATAATGGTCCTGGGCAAGAAGAGCGGGAAGCGTTCTGGAAAGACTATACCAGCTTACAGAAATCGGTGTCTTCATTTTCTGATAAGATGTCCCTAGCGAAGAAAAGATTAGCTGCCATAAAGCGAGCGGTAACGCATACCAATATAGCCCCTGCTGATTATTCTAATCTGTTATATGGTACTACCAAACAATTACATCAATTAGAAACCCAAGTAGCTGGCAATAAAGCGAAGCAAGAAATAGGCGAGAAGACTATTCCAAATCTAGGTGATAGGATGTTCTCTTTATATCTCGGAATAGCCAACTCTACTTATGGTCCTTCTGGAACACATAAGCAGCTGGTAAATTGGATGAAGGATGATCTCAGTAGCTTTAATATAGCACTAAATGATATCAATACTAATATCCTTTCTCTAGCAGATAAGATCAAAAATGCTGGAGGGCCAAGTATAGAAGGTATGTAGAATTCTATTTTATATATTGTTGTACAGCTTTTGAGCTGAATAAAGAATAAAAGTGGTCATCGAAGGGTGGCCATTTTTTTATGCAGTTAATAATCCAGAGTATTATAGAATTGGCCTTGTCAAGTCATTGAGTTAGTAATCCTAAGGGTAATGTCTTTTTATTGATACACATTCATCAAGTGATTTTTCAAGATGAATTAAAAATTCCACTGGTACAGCATAAATAAGGACAAGTGTACCTAATTATTGGTAATCACTAACAATGTGTATCTTAGGTGTAATCATTTATTAGAAAAATTCATACTTATGATCAGCAGACAGATTTCATTAGTTCTTTCTTGCTTTCTATTATTCGCTTTGCAACTCAATGGTCAAGAATTAGATTGGCTTATTGACCCAGAGGAGTTTTTACCACCTGGAGATATCACGATTCAATATTCTGACCCTGGCTGTACATCAGAATTCGAGAATTGTATGTGGACGGGTATCTTGGATGGAGAGGTCGAAGAAGAGTCATGGCCGTGGCAAGTAATGCCCGATGTCCATTTTTCTTATCACCCAGATAGATTATATGAGATAAGTTACAACTACTTGCCATGTGATGCTGCAATAGAATTAGTGGAAGATCTTGATTTTTCTTCCGGAGGTGCCTTAGTCCCTGCTATTGCTAATGCTGCATTGGAGAGTGAGGTCTGCGTATTGATCGAAGATGGAAATGGCGTAGACCAATTAGAGTACTGCTTTAGTGTGAC
>CAKZVK010000007.1 GCA_937921825.1 uncultured Saprospiraceae bacterium
ACCGTTTTCATATTCGTGTCGAATTCGTATAAGGCCTCATCTGTCTTACAGAGATTGAGGTAGCTTACAGAAGCGTAGATTTTTTCTTTGTCCAGACCCTTCAGCTTAGGGACTGCTTCTTTAGTAGAGATATTATGGACAAGCAACTTGGAGTTAGTATAACGAGCCAGTTGTATATCCCTTTCAAGTGTCAGTGTTTCCGATATTCCGGGATTACCTTTCAGTCCGAGTTCTGTACTTACGAGACCTTCATGGATTTGGTTACCATTAGAAAGACTCTTGTCTTCTGGATGATGAATGATAAGACTGTCTATGCTTTTAACATAATCTAGGGCTCTCATCATTAGTCCATTAGAATGGATGGCATTTAATCCGTCAGAAAAAGCCACAGCTCCATGGGCACTCATGTCCATCATCTCAGTGATTTCTTCCCCGTGGCCTTTTTTGCTTATGGCACCTATGGGGTAGAAGTCTACTACTTGGTCAGCGGTATTGTTGAGTATATATTGTACAGCAGCTTTGTTGTCTACTACTGGATTGGAATTAGGGAAGATCGCTAGGCCTGTGTATCCGCCAGAGGCTGCACAGTCAGATAGAGTTTCTAAGGTCTCTCTATGTTCATAGCCTGGTTCTCCGCCATTAGCTCCTATGTCTAACCAGCCCGGTGAGACTTGCAGTTTTTTTGATTCTATGACCTTTGCTTTGGAGTCTGATATTCTGTTTGCAATCTTTTCGATTACACCATTTTTGATAAGAATATCTTTTTTTGAATTGTGAAATTCATTACCAGGGAAAATGATAGTTGCATTCTTAATTAGTATCGACATCCGTAAGACTTATAATTTCCAAAATCTCAATAATAAAGTTTCTATCGCAAGGAAAATCAAAGCTAAGATAAGACACCATTTCCATAGCGCGACGCCTTTATCTTTTTGCTTGATTATAGAAGTCAGGTCAGCATTCATAGTATTATCTAGAATGTTGCTTGCTTCGCCATATGCAGTTTCTAATTCCTGTTTGGTCATATGGTCTAGATTTGATTCTAGTCTATCATAATTAAAGGCTAGTCCTTTTACTACTTTGTCTTGTAGTGTTAGATTGTAAAAACCAGACTGCCTGACCATGTTGTTAAATGAGATCAAAGTGTTCTTGCTTTTATTGGTTTGACCAGGGATAAATTCTTCTTCTCCTTTGACACGGTAGATGATGTCATTACCATTTGTTTCTCCACTGACTTCAGTGACATTGTCTTTGCCTATTGTATAAGCTAGTTTTTCATTTTGGCTGGTAGAGAATGCCGCTTTATAGAGTAGAGGCACGAAGACCTCTGCATTTACAGTGAGATCATTGTATTTCTTATCTAGAGGGGCCGCACAGACGTATACGTTACCTTTTTCTTTTTTGTACTTGCTGATGTAGTTTTGTCCATCCCTATACTTCAGAAGATATTCTCCGCCTCTCGCACTGAAGTTTGTGAATTCGAAATTTCCTTTGGTTGATGGCAGCTTCAAGTTATTACCGGTAGACTTGTATACATTGCTAAATACAAATTCCGAGGTATTGATTTTGTGCACTCCTCTTTCTTCTTTGCTCCATCCTTTAAGACTGTTGATGTTGAGCTTACTGAAGAGCTCATTGTAATTTTCTAGATTCGCATCGAAAGAAGGGAAGACAAGAATGTTGCCTCCATTTTCTGCATAAGTATTTAGTTCTGATGATAAACCAGAACTGATATTTCTCAGGTCCGAAAGAATAATGAGATCATATTTTTTGAACTCATCATATTGCAGACTAGTCACTTGATTATTTTGTAAATCAAACTGGCTGAGTCCTTTGAAGAGCGCTGTCATATACCTATTCGGTTGCAGGTCATGAATAGCTAGGGCAGATACTTTTTCTTTGACATTAAAATTAATGTAGTAGTTGTCATCGAACTGAATAGGGTAGTCATCGATTTTGATATTTAATTCTTGCCAGCCAGGTATCGTAACTAGAAGATTTATAGTATCTGTTATACTGCTACCTGCGGGAATATCGATAGTGCCTTCTGGTCGTGTCTGACCATTCTGCTCTATGCTTAATCTGATGTCTTCTTTCTTCTCGTTGCCATAATTCTTAATCCTGACGTAGAGCTTGTTGTTCTGATTAAGAGATGGCACTACGGCTTCGAACCAAGCACTATCTATAGCCACATTATTTTCTTTGACAGCTTGGAAGGGAAGAAGATTGACCTCCATCATGGTATCTCCTTCTAGGCTAAGATCGGTAATAGACTTCTGAAAATCAGAGAGCATGTAACTCAGATGATTGCCTTCATTGGGTGCCGTTTGTTTTTGCTTGAAGTATACTTTAGATAGCATCGATACTTCTGGGGTCACGTCTATGTCCTCTATGGCTGCAACGGCATTCTCTTGGTTCAGCCATCTCTGCTGTGCGCCTTTCATCTCATGTGTGATCACTTGGAACTGATCAGAGGGGTCGTAGGCTTTAATTATTTCTTCTGCTCTTTTTTTAGCCTTGTCTATTAGAGGGACGTCCTCAGAAGAGGCCATCATACTGTTAGAATTATCTACGAAGATGCTGACGTAGTTTTTACCTGTCTTAGCCGTATCATCTTTAGAGATGAATGGCTGTGCAAATGCAAAAATCAGAAAAGCTAGAGCTGCAAGTCTACAGAGGAGCACTAGAAAGTTTCTAAGCTTAGATCTAGTGCTTTTTTCTTCCTTTATCTCTTTGAGGAACTTGACATTGGTAAAGTAGACCTTCTTGAATCTTCTAAAATGGAATAGATGTATAATGATTGGAATGGCTAATGCCAGAAGGACCCAAAGAAGAGCGGGGGATAAAAACTGCATATTATTCTGTCAACTATATCTATAGAACAGCTTCTAAGGCTGTTTCAGTATTCAGGTTATAAATCTCGAGTACAAAAATACTCTTTTATGAGCTTAGAAATGAGGGCTATTCTGTATTGAGTTTTAAGCGCAAACCTAACCCTAGCTGGAATAATAGCTGATTGGAGTCATTGACTCTAAATAGGGAGCTGCCTATGGAGAAATCGGCCATCTCGCTGATTTTTAGCTGAATTCCTGCATTAGTACCATAGAATATGTCAACATCTCTTCTGTTTTGATACTGCACGATATATCTAGGTTCTACAAAAATTGACATCTTATCACTGGGATGATAAGACCCTATAGAGGATAAATGCATACGAAAGACGCCAATGTTTCGATCATCAAAATCGCCAAAATGAACCTCCCCACCAGGATTTACAGCCATGGCCCATTTAGATGTGCGATTACCTAAGATTTGATATTTGGGTGCAAATAGGAGACTGCCAGCCATAGAAGCTGATAGTTGTAGGTCTAGCCTCTCTGTAACCCCATAGCCTCCATGAACGACGATACTTGGTAAAATTATCTGGTCAAATGATCCATTTTCTTCTCCGGTAACGCCATAGCCTGATAGATGTCCTCCCACAGTGATATTCCCTTTTCCTGCAGTTTTAGCATCTTGGAAAAGACTCAACTGAGCACAAGAACTTAAGGTCAAAACAAGAATGAAGCATAAAGCGGAATTAAGTTGATTCGTTAACATATTCTGGGGTTAGTTCAGAATAGTCAAGCTTCCGCTAAATGACTCTGTGAGACCATTCTGATACTTGACTTGTGCTGTATATATAAATACGCCAGTAGCAACCTGTTTTTCATTATAGTACCCATTCCATCCCTGACTGGAATCATTTGGAGCAAAATTCTGATTTCTAAATACAAGATTGCCCCATCTGTCATAGATGCTTAATTCAGAAATTTCTTCGACACCTGTCTCACTGGAATTTATCACAAAAATGTTGTCTGGGGAAGTCGCATTCAGGTTTATGACATTCGGGATATAGATTCTCGTGTCTACCTCTATGACTGCTCGGACGGTAAGCTGAGTTTCGCAACCAAAAATATCACGAACATAAATGTTGTACTCAGTAGAACTATCTCCCGTAAAATCAGGAGTCAAACAATCATAACAACTAAGATTAATCTGTGGCGACCAGAGAATTTCTTCTATTTCTGCAAGAGGTTTATTCAGCTCTAGATTGAAGGATCTAGAACTTGTATCAGTTATCAGTATTTCTGAAAGAATATTTCCAGAGAGGATTTCTGTTTCATCTAGAGAGAAAAAGTAGTCTGACTTACAGCCATTGATGTCTTCCACATTAACGATATGTTCTCCTGCGCCAATTACTGGAATTGCATTTTGTAAATGATCTACAAGTTTTCCATCTATTGTGACTAGGTAAGGTTCAGTACCACCTTCTATTACTATTGAGTTAATCTGCGCCTCATTACTACAGTCTAAGTCTGTGGCTTCTAGTGCTGTCACCTCTGGAAGCTCGGTAAATTCCAGTATTTCAATTTCTTCTTTGCTATTGCATCCTGAGGTGCTTGTGAAAAAGACATCATAAAGACCCGGTAGATTTACAAAGATGCCGTTGTCGTCAGGGAACAACTCTAAGGTTGGAATATGGACTGCGTAAATTTCTGTGTAGGATTCCGAGGCAGTGATTATTATTTCCGTGGTCGTTCTAGTGCAACTTAGATCCTCAGCAGACACTTCAAATGAGACAGTGTTGTCGTCACTGATTACTTCTATAGATTTTGTAGCTGTACAGCCATTAGTATTGGTGACCACCACGTCATAAATTCCGGGCGCATTCACATCAGTAAAAGATTCTCCAAACTGTATCTCTTCCATGTCACCGCTGGAAACATGTAGCCTTGTCGCAGATCTATATTCTTCAATAGTAATCAGATTGAAAGGAACTTCTAATATTGCACACGTTAGAAAATCAGACTCTAATTCAAAATCAGTTACTGAAGTATCCATTTCTACGGTAAACATTAATTCAGTGTAGCAACCGTTGCTAGCAACAGATCTGATGCTATAGGCTCCTGCATCTTCTATTGGGTAGGTTTCATCTCCAAGGAGGTCTCCAGTATCAGAATAGAGTTCAAAAGAAGCACTTGGGTCAGAAGAAACAACATCAGCAGTTAGTGTTGGATTTTCGCAAGTGAGATCTTTTACTCTTCGCAGTATGTCAGGTCTGATTGTGTCATACTCAATCGCTATCATTTGAGTGGCACTGCAGCCATTTTGATCAGTAGCAATGACTATTAGCTCTGTATCTTCTGATAGTGTAAAGCTGGTTCCTGTTCCTAGAACTTCATTTGTGATGGCATCTTGATAGACATATTCTAAGTTTGTATTCGAAGACTCTGTGATAATTTCAGAGTTAGGGTTATCGCAGGTTATGATTGATGACTGAGTTTGGAACTCAGGTCTATCATTATCTGCTTCCACCACATAGGGTTGTGAGCTTGGGCAGCCATTTTCCCCTACAGTGATCAAGGTGTAACTGCCTGCCTCACTAATAGTTAACTCACCAAATTCTACCATCTCCCCATTAGGTAATATCCAGCTGTAGTCTATTTGTTCTGAATTGTCCTCAATAATAATGGGTTCAAAAGAGGTTAGAGAACAACTTAATCGACTTGGGGCTTCAAATAAGCCCATGGTAGGAATGGTGTCTATAGTCACAACTATAGAGTCTCTATTGCTGCATCCATTAGTGCCCGTTATATCTAGATAGTAGGTGCCCGGCATAGAGATGCTGATATTGGCCATGTCTGAGGAGATGCTAGGGCCTTCCCAGTTAAGGTCGCTGATCGCAGTAGAAAAATCTGGACTAAGCTCAATAGTTGTTTTGTCACAAGTGATAGTGTCAGCACTCGCTAGTTTTATTTCTGGACGATCAATATTTTCTTCTAGAGTAAATTCAGCAAACGATTTACAACCAGAATCGTTTTCGACCTCTAGTCTGTATGTGCCGGGTATATCTGTGGAAATAGATGTAGAGTTATCTTCTGAATTATCTGGCAGGGTCCATAGGTAAGTGGTTATGTTGCTAGAGCCTTCGCTTTCTAGGGTCGCTATGTTCTGGAGACAAGTAATAGTGTCACCTATGATAGACACAGAGGGGAAGTCTGTACTAGCCTCTATAAAGATAGAATCGACTATCGCACAACCATTTCTACTGACGATAGCTTCATAGCTTGTCCAGCCCGGTTGGTTGGTAGTGATGGAAATACCCCCTTCTTCGATGCTGCCATCTGGTAAGGTCCAGTAGACATCTTCTATCCATGGCACTTGTTCTAGCCAATTTATTGTGATTGTTGTTTCTGGACTCGCACAGGTAATTATGTCTGCATTCACAAAAACTTCAGGTGTGAAAAAATCTGCGGCTATCGCAATAGAATCTGACTTAGTACATCCATTAGCATCGATAAGCTCAAAAGTATAAGTGCCAGAGTCAGAAATTTGGACATTGTTGTCAATTCCTAAGATTGCTGCTGTTCCTGTCCAACTAAAAGTGTAGATCGCAGAATCAAAATTAATCTTGACCTCAGAGATAGGTTCATTGCAATTAATAGAAGCATCTGCATCTATTAGATAAGCAAAATTAGTTGGTATACCAGACACTACGATAGTGTCTATGCGTCTGCAGCCATTGTTGCTAAAAGTTTCTGCATAATATTCTCCCGCTACAGTTACTGTGATGGAATCATTAGTTGAGTTAATAACTGTATTGTTGTTGCTCGTCCAGACGACAGAATCTTGTGGAATTGCTGTAGAAAGGTTTGCTTGATTTATCGTACAAGTGAGATCATTGCTTTTTAGAAGATTGATACTAGGTGCTAAGTTGTCCAGAGAAATAGAGACTGTGTCAGAATTTGTGCAATTAGAATCAAGGTCTGTTAGCTGTAGTATAACCTCTGTCGAATCTGATACAGTAAGGGATGCAGTTGTACTGAGGATGTTTCCAGATGTATCAACCCACAGATAATTGGGATTTACAACATTAGTAATAGCAGATAGGGTAGTTGCAGTAGAATCACAATTAAGTAACGTATTACCTAAAATGTCTGCTTCGGGTAAGCTGGAGTTAGCAATGACTTCTGTCTGTGCCGTACTAGTGCAACCATATTCGTCAGTTACTGTAATAGTGTAACTGCCTGCTCCAGAGATAGTGATTTCTTCATCAAAGGATGATCCTATAATGGAGCCAGATGTTGTACTCCAACTAATTCTATTGATGTCTCCACTTGAGGTAATGTTAGCTTCAATCTCCAGTTCAGATTGATTACAATTAAGTTCTAAGCTAGGCGGTAGATTGACTTCCAGATCAGAAACATAAACAGTGATGGTTTCCTCTGCACTACAGACTTGAAACATTTCTATATCATCTATAGCAAAGTCATTACCAAATTGTTCTCCATTCTCATTGTATACACAGATCTCAACAGAAGTTTCTCCATCTGCATCGAACTCACCTGTGAAATTTATCCATTCACATAGATTAGTACCTAAGTCTACAGAATTGCCAACCAGATTTCCGTCTACAGAAAACTGTAATTCTGCAGGACTATCTGGATGAATAGAAGTGCCATAGCCAGAAAGAATATAACTAGCACTAGGATCTATACAGACATCTTGACACCATAACTCTGGCTTGCCAGCGATGCCATTAACCGCCATCATTAAGCCACTTCCTGAGGTGTGATCACCACATGATGCAAAGCCAGGGTGCCCTTGACTGGTTTCATCCCATATTGCATAATAGCCATCACAAAGTTCAAAAGAAGGAGAGCAGGGACCGGGGACGAGATCATAGTCTGTATTGAAGTCATTGTCTCCATCTTCAAAATCACCATTCTCGATAAGATTGACATCTTCGGTATAGCTTGCAATCAAAGTGAATTCAGTTTCTTCTTCTATATAGACATCATCACAAAGTTTATCTGTGAGAAAGTCTCCATCCTCATACCATTCTACATCTATCTGATTTGTAGGCCCAAAAACATTAGCACAGAGATCGAAATCTCCAGCCTCACAAAGATGTTTGATGAAAGGCATCTCTATTGTAATATCGCAAGGATCACCATTATCTGAGGTACTATAGGTATTGCAAATTAGGGTATAAGGGATGAATATGATCCCTAATAGGAAAAGTAATGATGTGAGTCTAATATTCATTGCGGCTTAGCTCTAGTAAGTTTAGTCTTATGATAGATACTATTTTTCATAGTAATTGATGCCTTAGGTTGTTAGTAAAAATAGCATAAATACTCATATTCCTTTGGTAATCAAAGAGATGTTGCTCATCTTACTAGCTTATATTATTAGACTATGAAAATTATATTAAGCGTACTGTTTTCACTGGTGTTTGTCTTAGGAATGGCCCAGGAAATTGACTTCGATAAATTCGAGGGATTAGAATTTAGAAATATTGGCCCGGCTGGTATGAGTGGTAGAATCACTGCCATCGATGTCAATCTTCGAGACAAAGATCACATCTATGTAGGTTCTGCTTCTGGTGGTGTCTGGGAGTCTAAGAATGGAGGCATCACATGGAAGCCTATTTTCGATGATCAACCAACCTTATCGATTGGGGCCCTAGAGATAAACCAAAATAATCCTGCAGAAATATGGGTAGGGACAGGAGAAGGGAATCCACGGAATTCTCATAATAGTGGCGCCGGTGTATATAAATCAGTAGATGCTGGTAAGACTTGGAATTGTATGGGCTTAGAAAAGACGAAGCTGATCCATAGAGTTATTGTCAATGAAGCTAATCCTAATTCTGTACTTGTCGGTGCCATGGGCTCTGCTTGGGGCCCTTCCCAAGACAGAGGTGTCTATAGAACTAAAGATGGTGGCAAAACATGGAAGAAAACTCTGTATGTAGGAAATAATGTAGGGATTGCTGATATGGTTGTAGATCCTTCCAATCCCAATAAAATTATCGCAGCCATGTGGGAGTTTGGTCGTACGCCTTGGGGTTTTAATTCTGGAGGTAAAGGATCTGGCATGTATATCTCGTATGACGGCGGAGACAACTGGAAGAAATTAACCGAAGAAGAAGGAATGCCAAAGGGCAACCTCGGAAGAATGGGACTCGCATTTGCACCCTCGCAGCCTAATATTGTCTATGCTCTGATAGAGGCCAAAATGAATGGCCTCTATAAAAGTACAGATGGTGGTGAAAAATGGTCACTAGTTTCTACTAAGAATATTGGAAACAGACCTTTCTACTATGCTGAGATCTATGTTGATCCTCAAAACGAAAACAGAATATATAACCTATGGTCTTATGTGTCTAAGTCAGAAGATGGCGGTAAGACTTTCAAGACGATAGCAGATTATGGAAATAATATTCACCCAGATCATCATGCCTTTTGGATAGATCCAGATGATTCTAACTATCTCATAGATGGTAATGATGGAGGGCTAAATATTTCTAGAGACGGTTCTAAGACTTGGCGCTTTGTCACGAATCTACCTGTGGGGCAGTTCTATCATGTTGCTGTGGATAATGATTTTCCATATAATGTCTATGGAGGCATGCAAGACAATGGCTCTTGGGTAGGACCTGGATTTGTATTGCGTCGAGGCGGTATCATTAATCATGACTGGCAGGAATTGTACTTTGGTGATGGTTTTGATGTTGCCCCCAGAAATGATGATAATCGCTATGGTTATGCCATGTCGCAAGAGGGTCACATAGGACTGTGGGACAAAGAAACAGGGCGGACAGAATATGTAAGACCACAACATCCTGAGGGGGAAAAACTACGTTTCCATTGGAACGCAGCTTTGGCTTTAGACCCCTTTGATGATGCAAG
>CAKZVK010000008.1 GCA_937921825.1 uncultured Saprospiraceae bacterium
ATACTATTGCTGATGAGATGCATCCATATACGATTGTCCCTAAGCGTAGAAATTGCTTTTTCTAACGCAAAGTTGTGCCGCCCGATGATGGCTACTATAGCTATGTCTGTATTCACATAGATAGAACTTATATGATTAGCCAGTAGCTCTTGTTCAAATTCTTCTTTCAATGTAAGCTCAGCAAGAGGCGCATCTTTCGCATCGATTACGAAGCCTATCCCATTTTCAGTAGAGGCCTGAGAAATCATTTTTACATTTATCCTTCGATTACTGAGTGAAGTAAAGATGCGAGCATCTATCCCAATATTCTGTCTTAAGGTATTACCGCCGATGGTAACCAGAGCAACATTATCTATCGAGGTTACGGCCTTTATACCTTTCGCCCCTCCATTCTGATCTATGATAGTGCCCTTACTCTCGGAGAATCTTGTGGAGCGAATATGTAAAGGAATCCTGGACTGCATCAATGGAATCAGGGTCTTAGAATGTAAAAGATTCATACCGAAGCAGGCCATCTCATTAGCTTCCAGATAACTCAGTCTCTCGAGCTTAATAGCAGAAGACACCTTACCTGGGTCAGCGCTATAGATGCCACTTACATCTGTCCAGTTTTGCACCTCAGAAGCTTGCAGGAAACTTGCTATCAGCGAAGCACTATAGTTACTTCCATTTCTTCCTAGTGTCACTGTATTTCCTTTATCATCACTCCCTATAAATCCTGTGATGACTGGTATTTCCCGAGGATCAATTTTCGCTAAACTCTCCAAGGTTGCTGCGCGACTGGCAGAAGTATCTATCTCATAATCATCTTGAATCTTTCTGACGATAAGGCAAGCTCTGGCATCTATAGGCTGTGCCTTTATACCTACATTAGTCAGTAGAGCAGAAATAGCCTTGGCTGATATAAGTTCTCCGTATGCGAGTACACGGTCTCTGGTCTCTTTAGTATCTATTTTTAGTAAGCTAATCGCCTCCAGCAATTGTAAGAGTTCTGATTCTTCTTGCTCAAGATTTACGTCCTCAATATCTCGTTTAGTATAGCTTACAAATTCAGAAAAGCTAGTCTTGAAATCTCGACCCTCCTTTGCTAACTCGTAGAGCTCGACAAGCTTATCTGTAGACTTACCTCTAGCAGAAACAACAAGCGCTACAGGGTTTTGAGCATGTTCACTTTTGACAATACTTACCACCTTCTCTAATTGCGCTGTTCCATACAAAGAAGAACCTCCAAATTTCATAACGACTCGCTTAGAATTCTTTTGAGCTGCTCTCGTCGTATAAAATTCTGAAATGCTTTTGGAGATCTTTTCGTGTTCCATAAGAAAACCATCATGACCATAACTAGATTCTAATTCATCCAGCGTAGCGTTATGCAGATGCTGAGCTAAAAAGCGCTGGGAAGCAATAGGAACCAGCAGATCTGAAGTAAAGCCTATAAGCAAGGTTGGAATCTGGATCTCCTGTAGAGCTCTCTGTTCCCCTCCTCTATCTCGTCCTATATTATGGGAGTCAATACATTTAGTCAAGTAATACAAACTCAGTGGATCAAATTTTTCACTGAATTTTCTACCCTGATAATTAAGGTAGCTAGAAGCCTTGAAGCTATCTACTTGGGGCTTGTCATCTGTCTGTTTTTCTATAAGTATTTCACTTGTCCTATACGTCAGCATGGCTAGAGCTCGTGCAGCCTTAAGGCCATCAAGACCTCCGTGGTCTTTGCCAAAGGTAGCATCTGCCTGCAAGGCCATTCTTTGTGCTTCATGAATGGCTATACCCCATGCAGATTCCCTAGCACTAGAAGCCAACAAAATTAGATGTTCGATTTCACCCCCAAAAGTATATGCAAACTCTAAGGCTTGATACCCTCCAAAGGAACCTCCTATAACCGTATGTACCTTTTCGATATTTAATGCAGCCGCAAGCTCTATAAAAAGTCTGGTGACATCTCTCACAGTAAAAAGTGGAAAATCAAAATCTTGAGGACAAGTGGAGCCAAAAGGTGAACCTATACAGTTAACACAAATGATGAAATGTGATTCCGGGTCGTAAATATTTCCCGATCCAAAAAGTCCTGACCACCAGTCCATAACATTAGTATCTCCAGAGATGGCATGGAATACCCATACGACATTACTCTTGTCAGCATTTAGCTCTCCGAAAGTCTGATAGGCTAACTGGATGTCTTCTAAGGTCCTTCCTGATTCGAAGGTGAATTCTTTTATAATCTCAAACTGCTGCATTAGTTCTTTATTTTTTCAAGCCCATAAGATAAATCAGAGATAAGGTCTTCCACGTTTTCAAGTCCTACAGATAGTCTTATAAAGTTAGGTGTCACTCCAGCTACTAATCTATCTTCTTCCGAAAGCTTAGAATGTGTAGTAGAGAAAGGATGTGTTATTATAGAACGAGTATCTCCTAGATTAGCAGTAAGGCTATGGAGTTCTAGTGCATTCAAAAAGTCCAAGGCATCTTCATCAGAGCCTTTAATCTTAAAGGCTACTAATCCTCCCCCATTCTTCATTTGCTGGAGTGCCAGATTATACTGCACATGAGATTCTAAGCCAGGATAATAGACAGAATCAATCAGTGGATGTTGCTCTAACCATTTAGCGATTTGCAATGCATTAGCTGTATGTCTATCCATACGTATCGCTAAGGTCTCTAGGCTCTTAGATAAGATCCATGCATTGAAGGGTGACAGACAGGCCCCAGTCCTGCGTATATAATCATAGCATACAGAAATTAGTTTTTCACTACCCAATACTGCTCCTCCCAAGACTCTGCCTTGCCCATCGATGTACTTAGTAGCGGAGTGCACACTTAGATCAATACCAAATTCTGAAGGTTGCTGGATATACGGAGTCGCAAAGCAGTTATCTACTACCGAAATGATATCATGCTTAGTACAGAGTGCAGCAATAAATGAAAGGTCTCCGATACGTAAAGTTGGATTAGATGGTGTCTCTAGATAAATCAGCTTAGTATTCTCTTGTACCGCAGCCTCCCAGGCCTCATTGTCATCGATATCTACAAGGGTATAATCCACCCCCATTTTAGGCAGCAGCTTAGTGACTATATACAAGGTATTACCAAATGAATTCCTAGAGGCGATAATATGATCTCCTACTTGCAAGTGGGCTACAAGGCTCGTATAGACAGCTGCCATACCAGAAGCAGTAGCAACACCACTGGGATAGTCCTCCAGTAGACATAGCTTCTGTATAAACTCATCTGTATTAGGATTAGAAAATCTAGAATACAGATTTCCTGTAGCACTGCCATCAAAGATTGCCGCACCATGTTGTGCAGAATCAAAAGTAAAACTAGAAGTAAGATATAAGGGTACAGAATGCTCTCGATGAGTGCTCTGCTCAGCTTGTGTCCTAATTGCTATTGTCTCAAAATTTTTTTTATCCATTATTGGTAATTATTAATACCAAGAATGGTGAGAATACAATAGCTTAGTTAAGCTGATCTACTCATCTTTCTCTTCTATCCGAAGAGTGGAATTAGCACCTTTGTCCGTGAGAACTGGTTGCTAAGGTGTCATAGGGCCATATCCCTCAACCTTTCTTGATAAGAAATAAATAAAGAACTTTGATGTAAAGCTATAGTAAATAATGGAATACCACTAAGCTGCCCAAATTAAATTACTGTTAACAAAATTAGAAAGTCAGCAATTACTTGCTTTACAACTCATAAGTTATGTCTCATCCTACTTTCTCCTTTTGACTACTGAAGATTTCTCTGCATTATAAACCACTCCATTGGGTCCGATGATCAGACCACTGACGACATGCATATTCTCGATACTCCATGAAGAAGGTATACTACTCGAATAACTTTTGGTTACTGATTTTTTTCTTTTAGAAAACGGTTGGCCTAAATAATCTCCGCCAAACTCTGTCAGTAGTAATTTGGCCACATGATTATATTTCATGTCAGTATCAGGCACTCTTACTGGTAGTAATTCATAGCCTCCCATAAGACCAGAGGCGCCTTCAGAATACATATTTTGCTGCGCCCATTTTGATCCTTCGCCGTACACCTCATCTTCTGAGAGTCCTACGACTAACCATACATCTTCAGACACTATTTCTTGGGGATCTACTGTTACCTTAACTTCTAGCAATCTAGCCTCATCATCCCATTTTACCTTGTGACTGAGGATTGCGAGTGGAACTTCTGAAGCGCTTTTTAGAAAAGCGAGTTCTAGTTTAAGAGGATCTAGGACTTCGGACCTGTTCACCACCGCAGAAGGAAAACCTCTTATATACTTAGAAAGTCCTGTGGCTTCAGTCTTCTTGGCGTTAGGATTCGTCCTTTTGAGCAACGCTGAAGGCACACCTTTGCCAATCCAATCGGGTTGTTCCATTGGGTCTCCTTGATGGACAGCTACACCTACAAATTGGTCAGGATATTTTTCTGAGAGATACCTCATATAGACATCTCCTCTAGGACACCAAGGACACCAAGTTCCAGTCGCCTCTTCTACCCACACTTTTTTAGAAGGATTTATCTTAAAGCCCTGAGATTCGATGATCGTTTTATCATTACAGCTATTGTCATCAGGTAGTCCATTTATATTAGTGATGCTAAGACTTGCCGTTCGCTGTCCCTGATAAGTCATTTTTTCGTCGAGTATTAAAATTGTATCTGCACCTACTGGAAGATCTATAGAGAATTTTTGGCTACTCAAATTACCATCTTGAGCAGTCTCGAATTGCACAGAGTTGATATGCGCTTGGCCTTCATTCTTTAGAAGGCATTCTAAGCTGAATTCTTCACCATCCACACCAGCAAAACTATTAGAACTTAACTTTACATGCTGTACGCTATTATCATAGAGGGCATCTATTGCAGCATCCGTTACAATAGAGACCGGCTCTGCTCTGCCTTGATGTTCGAAGGAAATGTTATCTACAAAATAGAGAGAACTATCTGCATCTGGCCATAGAGCTAACGAGGCTATAGATTGTCTAGTTTCGTTTTCTTGTACATATGAACCAATACATGCATCATCGATATAGTAACGCCACAGATGGGTATCGAAGTTAATATCAATGGTCATTGTAAACCACTCTCCTTGTGGATAATTGCTCTGTATTTTTGTAACACCATCATCTTCCATTCTAAGAAACCCATTGTTACCAAAGTAACATTGCATGCTCCAGACGATGCCTGGCTGTTCTTTGCCTTGTAAACTAAAGTAGGCGCTACTCTCTGCCGCAACTAATATATCCATCGAAAACTGGATGGCCCCAGCTGTATATCTACCATTAAAAGGAAAATATAAATCTGTCTTTCTACCTCCCTCTAACATTAAAGATTTTGTTCCACTTGCAGCTTGCTTTTGAGTGACATTTGCATCAGCACCTTTAGGCCATAATTTCCAATCTTCAGAAATAATGGTAATGAGATCGCCATCACTATAAGATTCAAAATCTTCAAATAAACTTGCCTGCGAAGAAAGTGGGACTGACAATACCAACAAGAAAAATAATGGGAAGTATGATTTTAGCATGCTCTTGATTATTGTCTAAAGATCATACTATAAATACCAAAAGCATAAGATTTTAACTTTATCATAAAGCGGACTAGAATTCGACTATAGTGTCATTTAAAATTTTCCTTCCAATAAATCTCTGTAATTCACTACCCATCTCAGCTCGCCGAAAGTCATCCTAAAAGGCATTTTCTTGATCAAGTCTGTATGTGAGAGATCTGGATGTGATTGTGCTACTGCTAAAGCCTTTTCGACTTTACTTTCCTTCATTAGATCAAATATTGAAACCTTTTGATCCCTAATGAGCTTTGCCAGATGAGTCTCTATTGTACCTACCGACAAGCTTCTTTCTTTTGCGATAAGATTAATGCTCTTACCTTCCTTATGCATCTTGTAGGTGATCTCATAGGTCTCCCCTTTTATTCTCTTTGTAGTGGTTTTCTTTACTACGACTTTGGGCAAGTAGGTCTGCTCATCAGTGTATGCAGGAGCTCCTAAATATTCCACTTTATAAAGCTTTGTAATTAGCTTTCCTGTAGCTACTTCTACTGCCTCTACTTCTCGGACATAGGCCTTGGTATTTTTCTTTATTGCATACTCCGCAGCATGCTTAATGACTGGAGTCAAGATCTGCTGATGTAACTGCTCAGTAAAATAGGCTATCGCCTTAGAAACACGTTCCTTCACAAAGGCCTTGTCTATCTTTTCGTTCTTAAAGTAGGTCTCCATTTTATGCACAAAACTCTTTGCAATACCCTTCAGCTTGGCTAGGTCACTATTTATTTCATTGATAAGCTGTTGGGACTTTCCCTTGCCGACTATATCTTTCTCTTTTAGAGTTTCCTGCCACTGCTCGACATAGCTCATGAGCTTCTCTACCCTAAATGCCTTTAGCAATAGATACCTCTCATAAGCTTCCTTGGCCTGAGCCAGTTCATTATCAGCGTTAGATAAATCCACTGCCTGATAGTAAGAGACTATTCTTTGTTCCGTAATGATATTCTCAGGTTTTATCTTGGATAATAATTTTATCCCTTCCAGTGATCGGCATCTACTCAGAGCAACATAAAGCTGCCCTGATGCAAAAGTCTTTTCTAAGTCTAGTACTAATTTCTCGAAAGTCAAACCTTGACTCTTATGTACAGTTACAGCCCAAGCCAATCTTAAAGGATACTGACGAAAGCTTCCCACATCATTAGCTACTATTTTATCTGTAGCATCGTCTAGCTCATACTTATACTTCTTCCATTCTACCTCTTCGACTAATATTGTAGCGTTATCCTCTAGTCCCTTTATTTTTATAAGAGAGTCTTTGATTTCAGTAATAATACCCAACTTACCGTTATAATAAAGACCCTCAGGATGATTACGAATAAACATTACTTGCGCCCCTTCTTTGAGATTAATAACTTCCGGAGTTGGATAAGCTGACTCAGAAAATTTTCCAGAGATGGTCGCTTCTAGGTTTACATATTCCGCAGGTAGGTTTGCAAGAGCTTCCTCGTTTATTTTGTCTGCTTGCTTATTATGTGTCGTAAGGGTAATGACATTATCATCATCGTATTCTACATCATAACGAGAATTTAGCTTAGAGATAAGGTCCTCATTCCTATCTCCATTTCTTACTGCATTTAATATATCTATAAAATCCTGATCCTCCTGTCGATAGACTTTCTTCAATTCGATGGTCAATGCCTCTACTTTGTCCCAGGCTTTGGCATCAAAGAAATATGGACTAGAATAGTATCGCATCAGTCCTTTTTGTACTTCAGGCCTGACGACTGGAGACAACTGATACAAATCCCCTATTACCAGCAACTGTACACCACCGAAGGGTTGCTGGTTTTTTCTTACTCGTCTAAGTGTCACATCTATGGCATCCATAAGGTCTACACGGACCATACTGATCTCATCTATAACGAGTAGTTCCAATTCTATCATTATATCGAGCTTCTCCCGATTGAACTTTTGATGACCAGCCAAAGCTTGGTAACTACAGAATACGTCAGGATTGAAAGCCTCATTTTGAGTAGGTATGAAGGCCTGTAATGGAAAGAGAAAAAGCGAGTGAAGAGTGATACCACCTGCATTAATTGCTGCGACTCCCGTTGGAGCTGCTATGAGATAATTCTTTTCAGTTTCAGTAAGGATCTCCTTGAGCAATGTCGTCTTACCTGTACCTGCTTTTCCAGTAAGAAAGATACTTCTATTGGTATGAAGTACAAATTGTTTAGCTAGGTCTCGTTCTTTATTTTCTTCTTCCATTTGCTATCACAAAGTAAGTACTTGCCCTTCTACAGCCAAGTTATAGTCCGACTGAATAAATGCTTTATGCTCCTCTGAATTGCTATCCAGCAGAGGATTAGTATGATTAAGATGTATAAAATGTATTTTTTGCTTTTCGTTATTAGGCAAGGTCTCAAACCTTTCCATACTTTCGGATATAAATGGATGTGGAATCTGACTCATGTCTCTACCCCATATTTCACCATTTCTATAGAAGGTACCATCTAGAAAAGCATAATCTACCTTGGTTACCCATTTATTGATATCTTCAGACCACTTTTCCCATTTATCTATATCAGGAATAAATAGAACCTTCTTGTTAGGGCCTGTTATCTCATACCCCACTGTCTCAGAATATTCATCACGATGTGGGACTGAGATAGGCATGATAGAAAGACTGTCTCCAAAATGAAAAACTGATCTATCTTGCATACTGATCAGAGAGATATTCTCAGCATTAACCAGCTGACTCCAAGGGCCATTATCAGTCAGATAACTTTCCATTCTAGGCATGACATAAGTAGGCACCTTGCTTGCCCCCATAGCTTCTCGACCTAACTGCATAAGACCAGTATAATGGCCTATATGCGCATGTGTAAGGAAGATACCGCCCAAGGTATACTCCTTGTCATCAGCATTTTTGAGTAGTTGTAATTGATCTTTGATATCTGGTGTGGCATCGATGAGATACACCTTTTTTGTATTGGGGTCTCGTACTCCTAGACATGAAACCATTTTTCTTTTAGTCTTCTCGTTCCACACTTCTACACAGCATGACTTTCTACAGTTTGCTTGTGGATAACCTGCATCCTGAGCGATGCCTAGCACTATTAAGTGTATACCATGAGGTACTGAGTCTAAATCATTATTGACTACTGGACTGAGAGATGCTCTATTATCACAAGCAAAAAGGAAAACCAATGAAAACAAATAGATACAAGAAGACACCTTTAAAAAATTCATACCCTAAGATATGAAATTCGCCTTGGTGCAATAATATTTATAGCCATATAGTCCTAGATTCTAAATAACCTGAATTTTTTACACCTAACTTAAAAGTAAAGTTCTTGTCAGAGCATTTTTTCAATCCTAGGTAGACTACGGTAGATATTTAGAAAATATCAATGCGTTAGTTTTCTTAGAAAAGAACATGCCTAAACTTATTTTGCCGCTCCTTCAAAGCAAATTTGAAAGAGCGGCAAATAAGACCAATTAATATTGGAAGGTAATAGCTAGGTCAATACGTGTACTGATTATAGCTACATTCCTTTTTTATCAATTATATCATAAACTAAATAGTGCTCATTCACTATAATAATAGCTACACCTAGCTATCAATAGATATTTAATTTCTAGTAATAGTTATGCCAAAACAGTTAGGATCAGGACAATCTAGCTTGATACCAGCATCTATATTATCAGCTGCTGGATCTGCAGGATCATAACAGGTAGAAACACCTGTCGTACCATCTACGTCATCACTCTCCCCTGCCGCTACACAAGCCGCATCAGCAGTACCATCTGTCAGGCTATATCCTTCGTAGGTCTCTCCTGCTCCTGTAGGGGCTGCAATCTCTACGGCATAAGTCTTAGTAGGATCTAGTAAGCAAGCTCCTGTCGCTGGGTCTGGTCCACCGAAACTATAAGTCCCATCTGCAGCCGTCATCGTCGTCGTCACTGTGGAACTAGGTAGTCCTGTCGCTGGGTCACATTCCCATAAGGTCACTGTAGCATCTGCTACCATAGTGGTCTCAGCAGCGTCTTGGCAACCGTTGTTATTTGTATCTACATATACTTCTCCGCCTATCTCCTCACATGGTGGGGTGATACCGGCATCTATATTATCAGCTGCAGGATCCGAAGGATCATAACAGGTAGAAATACCTGTCGTACCATCTACATCATCACTCTCCCCTGCCGCTACACAAGCCGCATCAGCAGTACCATCTGTCAGGCTATACCCTTCGTAGGTCTCCCCTGCTCCTGTAGGAGCTGCGATCTCTACGGCATATGTCTTAGTCGGATCTAGTAAGCATGCTCCCGTCGCTGGGTCTGGGCCACCGAAAGTATAGGTTCCATCTGCTGCTGTCGTTGTCGTTGTCACCGTAGAACTAGGTAGTCCTGTCGCTGGGTCACATTCCCATAAGGTCACTGTAGCACCTGCTACCATAGTGGTCTCAGC
>CAKZVK010000009.1 GCA_937921825.1 uncultured Saprospiraceae bacterium
TCTGGAAAACCAGCAATTTTTGAAATGTGGGCCTTCCCTAAGAAAGACGAACATGTTAAAGCCATTTACAATGAGTATAAAACAAATTTTGATAAACCTATAAGTCTTTTGGATTTCATAAATACGTCTCTCGAACAATCAGAAAGATATGCAGCTGTGTTTATTCCTGGTGGTCATGGAGCTATGATAGGTATTCCTGAAGACAGGAATGTTGATACAATACTTCGGTGGGCACATCAAAATGAACTGTTTACCATAAGTCTATGTCACGGTCCAGGAGCATTCCTTTCTACTACTTTAGACAATAAAGAATTTTTATACAAAGGGTACAACTTAGCTGTATTTCCTGATTCCGTAGATAACAAAACACCGATGATTGGTTATCTGCCTGGAAAAATGCCTTACGGTTTAAGTGAACAACTAAAATCCCTTGGAGCAAACTTAATGAATACGAAAATGGATAAAACCGTTTGTGTTGACAGAAAATTAATTACTGGCTCAAGCCCTTTAGCGTCTAATGAACTGGGTAAATTGGCTGCAACAGAATTATTAAAAACATTCTCGTGATAGGATAAAGCAATATAAATAACAATAATGGCGATTAGTCTTCATGCTTTAGCTATAAGTTACTGTATACTCAGCCTATAATAAATGATAAAGACAACATACCTATCCGCATACCCCTCATATAGAGCTGATCTACCACCCAGTTGATCAAAAAATGGTTTGAATTTCTCAAAGACCATAAAAAAACCACTAGTAAAAGAGCAATAAAATGCACTTTACATCAAACCTATTGGCTCTAAAGTATAATTCACATTGAATAGTGCGGTAAAATGCACTATACCCATGCCTCGTTTGACAAGTCGGTTCACTCGCTCGAAACAGACATTTAGTCTGTTTCGTTGTCAGCCCTCCCGAAACTGATGCTTCGGTTCACTCGCTCGAAACAGACATTTAGTCTGTTTCGTTGTCAGCTTCGCTGACAACCGCTCGCTCCGGTTTCATCTGCGGGAAGAAAAGGACATCTTGGATACTCTTCTGATTAGTCATTATCATTGCAAGACGATCTATACCTATACCGATACCTGCTGTAGGTGGCATTCCATATTCTAAAGCTCTAAGGTAATCTTCATCCAGCTGCATCGCTTCTTCATCCCCTCTCTTTCCTAGCTCTAACTGATCTTCGAATCTTTGTCTCTGATCTATAGGATCATTGAGCTCAGAGAAGGCATTACAGATTTCTTTAGCATTGCAGATACCTTCGAATCGTTCTACGATACCTGGCTTGGTCGGATGCTTCTTAGCTAGTGGAGACATCTCTACTGGATAGTCCGTAATGAAAGTGGGCTGTATCAATTCATGCTCACATTTCTCACCAAAGATCTCATCTATTATTTTTCCTTTTCCGAGTTCCTTATCTACGTGGATACCGAGGTCTTTAGCAGTCTGACGTAGAGCCTCTTCATCCATCTCAGAGCAATCTATACCCGTAAAGTGCTCTATAGCTCCGAACATCGTATAACGCTTCCATGGCCTCTTAAAGCTAATCGTATTCTCCCCTACTTGAAGATCCGTCGTACCATGCACTTGTAGGGCAACATACTCCAGCATCTCTTCTGTAAAATCCATCATCCATTCGTAATCCTTATAGGACACATAGAGTTCCATCATAGTGAACTCTGGATTATGAAAACGGCTCATCCCTTCATTACGGAAGTCTTTGGCGAATTCGAAGACCCCATCATATCCTCCTACTATCAATCTCTTCAGATATAGCTCATTGGCTATTCTTAGATAGAATGGAACGTCTAAGGTATTGTGATGTGTCTTAAAAGGTCTTGCCGCTGCCCCTCCATACATGGGTTGTAATACTGGTGTCTCCACTTCTAGGTATCCTTTCTCTGCCATGAAGTTTCTCATCGCATTGATCATTTTAGATCTTTGGACAAAGGTTTCTCTTACTTCAGGATTGACTGTAAGATCTACATACCGCTGTCTGTATTTAAACTCTGGATCTGTGACTTCATCATAGGAGTTTCCTTCTGCATCTGTTTTGACTATCGGTAGTGGCTTAAGAGACTTACTCAATAGGGTAAATTCCTTCACATGTATGGATAGTGTTCCTGTCTTAGTGATAAATGCATGTCCTGTTACTCCTACGAAATCTCCAAGGTCTAGCAGCTTCTTGAACATTTGATTATAGAGGTCTTTATTCTCCCCCGGACAGATATCATCTCTAGAGACATAGATCTGCATTCTCCCTGACGAATCTTGTATCTCTGCAAAAGAGGCTTTTCCCATGATTCTACGACTCATAAATCGACCTGCTAAGGTGACTTCTTGGAAATCTGTACTGCCTTCTTTAAATCCTTCATGGACTTCCTTGGCTAGATGAGTCACAGGAAAGGTTTTGCTCGGATAGGGTTCTAGACCCAAATCGATCATTTTCTGAAGGTTTTCTCTACGTATTAGCTCTTGTTCACTGAGATTCTGACTCATTTTTCTTGTATTTAACTTTTAAGCCAGCTAAGTTAATATTTAATTTCTCAGTTCTGATTTATGGGAATATCAGAATAACTATATTACATAGTGAATTAAGAAAGCTATGCCAACTACGAGATATATAGCCCATATCCTCCTCAGATACCTGAAGGGTTTTGCGCCTGCGGCCTTGGGAGTATTTTGCTTCATGACACCTGTCTTATCTCAGGTTTTCTATACTGTAGATTTCGTCGCAGATCAAGCAAATTGGGAATCCTCAGGAGATTGTGGCAATGTTTTTACTGGCTGGCTAAGTTATCCACCAAGTGAAAATGTGGTTGATATCCAATCAAACTCTATGGCCTTTATAGATCTGGAAGGTGCAGGCTGTGATCCAAACTGCCCAGGTGGTTTCCCAGGTGGTGGTGATCTGGAAAACTTCTACACGACTGACCCACTAGACATCTCTGGCAAATGCCAGGTTCAGATTAATGTGGATTTTTCTTTCTTTAATGATACCACTATTCCAGGGCCTTATGGTTTTGAATGTACACCAGGCTGTGGAGAAGATTGGCTAAGTTTTGAATATGCTGTCGATGGAGGTGCTTTCCAATATTTTGATCCAAGCGTAGACAATGAATTTTGTAACACAAGTTATGATACTGGAGATTCGGATTCTGTGAGCTCTGATCTATTTAGCGGTACTGATGTACAAATCAGAATACAAGTAGGTTCTCAAGCAGTGACAGAAGGCATCAGAATAGATAATGTAGAACTAGAGGAAATTCCTAGCACTCTAAACATTATGGCGAGTGCTACCAGCGCTACTGTCTGTGAAGGGCAAGATATAGAACTACAAGGGACAGGACCAAACGGCACAGCCTGGAACTGGTCAGGGCCAAACGGATTCTCGAGCAATAATCAAAATACAACTGTCTCTGGTTCAGACCTGCCAGGTACTGGCAATCATGATTACAACCTAACTGTGACGGATAGCAACAACTGCACTGACTCTGATGTGGTAGCAATTAGTGTCGTATCAGGATTTACGGCGACGCTACTCGGAGGAGGTGATTTATGTCCAGAGAGCTGTACGGAAAGTGGAGAACATATGGAAGTCGGGCTAAGCGGTGGTGCAGAACCCTACTCTGTTACCTTCAGTGTCAATGGGATTACGATACCTTTTCCATTTGGGTTTGATATAGGTGATAATACTTTTCAAATTTGTCATGAAGACGGAGGACTATTCCCTGATTGGGATACGGGCACTGATCCGGTCCAAATTATAATACCAGATGTGATATGGCAACTGTCTGGAGGAAGTATTGCGATAGACATAGAAAATATAACGGATAGCAATGGCTGTATTGGTACAATTAATGGTGGATCATTTGATCTGAATTTAGCGCCCACTCCTTCTATTCAGCAACCTAACCTTGACCCCATATGCTTAGAAGCTAATAACACTTACGATCTTACACAGCATGAGGCTGATATCTTAAATGGAGGATCAGGAGCTGTGATCTGGCTAGATGATGATACTGATGTGACCAGCGCCATAAGCAATCCATCAGACTATGATATAGCTGGCAATAATCCTGTATGGGCAGTGGTCTATGATGATCCATGCTATTCGGATATTATAGAACTAGAATTTGATATAAATCTCAGACCGAGTTTTATGCAGTTCAATATTGAACCTCTAGATTTTTGTGGAGAAGAATTGATTCTACCACCCTTTTCTAATCTGGTCATTATTGAAAACGAAAATAACCCTGAGTACTATCTTGATTCTGGACTTACAGACGGCCCTTACCAACCCAATACAATAATAGACTTTCCTCCCGGTATAAGTTCGCTTATCATCTATGATGAAGCTGCACCAAATTGTAATAATCAGATCAGCATAGCTATAAACTCAAATCCTCAACCGGAAATCATTTCGCCTTCTGGCAGCTTAAGCGCCTGTGGCTCTATAGAATTGCCAGAGCCGGTAATCGATAATGAAAACGATATGGTGTATGAGTACAATACAGAACCAGATGGTAGCGGTATACAGTACTTTGAAGGCGATGAAATAGAGGAATCTTTTGGCCTCGATATACTATACCTCTTAGTGACAAATGAAGGAGGCGGTATCCCTTGCCAAGACACCGCTCATATTCCTTTAATCTTCCTAGGAGGCACCAGCTACATGGCTAGTATTCCTGATCAGGTTTGCGATACCTTATTCCTTCCGCCTATTACACCACCGTCACCTACCGTAGGATACTTTACTAGTGCCACAGGGGGGACTAGATTCCAAGGAGGTGATACGATCACTCATACTAGTGCTAATGCAGGTACTAATGTGCTGGACACCTTATACCTCTACGACCCTACTCAGAGTGGCGCTTGTGCTACCATAGATACTATCGTTTTTGAAATAGGGAGAACGCCTATCCTAGATGTGCCCGTACAACCTCAGTTCTGCGACCAAGGGCTACTACCACCACCTAGTAATATTAATCCGAATCTAGAGTACGCTACAGATAGAAACTTCACGAACCTTATTAACCCTGTATTACCTATTACACAAAGCACTCAAATCTACTATAGAGATAGTGTGGCTTTCGTCAATGGTCCAGGTGCCTGTTATGCGCAAGATTCTTTCTTCTTAGAAATTATTCCAGCGCCTAATGCTGGTCAAGACAGCTCAATAGTGATCTGCGAATTATACAACCGAGATCTAGACTTCTTTACCCTACTGAGTAATCCAGATATGAATGGCACGTTTACTTCTACGGCAGCTCTTAATTTTGCCGACCCTACAGAGGTGGAAGTTGTTAACCTGAAAGAAGGCAACTATACTGTCGAGTATGAAATAAACATTCCCGGGTGCCTGCCAGAGACGAGCACCGTCTTTATAGAAGTAATACCCCCTGCAAATGTAGGCGCCCTAACCCTCCTAGAAACGTGTTCTAATGTAGGGCCTTTAGACCTTCCTTTTCTTTTTGGCAATCCTGACACAGGTGGGACGTGGTTTATTGCGGATGCTAATCAAAATGAACTCATAATCCCCGATCCAAGCAGTTGGGATATATCTAATCTTTCTGATGGTGACTACAGAATCATATACAGCATAGAAGGTACGGACGATAACCCTTACTGTGCAGATAGAAGTTCTATCAATACTCTGACAATCGTTAGCGATCCTTATGCAGGAAGGGATTCATTGTTTACAATATGCCAAGGATATAGTGAGCTAGCGAACTTTTATGAACTACTCAGAAATCCAGATCAAGATGGCACCTTCGAGATAGACGGCAATCCAGTGGATTTTGAAATCGTAGATCCAACTGCCGTGGACCTCAGCGTTCTTACAGAAGGCCCTCAAGAAATATTCTACACTATAGAAAAGCCTGGATGTGCAGTTTCTAACTCTACACTTACAATAGAAGTCACACCTTCACCAGCATTAGGTGTCGCCAGAAATGATACAATTTGTTCTAATGCAGGAATCGTAGATCCCAGAGATTATATAACTGGTAATGATCCACTCTTTGGCTTTAAAGTCATCGATCCTAATGGGGTATGTGTGCCGCTTGGTCCTGCACCAGCTTGGGTATTTGGTGGTAATGTAGAACCAGGTGTATACGAAATCGTATATACCATAATGACTGATCCTAATTCTTCTTGCGAAATGCCAGAGGGGAGCTTTGAAATAACGATACTAGAAAGCTTGAATGCCGGGGAAGATAACGTCACAACTATATGTAGAGGACAAGGAATAAATATGAACTCCTTGCTATCCTCAGATGCTGATATCAATGGCACTTTCTTACAAGATGGCTTCCCAGTAGCAGATCCTACTAATTGGATTCCTGTTTCTCTCAATGATCAAGTGATGGTGGAATACATCGTTGCATCGACTAATAATAGTTGTGTTTCTGATACAGCATTTATTACAGTGGGCATATCAGATGAACTTTCTGCAGGCGTACCTTCGGCAGATAATATTGTTTGTGAAAGCCAAACGATCAACTTAACCAATTACCTAGAGAACGAAACACCAGGAGGTCAGTTCTATTTGAGTTCAGATCTCTCCACAAACATTGAGGATGTCATCAGTCTTTCTGAGGATACAGAATTTACTTACATAATACCTGCAGCACCTGGTTGCGATGCAGACACCTCAGTATTTAGTTTAGAGACAACACCTGATTCTGAAGTCATGCTGGCTCTATCAAAAGCAGAAATGTGTTTTGACGATGAAGAATGCATAGAAGCTCAGATCAGTACCAACGTCGATGGCTTATTCGAAATTCTAATTAGTGGAGGACCTCTGATGACTGATATTAATTCGATTAGCATTGTTTCTTCTAATGGAGTACTCAATTTAACCCTTTGCCCTAGTATCAATTTTGATACCCCCTCGATGAATAGTGACACCTTTTTTATGGGCGCAGGACCTGTGGTGCAGATAGATGTGAATAGCATTGAAGGCACCCCATACGACTGTCAGTCAAAGAGCTTAGATCTATCCCAGACCTTGACCATACTTGAAGACTTCCAACTAGCAATAGATACGACCCTCTGCCCAGGTGGTTTTATGACGGTAGGTGGACAAGATTATTTTGAATCTACCAGCATCATGGAAGCACGAAGCAATGGTTGTGATTCTATTATCCATATAGACATTGACAACTTTCCCCAAGATTCTCGTGACCTAGAGCAAGACCTCTGTCTTGGCCAAGTGTATACTGAGATTCCAGGTTTTAGCTTCGAAGAAAACCTAGACACCACTATCGTTTTATTAGGTGCCTCATCCTTTGGTTGCGACTCTACTATAAATCTAATTTTAAATTTTACTGACAAGGCTGTAGGGCCTTTTGATACCCAACTTTGCTTTGGAGACTCTATAGAAATAGATGGTGTTGTCTTCGATGCCGACTTTACTACTGGAGAAGTACCCTCGCCTACCCTAAGCGCTTTCGGCTGTGATAGTTCTACTATGGTTACTGTCAGCTTCTTCGATGAGGTAATCACTGGCGACTTCAATACGACTCTCTGTCCTGAAGACAACTTTCCTCTGGGGGACCAGGTTTATGACCTGAGCAATTCCTCTGGTGTTTCCATCTTACAGGGTGAGGCTGTAGGAGGATGTGACAGCATGGTGAATGTAGTCATAGATTTTTATCCAGAATCCTATGATCAGATTATTGACCTCTGTGCCAATGATACAATTGTAATTGGCAACGAACTCTTTCATGCTGAAAATACCTCTGGCACTATCTCTACTAACCTGAATACCGTCTTTGGTTGTGACAGTGTGATGAACGTAACTCTTAATCTGACTGCGTTAGATAGCCGTGACTTCACCAGAGCACTCTGTGATGATATGGATTTTGAATTCAATGGTAGGACTTATAATTTTTCGAATCCTACTGGTACAGAATACATTGAGAATACGATAGGTTGTGATAGTGTTTATAACATCGAAATCATCCAGCTAGACACAGAGGAAACATTCATAGAAATAGACCTCTGTACAGATCAAGACACCACTATCAATGGCATCCTATACAATGCTACTAACACGATGAATGCAAGCAGCTTAGTTGCTCAGAATGGCTGCGACAGTATCGTGACCGTTGAGGTTTTTGTTGAAGAGGCCACAGTAAGTATAGATTCTGAAAATTTAGGCAATAATACCTTCCAACTTTCTGTAGTCAGTGATGTCCCAATCAGTGAATACAATTGGTCTCCAGCTAGCCTTTTAGATTGTACTATCTGTGAGAATCCTGTGGCTAGCATATCGCAAGCAGAACTCATTGAGGTCAGTATTGTCTCTGAGGATGGTTGCATCTATAGTTCTGAAATAAATCTCCTGCCAGAAGATGACCAGACAACTATAGATTCTACCCTCAGGCTTTATATTCCTAATTCTATAAGTACTAGTGATCCCCTGAATAACTCATTCTTTATTATGAGCGAAAACGAGCTCATTATGGATGCCTTGACTATTTATGACAGATGGGGTAATCAAGTGTTCTCTATGGTCGACTTCCCTACAAATGATGATGCTCTGGGCTGGGGTGAAAATGATAGGCAGAACCTAGAACAAGGGGTCTATCTCTACGTCCTTGAGTTTACTGACCCAGTTTCAGGTCCGCAGGTTTTGCATGGAAACATCACCCTTCTAAGGTAATACCCTGATTTTTTGGGGTTCAATTAATTAGAGCTGTCACAATCGCAATTTAAATGCGTTTATGTAGTAGGTTTGCCTATGTATTCCAGTCATTATATACAGAGAGTCTAGCATCTTGATAAAATCAGTTTCATTATTATTATCCGTAGTAAGTGTTGTAATGCTTACTTATTTCCTCGTACCCTCTATGGATGCAGAGGTTCAGGAGTCTGCAGGACCTAATTTTTCTGTTGCAGTCAGAGCCAATGTGCCACCTTTATGTGAGGGAGAATGCACCACTCTACTAGGAGGGGATATACTTTTAGATATCGAGAATGGAACGGCTCCTTTCAGTTTTACCTCAGCGAGCACTTGGAATCTTCTAGCTCCTAATAACACTATAAACTATGCCAGAACCAATCTAGGTATTATCCATGCTATAAGAATCTGTCACAACCCTAGTGTGACAGAAGTAGAGATAGAGGAACTGGCTAGTGATATTACTGTATTCAATGTCCCAACTGCTGCTTTTCCAGGTGAAATATTCATACAGTCCGTAGAAGATATCACAGGCTGCCAAGCAATAATCACTCAGAGTCTTATGCCTATTCGTGCTCTCCAAGGAACCTACATAGACTATCAAGCTGATATCCCAGACATCATCTGCGACTCTTTAGTATTACCAGAAATACAACCCTTCACTGCCGGTGCTGCTTACTACACGGAACCTCAGGGGATGGGCACCAAATATGAATCAGGTGACCTACTGAATTTTACAACTATCAATCTCCCTAATGGAGACCTGCTAGATAGCCTATACATTTTTGATCCTACCGATCTTTGCGAGTCTGAAAAGTTATACACTTTCATGATACAGCCGAGTCCTAACCATACTGTACTCAATGATACTATTTCCTGTGGCGAAGTGGTACTACCTGCTTTCTCAGGACCTGTAACCACTCCTAGTGCTCAGTATGCTAGCTCCGCTGATTTTGAAGCAAACAGTTTACTATCTCCAGGAGATGTTATCTCTACAAACCAAACGATCTTTATAGCTGATACTGCGCAGTATCAAAACACCTTGTGCACATTTCTAGATTCATTTAGAATAGAAGTTGTCACTGAACCCAATGCAGGTCTAGATACGACTCTTATTGTCTGTCAAGGTGAGCAAACCATAATTACTGACCTGCTCAGTCTTCTACCAGGAGCTGATTCTGGAGGGATATGGAGTGGGTCGAATATTCCTGATTTTGATTACAACAACCCTGTTGACTTAGACTTGAGTCATATGACCAGTGGTCTGAGTTATTCTCTTAACTATACTATAGAAAGACCAGGTTGTCCAATTGCCAATGCTAATGTCATGATCAGTGCCGTAGCGGCACCTTTTGCAGGGGATAGCACAGAAATATTTTTATGCTCGGGTGACGGACCTCAAGACTTTTTTGAACTTCTAAACTTTCCAGATCAAGGAGGACAATGGGACTTGAATTCAGGACAACTACTTGCATTTACAGATTACTCAAATGCAGATTTTTTTGGTCTTCCTGATGACCAGTACATTTTCACATATACTCTAGAGGCGACAAATGCCTGCCCAGAAAAAACTGCTGAACTAATAATAAATCTCAGCTCAGGTACTAACGCTGGTCAAGACAATGCCGCACTGGTATGCTTAGGAGATTCTCTAGACCTCAATCAACTCTTGTCTCCTGAGGCACTACCTGGTGGAAG
>CAKZVK010000010.1 GCA_937921825.1 uncultured Saprospiraceae bacterium
TAAGAGATTAAAAGGAAGGAGTTCACGAAGGATACAGGAAGAGTTCCCAGAATTGAAGAAGCGATATTGGGGTCGTCACTTTTGGGCAATTGGATATGGAGCCTGGAGTACTGGTAATATAACTGATGAGCTTGTGAATGATTATTTAGAACATCATCGTAAAGACAAGGGCAATGATGATAGAATAATACTTGAATAAATGAATTTCATTCATTGTAAATTAACCTATGCACTTCTAGTGCATAGTACTTGAGTTACCTATGAAGCAATTACAATATTACTTTCTGCTTTTCGTTTTATTCTCATTTTATTCATGCCAGAAAGAAGAATTAAGTGACCTTAATTTTACAGATTTTACCTCAGAGCATCTTTCAGAATTGTCGGGACAACAAAAAACCTTCTTTACTCAAGGAGCGGCAGAGTCTTTAAACCCATATGTTTTACCTAAGCTGGAAGGAAGAAGTATCGACCCTCTAGTTGATGCGGCATTGGTGAATCTTTATGTTCAGAATATCGACACCAATTATGTGAGCTACATGATTCATAATGTGGGTTACATTGCATGGAATTATACAATTAGACCAAACAATACAGATAATGCACTGATAATTCCTTTGATTAGTATCGAAGACAAAGTTGCTACAGGATTAATACTTGCATTTCCTGATGATGTAAGTAAAGAATCCTTTCATTTTAGACTACTTGAAAGAAGATACATCAATAGTGGTACTTACAGTGATGAAGAAAATGAATTTGCTGCTTTTGTGTTATCACTTTTCGATCAAGAAATATTTGGAATTATTGATTCGGATCTAATGAGTCATGAGGAACTAATAGATATTGATGATGAGAAATTAGGACTTCGTAATTCGCAAATTGTTACAATTTGTGGCTGCATATTTATCCAGCCATTAGATGAAGACAAGCTTACACTAAGAAATCCCTGTGAAGGACCTAATTGGGTATATAGATGTACTGAGTATATTGTAACAGGTGCATATTGTCATCAAAATAATGAAATTAGAGGATCAGGCTCATGTGAATTATGTGGTGGCTTTGGTGGTGATAATTCCTCTGGCGGAGGTGGAACAAATAATACAGGTAACACTTCTCCGACAACACTAATAAGCCAAATTATAAATAGGTGTCATGATAATAATTCAAATACACAAAATGAAGCGGTTGGGTCTGCTTGTATCCATACAGAAATTGCTGAATTCGTTGGATTAATACCGCCAAGTATTATAGCACAGATCATGCAAATTTTAGAACATAATGCTAATTCTTTAGAGTCAGCTGGGGTCTATTCTTTTTTAAACTCAATTGATGAAAATGATGTAGAGGAAGTTTTAGCAGCAAAGCAAGTGTTACAGTATTATTTAGACAATGAAAGTAAGTTTAATGGCTTACAAGATTTTTTGAAGTATGCAGATTTCTCGATTGACTATGGTTTAGTCATTGACGATGTTGTGGATACGGCACAACCCACCAGTTCTCAAGGTCAACAGTTTGTAGAAGAAACGCTTTTTAAGTTCATAGAACAAAAGCATACTTCACTATTAATTAATAGTGATTATAGCACAGCAGTTCCTAGTATTCAAGATTTAGTTAATTCGTATGGACTGGATGCAACTTATGCCGCACAAACCATGTATGATACTTTTATGTCGAAGGTCGGCGTAGCCCCTGAAGACCCATATCAATGGCGATTAGCTATGGAGGCCTTTAGAGAAGAGTTACTTCCAGTTTTATTGGAATTTACGCCTGGAATTGGTGATTTAATAGGGGCTTACAACGATTTTGAACAAGGGAATTATTTTTGGGGTTGCATTGGAATCGTTTCGGCAATTGTGCCAGGAGACGAGGTTATTAAAGTAATTCGAAAGGCAGATAATATTCGAGATGGATGGAATAAAGTAAAGAAAATATTTACATTATGGAATAAAGTATTCTCTTTGGCTGGTGGACAAAAAGTACTTGCGAAACTTCCTCAAGCGTGGAAGGACCTTCCTCACAATAAACTAGCTACAAAATCTGATGGCTTAGTTTGGAATCTCAATCCTAGTAGTCATCATTTTAGATTGATGGATGAAGTACCTGGAAGTCAAATACAAAACAAAAAGGTTCCTTATTCAAGATTTATCAAAGCTCTACCCGGTCAAGGAACTAGCTTTATGACAACTACTGGAGACTGGATGAGCCCAACTGGAGTCCAAAATGAATTTATACACAATGGAACTAAGTATCTGAAAACTAATCCAATATTTCAGGAACTAACACATATTCCTATCTCTGACATTACTGATGAAATGCTAGACCTTTTCTTTTTATGAGAACATTCAGAAATATTTATCCATATGAATTTGAAATGTTAAACGACTTAATATGTTTAATTTACGACTACAGAATTTATGTAGAAGTCTATGAAAATTTATATGAAGTTTCTGATATTCAGAAAGTATTTAGCACGATACCATTCCTATCAGAAGAAACCAACATTTTATTATTAGGTTTTCGTGAAAAATGGTACGCATACAATAAAAGTAAAACTTACTCAGCAGATTCAGTGTTCGTTTATCTTGATGAAGAATTTATTAAAATAGTTGATTTAGAATTATTACAATTTATTAAATCAATAATTTCAGATACTATTCAAAATGGTTTTAATGATTTTAAAAAGCACAACATTGAGACTAGCTTAAACAATCGAAAATTTCCAGATATGAATGACATTCTTGAAAGAGTTACATCTTTATACAAAGATATTCACACATAGTTAGTCATTACCAGCATGTAACATAACATATAAGATGGACGCCGCCCTTTGGGGCGGCTCCGCTTATAATCATCTTGGTGATGTCAGCAACCTGGAGGGCCGTAAATCTTTTCATTCCCAAGGCAATTTGCTCCATCACGAGTACTTTCTTTTGACTTTGAGATCTATTTATTTCTTACCCATTGTTCACTTCTAACCCACCGTACCCACAAAACCACTATACTCAACCCTTACCCCTTAAAATCCCTACCTTTACACTATGAAAATGAGGCTCAATAAATATATTGCTCATGCGGGAGTATGCTCTAGGCGTCGAGCAGGCGAATTGGTCAAAGAAGGACAGATTACTGTCAATGGGAAAGTAGAAAAGAATCCAGCGATAGAAGTAACCGAAGAAGATGAGGTTGTCTATCAAGGTAAGAGACTCAGGGTAGTAAAAAACAAAGTATATCTCTTACTCAATAAACCGAAGAACGTCATCACGACCATGCATGACGAAAGAGGCCGTAAGACTGTCTGGGATATCGTGCAGAACAAAGTGAAAGTAAAAATAAATCCTGTAGGACGATTGGATAGAAATACAACAGGGCTGTTACTTATGACCAATGATGGAGACCTTGCTTATAAGTTGTCGCATCCCTCTAGCTCCGTAAAGAAAATCTATCAGGTAGTCCTTGATAGGCCCTTATCAGAAAAGGACTTAGAAAAGATCGATAAAGGCGTCAAACTAGAAGATGGAAAAGCAGTCGTTGATGTGGTCACTTACATACAAGAACTACCTCCTAATCATATCGGCATTCAGTTACATAGTGGGAAGAATAGGATCATCAGAAGAATATTCGAACATCTTAATTATACGGTAGAGGCACTAGACCGGGTCTACTTCGCTGGTCTGACTAAGAAGGACTTACCCAGAGGATGGAGTAGAAAGCTGAAGAATAAGGAGATCATAATGCTAAAGCATTTTATTAAGTAGTACTTTTTTTCATGTCTAATTCTCCGTTGTAGTCGAAATGAAAAACACCTTTTCATGCCGATTGTAGCGGAGCGGAACAGAGGTATCTTCGTTCTCGCAATGAGCCATTGAATTTTGGAACTAGACTTCAATTAATAGTCGGGCACGATAAGAGCACGAAGATTTCTCCGCGTCACTTCGTTTTGGTCGAAAAGAAAAAGCCCTTTTTATGT
>CAKZVK010000011.1 GCA_937921825.1 uncultured Saprospiraceae bacterium
ACAATGGCAGTTTCATGTTTAAAATAACTCATAGTTTTTTCTTGTATTTAGCGTCAGCAAAATCTAGTGCGGCTAAGAGAATATCCATCGCCTGACCCAGTTCCTCCATAGAATATATAAGCGGGGGTGCTAATCGGAAACTTCTATTATTAAATAAAAAGTAATCTATCAAAGCCCCTAATTCAAAAGCATGATTCACTACGTGCTTAAGATATTTTCTTTTTGTCAACTCTACTGCCATCATCAGACCAGAACTTCTAACCTCCTTTATGATTGGATGTTGTAATTTTTGTTTTATAAAAGCTTCTTTGGCTAACACTTCTTCTACTAGATTTCCTTCTAACAAAGTTTCTAAAGTGGCCTTAGCAGCAGCACATACTACTGGATGACCTCCGAAGGTTGTAATATGTCCTAGATCTGGTGCCTGAGTAAACTGATCTAGCAAGGACTTACTTGCGACCAAGCCTCCTATAGGCATCCCTCCACCCATCGCCTTACCGATACAGAGCATATCTGGGACTACGTCATATTTTTGATGTGCAAACAATCGTCCCGTTCTTCCAAAGCCCGTCTGTATCTCATCTAGGACCAGTAAAGTTTTCGTTTCAGTACAACGTCTACGCAGTGCCGTGAGATATCCTGGATCTGGTGGGATAACTCCAGCTTCTGCTTGTACAGGCTCTACAATGACTGCCGCCGTCCTACAGCAAATATTTTCTAGATCTGATATACTATTGAAGGTGATATGCTTGATATGTGGTAGCAAGGGCATGAAAGCTGAAGAGTACTCATGATCTGATCTTAGAGATTCTGCACCTTGAGTACTGCCGTGGTAGGCAGATCTTGCAGCTATGATTTCATATCTACCCGTTGCTTTTTTGGCCAGCTTCATTGCGGCCTCTATGACTTCAGAGCCTGAATTAAGAAAGTACACCGCATCAAGAGAGGGGTCTAATTGTTCTGACAATAAATGGGCATAAGCTACCTGCGGGGCTTGAACATGCTCGCCATACACCATAGTATGTAGGTGCTTATCTAATTGTGCCTTTATGGCTTCGATAACCTTAGGATGTCGATGACCTAATGAACTCACTGAGATCCCTGAATTTAAATCAAAATAGCGCTTCCCCTCTGCACTATAGATATAAATGCCTTCTGCTTTTTCTATTTCCAACATCAGCGGATAAGTGCTGGTCTGCCCAACATGATTTAGAAAAAGCTGCCTTTTGGACAAAGTGCCCATTTTCACGGTGTTAGAGTGGTGTTAAATAAAAACATAGCAGATATAAAAATCGTCTTATTAGTGCTTCTGAGAGCCTTTTTGTTCATTTTTGTATATAAGCTAATAACAAATGAGATTTACTGGGATAATATTCGCACTGTTACTGTCTACATCTGCATTCTGCCAAGGTATAGAATTCTTTCATGGTGAGTGGCAAGATGCTGTAGCTGAAGCAGAAAAAACAAACAAGTTATTATTTGTAGATGCTTATGCTCAGTGGTGTGGGCCATGTAAAAGAATGGCTAAGGAAGTATTTACACAAGCTGAAGTAGGTGCTTTTTTCAATGAGAATTTTATCAATCTCAAATTAGATATGGAGACACCAGATGGAAGATCATTTGGATCACAGTTTCCAGTCTCAGCATACCCTACTCTCTTTTTTCTGACAGGTGATGGAGAAATGGTCAAAAAAGTGACTGGAGGCAAGAAAGCGGACGACCTTATTGCCCTAGGAAAACTTGCTATCAAGAGTAATGATAGATCAGGAGACTATGCTGAAAAATATGAGGAAGGGGACAGAAGTTATGATCTCGTCTACAATTATGTAAAAGAACTCGTCAAAGTAGGCAAGCCTAGTCTCAAGATTTCCAATGAGTATATCAAATCTAATCCTGATATCTCAGCTACTCAAAAAGCAGACTTTCTGATGGTCGCTGTGACAGAATCAGATTCAAAATTATATGACCAACTGATCCAACTAAAAGGAGAAGCTATAAAGTCTAATACTGAAGAAGCATTCATAGATAAGATCTCGGCGGTCTGTATGAAGACTGTCGGCAAAGCTGTAGAATATGATTACCAAGAATTACTGACAGAAGCTATTACACAATTCAAAGTAGCTAAAGTTGGAGATGCTAAAAAGTTCGAGCAAGAAGCTTGGTTAGAGTATTATAAACTGACAGGAGACTATACCGAATGGAAAAAGCTTGCAGCTAAATATCTCAAGAAATACGGCAAAAAAGATCACGAAGTATTTAGAAATCATATCAGTGCTCTTAAAGGAGATTTTGCCTACGAAAAAGATGCGAAGCCCTATGCCTGTGATGTCTGTAAGGAATTAGTAAAAAGAGATGACTCGTTAGGCAATTATTCTGAATATATTCAGTTATTACTAGACTGCAAGAAGTATGAGGAAGCACGTAAAGTGACAAATCAAGCCATCGAAGTCGCAAATTCCCGTGAGCAAGACACTGAAAAATTTGAACGTATCATTAAATATTTAGACAATATTTAAGTTCTAACTTTTTATTGCCCCCAACATTATTGATCTGAACATTTTGAATTTGAGACTTACTCTTTTATTACTATTTACGATTACATTTTGTTCTGCTCAGAATAAACTCCATTTTAATGAGGTTAGCTTGGCTACTGCTCTATCCATCGCAAAGGATAAAAACAAACTTGTATTCATAGATACTTATGCTAGTTACTGCTTGCCCTGTAAGCAAATGGAGAAGGAATTTAACCATCCCGCTGTGGCTCAATATTTCAATAAGAACTTTGTGAATATTCGCGTCAACATGGAAAAAGAAAAAGCCATAGACTACGAACTAGAATATCAAGTTGTCTTTCTACCGACGATGATCTTTGTAACCCCAGATGGTACAGTCCTTAGCAAGCTAGACAGAATAGCCCCCGCTAATGAACTCCTCAGTGTCGCCAAGTTCTTCAATGATCAACATACCAGCATAAACAATCCTGCAGCTGCTGTAGCCACGACATCACCTGCACCACACAAGCCAAGACCAAGTCAAACAAAAGCGGTCAAGAAATCAGAAGTGATCGTTGAAGCTCAGACCAAGAAGAGCACTTCACCACCTATAAGAAAACCGTCACCCTCCGTAGCTAAAGCTATAAAGCCGAAAGTGGCAGAACCAAAAGTAGAAGCTCCCAAACCAAATACAAAAACCAATACCCCTAGTGTCATTACAGATGACGAGGAGGGTACGATAGTGCACATCATGGGGCAAGACCTAGATAAACTACCTCCAGAAATTCTCAAAAAAGAATCTTACTTCAGAATACAACTGATGGATGGCAGTCATCACAAAACCGTAGACAAGTACCTAGCCTCTCAGGATGATTGGTCTACGGATGAAAATATCGTCTTCATTCATGACTTTATCTATGATGCAAGATCAGACAGATTTAAGTTTCTTATAGCAAACAGAGCAGACTTCGAAAGAGTTATCGGTGCAGATCGTATCAATCAAACGATAAACATTCTAGTCAACAAAGAACTAGAAAGAGGATACCCAAGACCCGATTATGATAGAGCTGTAGAGTTATATGGGTATACTGACAGACCACAGCCTGTCCAAAAAGCACAAGTCTATCATCTTAATAATCTGTATGAGGCAGAGAAGATAAGTGACTTTATTGAGTTCGTAGAAGCTATTGGTGTAGAGACGATAGAAGATGCGGCGACCCTCTGCAGATACTCTTCTCAGAAAGCGAATAAAAACACCTCAAGAAAAAATCTAAAAAATTGCATGGCCCTTGCTGAGAAAGCCATCAGTTCTAATCCTGAATCTGCAATCTTCCATCTTAATAAAGCACAGATTGCTTTTCTCCAAAAGAATAGCCGCGTCGCTAAGGAATCTGCATATGCTGCAAAGGAACTAGCTGGTGATAATAAAAAGGTGACTCAGGAGATCCAAGCTCTGATAGAAAAAATCAGTCTGCTATAAATCTATTTCCATGATGATAGCCGCATGATCAGAATGCACGGCTTCATGACCATGTCTTACTTTCTTGATCTTAGATTCTAAGGAAGTACTTACTGCGATATAATCTATACGCCATCCTTTATTATTTTTTCGGGCGCCGGCTCTATAACTCCACCAAGAATATTCATCACTCTGATCAGGATGGATCACTCTATAGGCATCTCTGAAGTCTTTAGAAAAGAAATCCTGTATCCAAGCTCTCTCCTCTGGTCTGAAACCAGGCGGCTTATCCTTTCTGGTCGGGTTATGAATATCGATATCAAGTCGGACAATGTTATAATCCCCTACTATAATTAGGTTCTTATGTTTCTTCAGCATTTTCTTAGTCCACTTTCCAAAGTCTGCTAGAAACTCCATTTTGAACTTATGTCGCTCTTCGCCACTAGAACTAGAAGGAAGATATAAATTGACCAAGGTCCAATCTCCGAAAGTAGTAGATAGTACTCTGCCCTCTGAATCATACTTAGACATGCCCATACCTTCGACGACTTTATCAGCGCTGACTTTAGATAAGGTGAGTACTCCAGAATATCCCTTCTTTTCTGCGCTATGCCAGTAGGCTTGATAACCTAGTTCTTCAAATATTTCTGCTGGAACTTGCTCCTGCTGTGACTTGGTCTCTTGTATACAGACGATATCTGCATTCTCATTCTTTATCCATGCGATTAGGTCTTTCTTCAGCGCTGCACGGATACCATTCACATTATACGTTACTATCTTCATTATATTCCTTTGAATGGATCTTCAGTGTATCCAAATTCTTGTAGGCTTCTTCCTGCTTTTACACCTTTCATTTCTACTTCCTTACCAGCTATGCTGTGCTTAGTGGAGAGTAGTACTCCACCAAAATTATCCCAACCTGCCCAACTTGAATACATCCCCTGTAGAGGGATGATACTCGTAAACATTTTATAGCCGGTTGGTATTTTATCCTCTCCTATTATCCATAGATATGAATCGCCAGGTGTTACGCCTCCAGAGGCATACTTGACATGGAGACCAAGGGCATTTTCCTCTTCCACTTCTACTAGTTCTCGTGTGGTACCGGGATCAAACAGCTTGAATGGAGCGATCATCCAGAAGGAATCGTTACACCAGTTAGACCAGGCTTTGGTCTTCATTTTTTCTAGTGCTTCACCTTCTACAATCTGACCGTCTTTGTAAGCCACTGCCATTTGACTATCTAGATTCATGAGTACTTTGTTCTCTCCCCATTCTATGATAGCACGATTGTTTTGCTTGTCCCAGAAGTACTTTTGTCCAGGTCTAAAGAATTCCCATTGCAAATAAGGGAGGCTGTCGAAGGCTTGCTTATTAAGCTTCTCCATGACCTCAGTCGCTAGTGCATCAGCCTGCTGACCAGCCTGGCCTACAGGTTCTTTTTCACTGAATACTTTGAGGGCTATAAAAGCTATGACAAATAAGATCAAAAGAATAAAAAAGATATACTTCAAATATTTCATACTGCTAAGTTAGAGCTATTAATGAACGGATATACTACAAATAAGTTTGAAGGTCTATCTTTACATTACAAAAATGAGTAATGTATAAAGGAAAGAAGGTCGCGGTCGTCATGCCAGCATATAATGCCGCTGCAACTCTAGAGAAGACTTACAATGAGATTCCCTTTGATCTAGTGGACCATCTGATACTCTGCGATGATGCCAGTAAAGATAACACTGTAAAAGTAGCAGCAGACCTAGGTATAGAGCATGTCATCAGTCATAGAACCAATAAAGGTTATGGCGGCAACCAAAAGTCCTTATATAATAAAGCGCTAGAGCTGGGAGCTGATATCGTTATCATGTTACATCCTGACTATCAATATACACCTAAGCTCATCCCTTCTATGGTTAATATCATAGGTGAGGACCTCTACCCTGTAGTCTTAGGCTCTAGAATACTGGGCAAAGGGGCTCTGAAAGGTGGCATGCCTTTGTATAAATACATTGCTAATCGATTTCTGACCCTCTTTCAGAATATTATGATCTCTTATAAGCTCTCTGAGTATCATACTGGTTACAGAGCTTTCAGCAAAGAAGTCTTACTAGATATCAACTTCAATTCTAATTCCGATGATTTCATCTTTGATAATCAGATGCTCTCTCAGATTATCTATGCGGGTCATGATATAGGTGAGGTCACTTGTCCAACTAAGTACTTCGATGAAGCCTCCTCCATTAACTTGGCTAGAAGTATAACTTATGGGCTCGGAGTACTTCGTGTATCTGTAGTGCACAGATTAAACAAACTTGGGCTCGGAAATTCAAAACTATATAAGGTAGAAAAAGCTTGAGAGCGGAGGCCTGTATAGATTGGCGAAAGGGAATATATGTAGAACAGGGTACATTCGAAAGCTCGAAGCACCCTGTATAACCCCAAAAAACCAATTGAAAACAATCTATCTTTTGCTTCAAGAGAATTTTTTATGAAACAGAGTGCTGTCTATAAAAACAGCACTCTGTTAACCCCAAAAAACCAATTGAAAACAATCTATCTTCTGCTTCAAGAGAATTTTTTATGAAACAGAGTGCTATCTATAAAAACAGCACTCTGTTAACCCCAAAAAACCAATTGAAAACAATCTATCTTTTGCTTCAAGAGAATTTTTATGAAACAGAGTGCTATCTATAAAAACAGCACTCTGTTAACCCCAAAAAACCAATTGAAAACAATCTATCTTGAATCTCTGTGAAGAGATATTAATATCAAATACATCAAATCGGACCTAAATCTATATTTACGTCTACTTTTAGACGATAAAAAGACAATGGGTCACATGGAATCGATAAAAAAAGAGTAAAAATTTACAAAACACTGATTTACAACAGTTTATGAAAGTGAAAAAAGTATTTTCGTGTTCAAATTGTGGCACAAATGCCTCAAAATGGGAGGGTAAATGTAGTGCTTGTGGTGAATGGAACACCTTAATAGAGGAGGAAGTACATAAAACTTCAAAGCATGAAGACAAGAAACAAATATGGAGAGCCGAAGGAGCTATAAAACAGCAACCCATCCTCATCCAAAATGTCAAACATTCCAAAAGCCCTAGACTCAGTCTGCCTGATAAAGAATTTATGCGCTCATTAGGGGGCGGCTTGGTTCCGGGTAGTATCACCTTAATCGGAGGTGAACCAGGAATAGGCAAGTCTACTTTGCTACTTCAATTGGCTCTAAAATCACAGTTTGATATCTTATATGTCTCTGGAGAGGAAAGTCCACAGCAAATCAAAATGAGGGCAGACAGAATAGGGATAGAAAATAAGACCTGTACTATCCTCGCCGAAACCGATCTAAATAAAATACTCAAACAAGCGAATAAGACTACCCCAGACATTCTTATCATAGACTCTATCCAGACCTTATTATCACCTTTGGTAGATTCTGTGGCTGGAAGCATCTCACAAGTGAGGGAATGTACATCCAATCTTCAGGCCTTCGCTAAAGAAAGCTATATCCCAGTTATAATAATCGGCCACATCAATAAAGAAGGCTCTATAGCAGGACCCAAGATTCTAGAACACATTGTGGATACGGTACTCCAGTTTGAGGGAGATAGAAATCATATCTATAGAATATTGAGAACTAAGAAAAATAGATTTGGCTCCACGGATGAATTAGGCATCTACGCTATGGAAACATCTGGGCTACGGCAAGTTGAAAACCCCTCCGAGTTGATGCTCTCCCAGAGTGATGAAAAGCTCAGTGGTAGTTCTGTCGCAACCACAGTAGAAGGCATGCGACCGATGCTGATAGAGACACAAGCACTGGTTAGCCAGGCCATCTATGGTAATCCACAAAGGTCCGCTACGGGTTTTGACCTTAGAAGATTGAGCATGCTACTTGCAGTATTAGAAAAGAGAGCGGGTCTGTTCTTTGGGCAGAATGATGTCTTTCTGAATATAGCTGGAGGACTGAAGGTACAGGACACTGCTATAGATCTCTCTATCGTAACATCCTTGATATCCTCCCTGCACAACATTCCAGTAGATAAGAAAATGTGCTTTGCAGGAGAGCTGGGTCTTACTGGAGAAATAAGAGCTGTAAATAGAATAGAACAACGTATAGAAGAAGCCGCAAGACTAGGCTTCCAGCACATATTCATCTCCAAGTATAGTGAAAAGGGCCTTTCTAAAAAGGCCTATGGTATAGAGGTAAAGACCTTGGGGAAAATAGAAGATCTCGTGACAGCAATATTTACTTAGGATTAGTATCTGTACTCTAACTCCTCTCTGAGGTTGGTAATCTTATCCATATAATGCAGGTACTGCTCTTCAGTAATCTTACCTTGCTTATATTCTTTGATGGCCGTTTTCTCCCTTTTTATTAGTCTATCAAGGATGGCTTCCTTATTCTTATTGGCTCGGAAGGAGTTTTTATAACTGGTCTTATTCCGTTGATCTCTGGCATACTCTCCTTTGTTCTTGTATGCCTCGGCAGCAGATTTCGCTTCCTCGTTTATTCTTTGCTTGTCTTGATCTGTAGGTTTTGGTTTCCGCTCTTTGGAGTATTTGCCTTCTCTAATCTTTCTGGTATACTCAGATAGATACTCTTTGCGCTTCATGATTTTCTCGGAATGAGAAAGCTTAGGGTCCTGATGAATTTTTTCCAAAGCAGCCTTGATTTCAATACTTTCTTCGTCTGTGAATCTTTTCTCTTTTTTCTGCTTTCCTTTTGATAGACTAGATTTAAAGGCTCTCCTTTTGAGTTTTATTTGATGCGCTTTCTGCCCCTCAGTCAGAGTAGAATCTGCTCTCACAGCATCCAATTCTCGCTTCAGGATCTCACTTCGTTCTTTCATCATGGCTTGCAAATCCTCTCCTTGTGTACTTTTCTTCTGAGAGAACAAACTGGCAGTTGTTCCTATTATAAGAAGGGCTGTAAAAGCTATTAATTTAGTCATAGTCACTTTATTGGATTGTGGATACAATATGTAGACGCAAAATAAGGGACAAAGATTGGATGAAAAGGTTTTATTTTTCTTAAAGTCTGCTTCATAAAAGTAGGTATTAGCGCATCTCAGCCCCATAATATTTGGCCTCCAGAATTTATAGAAGTGCCTCCTATAAAAATCTCTTAATCAGGTCAAACTAATTCGCATTTCGCTTCACATATTATTATTCAAATTGCTATTTTTGCTTTTATTAAGACTAAATCTAAATAAAAATAGTGCCATGAAATTCCTTAAAATCACGATAATATCTGTTGTTACGGTGTTTTTCTTGGCTTCTTGTGGTGAGGACAGTCCTAAGGCTGATATAGAAAACCCTGTATCCTATGAATTCTACAGAGCAGGCGTCTCCACAGTCTCTTTCCCAGGACAGACGACTAGAATAGCAATGGCCACTGAGCTTATTAATGGACTATCAGACTTCTCGACATCGGAAGGTACACTATTGGAAATGTATTCCAACGAAACATTAAGTGGCGCTGATGCCAACCCCTATTCTGAGGATGCTCTAAATGCATCTACTAAAAGTGTGAAATCAAAAGTAGCAGCCTCAAAAGACTTTTTCTCTTCGAATACAGTAGAAGCTGCAGAAATCAAGTCTGAGATAGAAGCTTGGATAAAAGCACAGGTGGCAGAAGTCTTTCCTAATCAAAATCAGTTAGCCTCTGCTGGTAGTGCAGGACAGATCGCCGATGGGAGCTCTGTAAGATATGTCAGCAGTAAAGGAATAGAATATAATCAAGTAGTCAATAAGTCTCTTATAGGGGCTCTTATAGTAGATCAGATGCTGAATAACTATCTAAGTACTGCTGTGCTAGATGCGGGCTCTAATGTGACTGACAATGATGACGATGTAGTAGCAGATGGTCGTCCTTACACAACTATGGAGCACAAATGGGACGAAGCCTACGGTTATCTTTTCGGAGCGACAGGCACTGATACTTCTGATCCTCTAGCTACCTTGGGTAGTGATAGTTTTCTAAACAAATACTTGAGCAGAGTAGACGGAGATAGTGATTTTGCAGGTATCGCTAGCGATATATATGAAGCCCTTAAATTAGGCAGAGCGGCAATAGTTGCAAAAGACTACGAAGTAAGAGATGAGCAAGTGGCTATCCTTAGAGACAAGATATCACAAGTGATAGCTATCAGAGCAGTCTACTATCTACAACAAAGTAAGCTCTCTATAGAAAATAATGAACTAGGTACAGCCTTTCATGCTCTATCAGAAGGTTACGGTTTTATCTACAGTCTAAGATTCTTAAGACAAGCAAATAGCAACAATCCTTATTTCACAAAAGCGGAAGTAGAGGACTTTCTTGCTAGGCTTACTGCCGGAAATGGATTCTGGGATCTAAGCCCTGAAACTTTAGACCAACTGTCTAACGAGATCGCTAGCAAATTTGATTTTACAGTAGAACAAGCTGGAAGCTAAAATCATGAAGGCCTCCATAAAGTACATATTCTTTATAGCATTTGTAATCGTAGCACATTCTTGTATTAATAATACAGAAGAACCTATGTTTACAGATAGCTTTGATAGAAGTGAAATGCTTGAATTCTGGGCTAACGATATAATCATACCTGGCTATACCGATTATGTGTCGAAACTAGCTGAACTAGATGAGGCCGCGACAGACTTTTATGGTGACTCTTCTGACCTTAGTTTAAGCACTCTAAGAGAAACCTGGCTTGATGCCTACAAAGTGTGGCAAGCTGTCTCTCTATTCGAAATAGGAAAAGCAGAAGAAATAGGATTGAGAAATTTCACTAACATCTACCCTGCCAACATTGACCTTATCACAGAGAATATTAATAGCGGTGCTTCCAATCTAGATCTGCCTTCTAATTTTGTTAGTCAAGGTTTCCCAGCGCTAGATTATATGCTTTATGGCTCTGGCAGTAATGATGCAGTGATTGCCTACCTATTACAAGAAGAAGTCAAGAATTATACGCAAGCACTAATCACTAGATTGCGTGACCTCAGCTCTTCAGTGCTAGAAGATTGGATGACTGGTTACAAAGATGAATTCATCTCTAACAATGGCTCATCTGGAACAGCATCCACGGATAAGATGGTCAATGATTTTTTATTCCACTACGAACGATTTCTTAGAGCAGCAAAAGTAGGGATACCTGCAGGTGTCTTTTCTGGAAACACTGAAGCTGAACTGGTAGAAGGGAGATACTCACAGATATACTCCAAAGAGTTATTTGAAAGTGGCTTTACCGCTGTCCAAGCTTTTTTCAATGGCCAGTCTTATGATGGTCAGAAACAAGGCAGTAGCCTGAAACAATACCTAGACAAAATTCATCTTGACAATAGTACTGATCTAGATTATTCTGAAAGCATCATAGCTCAGTGGGATTCTGCAGAAAGAGCCTTAGAGGATATCAATAACAACTTCGGTGCACAGGTAATAGAGGACAACTCTAAGATGCTCGCCTTATACGACGAACTACAAAAAGCAGTCGTCCTATTGAAAGTAGATATGTTACAAGCTCTAAACATCCAAGTTGATTTTGTAGATGCAGATGGCGACTGATGCAAGCACAAATAAGCACATACTTAAATACTGACACAAAGGCTGCCCCATTGGCAGTCTTTCGTATTTTATTTGGTCTGCTTATGGTTATCAGCCTTATCCGTTTCTGGTATAATGGTTGGATAGAGAAGCTTTATCTACTACCCCACTTCCACTTTCATTACTTGGGTTTTAGTTGGGTTACTGTACCAGGCAAATGGACCTATCTACTCTTCGCAGTCTGCGGATTATTTGCTCTACTTATAATGGTAGGTCTTAAATATAGGATTGCTGTCATAGGATTCTTTTTGAGCTTTACCTACATAGAGCTGATGGATAAGACGACTTACCTCAATCATTATTATCTGGTTTCTCTTTTGGCTTTTCTACTTATTTTTCTCCCTGCTCATCGACACTTTTCGGTAGATGCTTACAGAGATAAATCAATAAATAGAGAGTACATCCCTAAGTGGCAGATAGATGCTCTAAAGTTGATGACAGCTATAGTATACATCTATGCCGGTCTGGCAAAGTTAAATTATGATTGGTTAGTCGAAGCACTACCCTTAAGCATCTGGCTTAGGGATAAAACTGCCATCCCAATTATAGGAACTCTTATGGATGAATCTTGGCTGCACTACTTATTTAGTTGGGGTGGCGCTGTCTATGATATGAGTATAGTCTTCTTTCTACTCTGGTCACGTACTAGGATTATGGCTTTTATAGCGGTACTCTGTTTTCATTTGATGACGAAGTTGCTGTTTCCTATTGGAATGTTTCCCTACATAATGATTATTGCTACTCTAGTTTTTTTTAGTAGTGCATTTCATAGTAGGCTTCTAAATTTTATAGCAGGTCTCATGAAGCTACCCTATACTGATTTTTGTAATGGCTTGACTTATAAACCTACGCAGCTGTATAAGAAAGTGACACTAGGAATCTTATCCATTTTCTTTATGATTCAGTTGCTTTTTCCCTTACGATCTTATCTCTACACAGGCAACAGCTTCTGGACAGAACAGGGTTACAGATTCTCATGGAGAGTAATGCTGATGGAGAAGACGGGCTATGCAAATTTCAAAGTAGTAGATAGTGTTAGTGGCAAGAGATTCTATGTGCAGAATGAAGACTTCCTTTCTGCCTTCCAGCAAAAACAAATGTCTACACAACCAGATTTTATAATTGAATATGCCCATTACCTAGGGGATCACTTTAAGAGTCAAGGTCATGAGAATCTCCAAATTTTTGTAGAAAGTTATGCCTCACTCAATGGAAGAAGAAGCCAAGCCTACATAGACCCTGAGGTAGATTTACTCTCTATAGAAAACACGTTAAAACCTAAGTCATTCATACTGCCCCTTAATGAAAACTAAACTAATCCACATCTTATCTCTACTCTTACTGGCTGGTCTTGTCTCCGCACAGATAAGTGGTAATATTATAGATGCAGAGACTAAGCAAGGACTCTCTGGAGTGGAAGTTATAGAACTTAGTAGTGGAGAAACTACACTAACTAACTCGAAGGGCTCCTTTACGCTTTCTGCAAAAGAAACAGCGTCCTTAGAGCTGGTACTGTACAAAGATGGTTTTCAGATATTAGAACTTTCTATAGACTCTGTAAAAGCACCTTACATCTTCGAGATGAAAGCGCTGCAAGTCGAACTCTCAGAGATAGAAGTCATTAGAAAGAAAAAAGAAATATTCGCGACTAAAAAACTGGCAGACATCGTCGGCACTTCTATCTATGCAGGAAAGAAGACAGAGGTCGTCGTCATGGATCAGATAAAAGGCAACACTGCTGCCAATGTCAGTAGACAAGTCTATGCCCAGATAAGTGGGCTAAATATCTATGAGGGCTCTGATGGAGGCTTGCAACTGAATATCGGTGGTCGAGGCTTAGATCCCAATAGAACATCAAATTTCAACACCAGACAAAATGGTTACGACATCAGTGCTGACGTATTGGGCTACCCTGAAAACTACTATACACCACCTTCAGAAGCACTAGAAGAAATAAGAATAGTAAGAGGTGCAAGTTCATTACAGTATGGGACTCAATTTGGTGGACTAATAGACTTTAGAATAAGAGAGATTCCGAGATATAAGAAATGGGATTTCCGGACTAAACAGACTGTCGGTTCCTTTAATTTTTTCAATAGCTTTAATGCTCTCGGGTATAACAGTAAGCGATTTGCAATAGATGCATTCTATAACTACAAGTCAGGAGATGGCTATAGGTCTAACAGTGAATTTGCTGCCAATAATGCTTTTCTATCCACTAGGCTTCATCTCTCAAATAAAACTCGTCTGTCCCTAGAGTGGACCTATTACGGATATCTAGCTAAGCAGGCTGGTGGTCTTACTGATTTACAATTTCAAGAAACACCTAGACTAAGTACTAGAGATAGAAATTGGTTCAAAGTGGACTGGCAATTATACAACCTAAAATTTCTGCACAACTTTAGTAAGCAGAAGAAATTAGAGTTTAATCTTTTTGGCCTGAGTGCCTCAAGAAAATCAGTAGGCTATAGAGGCAATCCTATCGTACTAAATGAGAATCCCATTCTATCCTTAGATGAAGTAGATACTGCTGGAAACTATCTTAGTTCTAGAGATCTGATCATTGGGAATTTCAAAAACATCGGTGCTGAAATCCGATACCTGGACAATTACAAACTCAAGAATATTAATGCCACATTCCTAGTAGGCGGTAAGTATTATAATTCTGCCAATAGTTCTATACAAGGACCCGGGACTAAAGGATCTGATGCTGACTTTAGTCTTCAGACAGCGCTGGACCCAGACTATCCCAACCAATCAGATTTTGATTTCCCTAATCTGAATTTTGCCCTCTTCACAGAGAATATATGTTATCTCACTGACAAGCTCTCTGTCACTCCTGGACTCCGATTAGAATATATAAAAACACAAAGCACCGGATCATACCAAGAGGTAGTCTATGATCTTGCAGGTAATCCACTGGCCAATAATACCTTTCAGGAATCCAATAACTTCCCTCGACAATTTCTACTGGCAGGTATCGGTATGGAGTACAATGCCTCTGAGGCAAGAAAGTATTCTATAAACCTGTCGCAAAACTATAGATCAGTAACGTTTAGTGATATACGCGTAGTCAATCCTAGCTTTATAGTAGACGAAAACATTACAGATGAAAATGGATTCTCGTTTAATACCAGCATGACAGGAAGAATTAATTCTAAATTCTCCTATGATCTTACCCTCTACAGTATTCTATATAATAATAGGATAGGAATCATCCTAGACGACAGGGCAAATAGAGTCAGGACCAATATTGGTGATGCTATCATAGCAGGTACCGAGTCGTTGATAAATTATATTCCTGTATCGATAGTGAGAGAAAGCGAGAGAATCTTCCAGGTCAAGACTTTCCTCAATACCTCTTTCACCTACTCAAAATATTTAAGCTCTCTCTCAAATAATGTGGTGGGTAACCAAGTAGAGCACATCCCAACTGCCAACATAAAAACGGGCCTTTCCATGACATACAAAAAGCTGAACTGCAGTCTACAATATTCATATGTATCGGAGCAATATACAGATGCTCAGAATAGCAGAGCCTTACTAACTAATGAATTAAGAAGCGGAGTGATTGGCGAAATCCCTAGCTACCAAGTCATCGATTTTTCTACACAATATAGATTTAAGAGCTTCTCTCTAGAGGCGGGCATCAATAATCTGTTGGATCATAATTACTTTACTCGAAGAGCTACCGGCTACCCTGGTCCAGGTATTATTCCTTCTGAAGGGCGGTCACTTTATCTGACGGTGGGCTATAATTTCGAGAAATAAAAGGGGTATAAAGAAAAAACCTCATCTAGAAGACTAGACGAGGTTTCTTGGAGGTCGCGACCAGATTCGAAATATTTATTTCACTTTAGTCAACCTGTATCTAAACCCAACAAAACCTAGTGATATAGGGGTTTTCTGAATTTAGCTCCATTTAAATAAATTCAATTATTTAGTACTACTATGTGTACTACCGCATATCTTTATAGTAGATCAAATAATTTTTATGTCTGAAAATATCCGTTTCCTTCTCAATAGGAAATACGCAAATGGTAAGAGAGCAATCCAATAAAGGATTCTCTATAGACAGTAGCTATCAAGTAGAATAAGTGGATAAAAAAGTCTATATCTTTCGTATTACCCACATTGAAAACATTCCGCATATTCTGAAATATGGAATAACTCACAGAAGATCAATAAACTTTAATAAAAATTTTAAATCAATTGGTTCTAAATCTCTAATTTCTGTGAGAGACAAAAAGGTACTACCAAACAATAAAAAACTAGGAGAATATATCCCTTTTTACTTTGGTCAAAGGAGTCCTATGCTCCATAACATTGAAAATGGATTCAATGGAATTCCAGAAGTAAGAGCTAACAATATTATTTATCTTGTTTCTACTGTTCAAAAAATTTTGGAATTGGGAAACGAATTTATCTTTACAAACGGTCATGCCAATGATCGACTCTCTGAGTTCTTCGATCACAATGATGTAGATAGGATACACGAAATCCTAGATCGTAAGGCTATTACTTCAACTTACTGGGCTGAACCGCCAGAATTAAAAAGAAAAAAAGAGTCAGAATTCCTCGTACTAAATGACATTCCTTATTCTTGTGTTCTAGGAATGATTGTATCCATAGAATACACCAAGATACAACTGTGCAAAATGGGTATACCTGAAAAGATGATTGCAATAAGACCAAGTTTTTATTACAAACCATGATTACATATAAAAAAGGAAATATATTCGAAAGTGATGCTGAGGCATTGGTAAATACTGTAAATACAGTAGGAGTGATGGGAAAAGGAATAGCATTTCAGTTTAAAAAATTATTCCCGCAAAATTTTAATCACTACCGCAAAATTTGTAAGACAAATTCTTTCAGAATTGGCGATATACTAGTTTATCAAGACTCAAGCTTATTAACTGGTGAAAAGTTGATTCTAAATTTTCCAACCAAAGAGCATTGGCGTAAGCCTTCTAAGTATGAATACATAGAAAAAGGCATTTTGCGGTTAGGAGAATTAATATCTGAAATGAATATTAAATCAATAGCTATTCCACCATTAGGTGCAGGAAACGGAGGACTAATTTGGTCTAATGTTAGAGATATATTAGAAGCAGAACTTATCAAATATCCTGAATGCAAAATTGATATATATGAACCTAACAAGGAGGTAAGAAAGGTTTTGATTAAAGAAAATGTTGAGTTAACTGATGCTCGGGCAATTCTATTATCAGTACTGTATGAATTAGTCCGCGAAGGAGAGTTTGTTTCGGAATTTGCCTGTGAAAAAGTTTGTTACTTCCTACAACTATTTGGGGCTCGAGAAATATTAAAGTTGGATTATAAGCAGCATTATTATGGACCTTATTCTGGAAAGGTCCGACACCTTCTTAAGTTACTCAACGGAAGCTATCTAAATGGATTTGGAGACAATAAGCCATTCGAACCTCTTTCTCTTCTTATGGACACAGAAAAAAAAGTAAATGATTATTTAATCAATAATACACAGCTGATACAAGTTGTTGACCTTACCAAAGATTTTTTAAATGGATTTTACTCCAGTTTTAGTCTAGAGCTTCTTTCAACAATTCATTTTATAGTTGATCATAAAAATGTTCAAACTATTGGAGACATTAAAAATGAACTTTCCAATTGGAGTGAAAGAAAAGTAATATCTTTTGATAATAACAAGGTCATCAACATGGCGCTTCAACATCTTAAGGAGGCTAAATTGATCTAACCGAATAATTCCTTACTTTTCCATTAAGCACAAGCAAGTATAACAATCTTTTCAATTTCGTACTACTATACGTACTACCATGAATAAAGAAACCCCTAACTATTTACTAGTCAGAGGTTTCTTGGAGGTCGCGACCAGATTCGAACTGGTGTACAAGGTTTTGCAGACCTCTGCCTAACCGCTCGGCCACGCGACCATTTTTCAATGGATGGCAAATATAAAGTAAATAATAATTCTATACCGGTAGAATTTCTATCTAACGATAAGAATCTTGGCCACATTGGTACTGATATCTCTAAATAGATCAGTAGAAGAAGAAAAGACGAGGTAGACACCGCTTGCAACTTCCTGACCCTCAAGATTCTGTCCATCCCAGATGGCTTGGCCCCCTAGGGCATTACTCTTATGCACTAGCTTGCCATCTAT
>CAKZVK010000012.1 GCA_937921825.1 uncultured Saprospiraceae bacterium
CTACTTGATCTAGTCCGCTCTATGAGAAGGTAAAATTACGGTGTATCTTTGCGGTTCATGATTTTCAAACTAGAAACCACCGATCCCAAAAGCCGCGCCAGGACAGGCGTCGTAAAGACTGCCCATGGGGATATCCAGACGCCTATCTTCATGCCAGTAGGCACCCAAGGCACTGTAAAAGCCATATCTCAGGACCAGATAGAAGACGATATCAAAGCTCAAATCATCCTGGGCAATACCTACCACCTATATCTACGACCTAAGACTGATATCATTGCTAAAGCCGGTGGATTACATAAGTTTATAAAATGGGACAAACCTATCCTTACAGATTCTGGTGGCTATCAGGTCTATTCTTTAAGTGATAGAAGAAAGATAAAGGAAGCAGGCGCTTACTTCTCCTCACATGTAGATGGAAGCAAGCATCTCTTCACCCCAGAAAATGTGGTAGACATCCAAAGAGTCATCGGAGCAGATATCATCATGGCCTTCGATGAATGTACCCCATATCCCTGCGACTACAACTATGCTAAGAAATCTCTTGCCCTAACTCATCGTTGGTTAGATAGAGGGATAGCACAGTTTGACAGTACAGAACCGCACTATGGCTATCATCAAATCTGGGCTCCAATAGTCCAGGGTAGTACCTATACTGATCTACGTAAACAGTCCTGCGAGTATGTCGCCAGTCGGGATAGAGAACTGAATGCCATAGGTGGACTCTCCGTAGGCGAACCGCATCATGAAATGTATGCGATGACTGAGGTCTGCACGAACATTCTACCTGAGGACAAACCCCGCTATCTCATGGGAGTTGGTCTCCCAGAAAATATTCTGGAATGTATCGGGCTAGGTATAGATATGTTTGACTGTGTACTGCCTACCAGAAATGCTAGACACGGATTACTCTATACCTCAGAAGGTGTCATTAATATCAAGAATGCAAAATGGGCTGATGATTTCTCTCCGATAGATCCTAACGCAGATAACAAGTTTAGTCTCACTTATACCAAGGCCTATCTCAAGCACTTATTCAAAGTCAATGAAATGTTTGGCTTTACTATCGCGAGTATTCATAACCTGAGATTCTACCTGTGGCTAGTAGAGACTGCAAGAGAAAAGATCATAAGCGGGGAGTTTGTAGCTTGGAAAGATGCACTGATTCCGAAACTTAGTCAGCGCCTCTAATTATACCCTTCTACCTGCCTGATCCATCTTTAGTAAGATGGCCATCATAATAAAGAAAGTAACCAAAGAGGAACCCCCTTTACTCATAAGAGGTAACGGAATACCTATAACGGGCATGATGCCTACGGTCATTCCAATATTGATAAAATAGTGGAAGAAAAATATACCTGCCAGTGAGTAGGCATAATATCGCACAAAAGGCAACGTCGCCCTTTCCGCAATTATGGTCAGTCGTATCAGGAGGACCAGCATCAGAAAGATCAAACTCACTGACCCTACAAAACCTTGCTCCTCTCCCAAGATGCTAAAGATGAAATCAGTAGACTGCTCTGGGACATAATTCAGCTTAGTCATATTACCATCAAGAAAGCCTTTGCCAGCTATGCCTCCAGAGCCGATAGCCGTCTTAGACTGTATGATATTGTAGAGCGAACCATGGGGATCGCTTAAGTGAGGCTTCAGCCACACATTCAATCTTTCTCTTTGGTGATGCTTCAGCACATTGTCAAAAGTCCACTGCGTCCCAAAAGCTAATCCGATACTTCCTATCGCTAGAAGCACCGTCACTATCATAAGTTTATACTTTGCTTCTTTATAGGTTAGAAACAGAAAATAAACTCCTGAGCCTACCAGTATAAGCAAGATGTATCTGTAGTCAAAATAGTTATAGCTGGCTAGTGTAAATAAGGATAGGAGCAATAGGATACTTAGCGGTAGACTATTGTTGCGGCAACTGTAAACGAGTACAAAGTATGCTGCAAGTAAAATTATGAGTAGTATCAAAAATGGTGTCCACAATAGAGACCCAATAAATATAAAAGCCAGTGACAAGGTCAGCACATAGATAATCGGATTGAGTCCTGCCCTGAAAAGTGGTACCATGAAAGACAGAAAGATAATTGCTGTACCCGCATCAGGTTGTAAAAAGATCAGAAATGCTGGGATCAGAAAAAGCATAAAAGCAATGGCAGCCTTACTCAGTTGATTGATATTTAAATTGGGTTGGCCTATATAAGCAGCGACGCCTAGCGAGGTGCCAAATTTTGCTAGCTCTGAAGGCTGGAAAGAATACCCGAATATATCAAACCACGAACTGGCCCCTTTGACCTCCTTGCCTATAAACAGTACCAAGACTAAGGATAAAAGGGTCATACCATAGATGGGGTACGAGATCGTACTCCATATCCGCCAATCCAAGGAAATAAAAACCAAAAAAGCCAATAGCGCTACTCCTAACCATACCGTCTGACGTCCGACTACAGAATCGAGTTCGAACCATAGACCCCCGTTCCCATCATAACTATAGGTATACAACATTAACCACCCTACTATCACAATAGCAAAAAAGATACTGGTCAGTAACCAGTCTATATTCGTACCTGTTTTTCGGTTTAGTTTAGGCATGACAGAAAGCGTGATCAGAGCTACTTAACAAGCTCTTCTTTTTTCATCTCTGCCTGTACCGGTATTGCTGAAGGAAAGTCTTTTTTGAGTAGCAGAAGTTCTGCTTCTAGGTCTTCACGTAATTCATAAGCTCCTGTTCTTACTTGGTAGTAAGGAGGATTGTGTTCCCATTTGTAGTCCACATTAGGATAGAGCAGCTCGAACTTTTCGATACCTTGCTCCATCTGACGCCTATCATTAGTCGTCAGAATCTGAATACGCCAAGCTCTCACGATAGACTTCTTGCTATTCTCTGCTTTATAATGTTGCATAAGCTGAGTAATCTTTGCCTCCTCAGTTATAGAGACCTGACCCACTGTCTGATAAGCAAGGCCAACTACTAAAAAGCATACAGCAATAAATTTGTACAACATAATTAGACGCATTTAGAATATATAAACGGCTTTACTTGCCGTGACATTGTTTATACTTTTTGCCACTACCACATGGACAAGGGTCATTTCTTTTGACCTTTTTCTCATCTCTTTTGAAAGTCTCTGGTTTGGCTTGCTGAGGCCTGCCAGCTCTTGCCGCTGCTCGCTTCGCCGCTTCTGCAGACTTATTGGTCTGCACTTTTCTGAAGTCTGTTTTCTTTTGTTTTGCCTCTTTGACATCTTCAGGTGCAGCGATCATAAGCTTACCACCCATCAGGTAAGACATCACATCATAGTTGATCTTGTAGACCAGTTCTTCAAAAGACTTATAGGCCTCCATCTTATAGACTACTAATGGATCTTTCTGCTCGAAGGAAGCCGCTTGTACAGAGTCCTTAAGTTCATCCATAGATCTTAGGTGCTCTTTCCAGTTCTCATCTATGAGTGCTAGAGTGATCGCCTTTTCGATATCTTTCATGATGGTCTCCCCCTCACTATTCACGGCTAACTCTAAGTCTGCAGCGATGGGTAGAGGTTTTTCTCTAGAAGTACTTACATAAGGTACTGCTATACGTTTGTATCTATGGCCTTCATTAGAATGCACATTTTTTATAATCGGTAAGAGCATCTCTTTGATCTTATCCGTCTTGATTTCGTAAGCAGAAAGTACTTTTTGCTGGTAGGTCTCTACGAGCTGAGACACAGACCCCTCATTAAAGGTAACTTCGTCAATGTCTGGATCCATGGAAAGTATACGCAGACTATCATTACGGAAGGTGTTATAATCACCCCCAGCTTTATGATCTTCTACTAGACTCTCCGTCAGAGACATAATCATGTTATAGAGGTCTACCGATAATCGCTCTCCAGAGAGGGCATTATTTCTTTTGTTGTAGACGGCCTCTCTTTGGATGTTCATCACATCATCATACTCTAGTAATCTCTTTCTGATACCAAAGTTGTTCTCCTCTACCTTCTTCTGAGCCCGCTCTATAGACTTGGTTATCATTTTGTGCTGGATCACTTCTCCTTCTTGGTGACCCATACTATCCATGACCTTAGAGATACGATCAGAATTGAAGAGACGCATCAGCTTATCTTCGAGAGATACATAGAACTGTGAGCTCCCTGGATCTCCTTGTCTACCTGCTCTACCTCTCAGCTGTCTATCTACCCTTCTAGAATCATGTCTTTCTGTAGCGATAATGGCTAGACCACCTGCGGCTTTTACCTCATCTGTCAGTTTTATATCTGTACCCCTACCAGCCATATTGGTCGCGATAGTTACTGCACCAGGATTACCCGCCATAGCAACTATTTCTGCTTCTCTTTGGTGCTGCTTGGCATTAAGGACATTGTGTTGTATCCCTCTGAGATTCAGCATTCGACTGAGCTTCTCTGAGACATCTACTGTAGTCGTTCCTAGTAGGACGGGTCTACCTGCTGCAGTGAGCTTGCCTATATCATCTATGACGGCATTGAATTTCTCTCTGTCTGTCTTGTAGACTAAATCTTCTCTATCATCTCTGATTATCGGTCTGTTAGTCGGTATGACTACAACATCTAATTTATAGATTTCCCAAAGCTCTCCAGCTTCTGTTTCTGCAGTACCCGTCATACCACAGAGCTTGTGGTACATTCTGAAATAGTTCTGCAGAGTAATCGTCGCATAGGTCTGTGTGATGTCTCCGACCTTTACATTTTCCTTGGCCTCTAGAGCTTGGTGGAGACCATCAGAATATCTTCTGCCCTCCATCATACGACCTGTAGACTCATCTACAATCTTTACAGCGCCGTCTATAACAACATACTCTTCTTCTTTTTCAAAAATTGTATAAGCCTTCAGCAACTGATTGACGGCATGGAGTCTTCTTGACTTGACAGAGTAATCTTGTATCAGATTGGCCTTTCTGTCGGTGACGTCTACACCTGTCTGCTCTGCCTCTTGTTCTAGGGCCTGCATCTCACTGGCTATATCTGGCATGACAAAAAAGGAAGTATCATTCTCCCCTTTTGACATATACTCCACTCCTAGATCGGTCAGTTCTACTGCTCTATTCTTTTCATCTATTGTAAAGTATAGCTCTTGATCTACGAGGTGCATGTTCTTATTCTGCTCAGCCATGTAGTAGTTCTCCGCTTTCTGCAAGGTTGCTTTTACGCCTTCTTCACTTAAGAACTTTATGAGTGGTCTATACTTTGGTAAGGCTCTGTAAGCTCTCAGCAAGTTCATCCCTGCATCTCCTTCTTCAAAACCCGTATTCCCTTGGGCAAATAATTTCTTGGCTTTAGCTAAGTACTCCGTCGCCATTTTTCTTTGGGCGGCGATGACTCTTTCTACTTTTGGTTTTAAGGTTTGATATTCTTGCTCCTCAGTGCCTTCAGGTACGGGACCAGAAATAATCAATGGTGTACGAGCATCATCTATCAGTACTGAATCCACCTCATCTATCATTGCAAAGTGATGCTTGGCCTGTACTTTCTCTTCTTCAGATCTCACCATGTTATCTCTCAGATAATCAAAACCAAATTCGTTATTGGTTCCGTAGGTGATATCACAACCGTATGCAGCTACCCGTTCTGGAGAATGTGGTTTATACTTATCTATGCAATCTATCGTCAGATGCAAAAACTGAAAGATAGGTCCTACCCACTCACAATCTCTTTTTGCTAGATAATCATTCACTGTGATCACATGGACGCCTTGCTGAGATAAGCCGTTAAGATAAGCAGGTAGTGTCGCCACTAAGGTCTTACCCTCTCCGGTCTGCATCTCTGCGACCTTACCTGTATGTAAGACATAACCACCTATAAGCTGCACATCATAGTGGACCATATTCCAGGTGATATCTCCTCCTGCAGCGACCCAGCTGTTCTTCCAGATAGAGTGATCTCCATCTATCGTCAAGAAGTCTTTGCCCGCTGCTGCTAGATCTCTATCCTGCTGAGTGGCAGTCACCTTCAGCTCTGTATTATTACTGAATCTGTTAGCCGTTTCTTTGACGACAGCAAATGCCTCGGGTAAGATATCTAAGAGAATATCCTCTAGATGTTTATCTCTTTCAGTTTTGTACTCATCTATCTGTCTGTAGAGATCTTCTTTGAGTGATACATCTTGCTCTTCTGTTACCGTCTTCTTTACCTGAGCTATTTCCTCATCTATCTGTGACAAATGGTCAGCTATCCTCTGTCTGAACTCTAGCGTCTTGTTTCTAAGTTCATCATTGGTCAGGCTCTGATATTGATCGAAGAAGTTATTTGTCTTATCAACATAAGGATTGATCGCCTTGACATCCTTATCGTACTTAGTACCGAATACTTTCTTTAGAAAACCTAACATATGCTCTTAAACTCTAATAAAATGGTGAATCAAAGCGGATTATCGCTTAGGGTCTGCAAGATAAGAGATAAGTATCGTTCTTGCCTTCCCTGCACCAATAAAGAGGTCATATATTATACCAAAGAGAGAAAGATGCCATAATGGCGTATTCAATGGAATTTCTTATGAGGATCTGGGTCAGTTGCTGGGGCTGATTTCTTTTCCTTTCATAAATTCTTCTCTGAACATTTCCATAAATGTTCTTTCGAACTGATTATAGCTATTGTCTGCTAAGAAGAGTTGTAATAAGGTGCTTTTCAGGTCTTTTTGCTCACTTAGGCTAGGAAAAAAGTCTGTGATTCTTTCTTTTAGGACTTTGTGACATAGCAATCTATTAGCATTGTAAATCCAAAGGAGGCGCAAAAACTGGGCTTCTGATACATATTCGAGGATGATATCCTTCTCTTCTGGAGCAAAATCAAAATCAATCTCAGCGGCTTCTATCAGTAGCAGAGCGATATACTCGTTCTTGGTCAGAGACTTTAACATAGGCTAGGTGTTCTTTTAAATAAAACTAATGGATAAGTACAAATTGGTTTGCAGAACTATGAGTTTCTTTGCTCTTTAATTGCAGGCTATAAACGCCTGGAGGTACTTCTACATTTATTCTAGAGTCCTGCAAAGTTCCTTTTTGCTTTGTTACCCCTATGATATTAGTTAGGCGATACTCTAAGGGATAATCCAGTTCTCCCTCTATAATTAGGTGGTCAGTGGCAGGATTAGGATAAACTGTAAAAGTATCGTGGTTAAGGTTGTCTGTACTGCTCGCTACTGCCGTGATAAGATTATAATCTAATACCTGTCTACTTAATAAAACACCAGATGCATAGGCAAGAATTTCTACCCCATACTGATAGGATCCTGCAATCTTCATCGTACCTGTAAAGAGGCCGTCGCTACCTAGTATCACATCATTCTCTGATCCAAAAGGATTTTCTGCTGAGTAAGGGTCAGCAAATGGCGCTGTTTCGAAAGCTGGTAGACAAGTTTCAGGGTTAGGTCGGACGCAATCGCAACAACCTATCAATACAGTTTCCATCTGAGGTCCACCCGCAACAAATAAATCTGAAAACCCTAGCTCTATGCTGACTGAGTCTGCTTTTGCTATAGGTGTTTGAAAGTCTAACGTTTGATTTAAAGCGGCAACTGCAAAAGGTGTTGCTGTCAAAAATGGTGAGGGCAAATCTTGCATCAAAGCTGCAGCCGTTATTTCTATCTGCAAGGCCATACCTAATTCCTCTTCGTCTAGATTAGTAATATAGTCAGGACGGCAACACCTCTGGTAGGCCAGTAGATAATCACTTCCATGTTCTAAGGTAATAGCCACACTATAGGTGCCCTCTTGAAAGAACAATTCTGGCGCTAGTGGATGAGGTTCTATATCAATAACTTCTGGCCTTGATACGCTTAATATTTCTACTACTTCATACTCTTCAGAACTTAGTACTCTGTAGATGCCAATTTCTATATCTGTATCGAAAAAAGCTCCGGCGCTGTTGCCGTCTCGATACATGGTAAGATCTAATGTCAAAGTAGTCGTAGAGTCTGCAGTATTAATTTCTGCGACTTTATAACTGATTATACCGCCGATTATATGCCCAGCCTGTAGTGTGGCACAACAAAAGGCCGCCGTTATGAATAAAAAGAAATTTCGCATTATACTAGTTATCTATTTGTAATATACAGAATACCTAGACAATATAGAATACCAAGTATTCTGGGCACCTTGATTTTAAACCATCTGCGTATCTGCCTCATTCGTAGAGAATTTAGCCTTGTTCAGCATAATCATCTATCGCAAAGCCTTATAGCTACTTAAGTTTAGACTATAAAACTAAAAGCAATGAAAACAACGATTACCTGCTTAGCCATATTCATGAGTGCTATTTCACTCTTTAGTCAAAATAGTCTCTCGGGTATTATTACGGATGAGAAAGACGGTGGTGTCTTTTTTGCGACAGTTGCGCTTTACAATTCTCAAGACAGCATTCTTGTAATGGCGGAGTCTACTAATGAGGACGGAAAGTTTACTATTAAAGATATTGAAGATGGAAATTACTACCTCACTGCTAGTATGCTTAGCTATGCTGACCAGACTCAAAGCCAACTATTCTTCCCACAGATGAATGGAGAATCCATCACCCTCCAATTACTACCAGATGCCAACCTACTCACCACTATTGAGATCAAGGACAAAGCACCTTTACTAGAACAGAGAGCAGATAAACTAATCGTGAATGTAGAAGGCAATATCACTAACACCAGTGGCAACCTCCTTGATGTCATGAAAAAGGTGCCGGGTATGCTCGTCGTCAGGGACCGACTCAGTCTAGCGGGATCAGGAACCCCAACTATATTACTCAATGGTAAGACTACTCAATACATGGATATACAATCTCTACTCAGAGATATGCCTGGAGATAACATTAAGAAGGTAGAAATCATACATCAACCAGGGGCAGAATATGAGGCCGCAGGCAGTGGTCCTATCATTAATATCCTCCTCAAAAAGAATTCTCTTTTCGGGACTAACGGTACTGTAAGTGTCGGAGTAGGAAAAGGGAATAAATTATGGGATTACAACACAGGACTGCAGCTCAGTCATTATGCAGGCAACTTTAATGTTTCTGGCGGTCTCGGCTATGCTCAGAATGCTTGGGCAGAAGAATTGTTTCTCACAAGAAGACTAACTAACATTTCTGACAACTTAGATGGCATCTATAATCAAGTGAATACTGATGAAGCCACACCTGTCACCTACCGAGGCAATATAAGAATGGACTGGGACGTAACGTCTAGATACCGCTTGGGTCTAGATTCCAAATACTACAACAACAATAATGAATACCAAGGCAACAACGAAACCAAGGTAGATCTCTTCAGTACCGAAGAACCGGATTATGCACTCAATAGTATCAATGATATCGCTAAGTCGTGGGAATACAAATCTATAAATCCATATTACATCTTCGAGATAGATACAGCTGGACAGAAGCTAGAACTGGATATGAGTTTTGCTAACTATACCGTGGCTAGTTTCAATACCCTGACCACGACTAACAATATAGACGCTAATTCTATCGCACAGAGATATGACCAACCGGGGGACACCAAAATCTATGCAGCTACCATCGACTATACCCTTCCATTAAGTAAGGTCTTCGAATTAAAAACTGGCGTAAAATACTCTCTTGCGGATCTGGATAATAATCTTATCGCAGAAGAAAGAATAAATAATGATTGGGTCTCTAATCCATTACAAAGTAATCATTACCTCTTTGAAGAAAATATAAAAGCAGGATATGGTAAGCTGAACTGGACCAAAAACAAATGGAAGGGTACTGCTGGATTACGATATGAAAAAAGTGAGTCCACAGGAACATCACTTACATTGAACACCACCCTGAATAGACCTATCTCTAAGTTGTTTCCTAGTTTCAGTTTATCCAGAGAAATCGCTGGTCCACTAAAAGGGACAGTATCCTATAGTCGTAGAATAGAAAGACCAAGATACTCCTCACTCAATCCATTCGTGTTCTACATAGATCCTTTTACATCGGACCGAGGAAACCCTAATCTCAAGCCGCAACTGACGAATAGTAGCAAGTTTACCCTAAGCTATGAAGGGCAACCTTTTTTCAATGTAGAATATAAGCAGTCTTCAGATGCTATAGTGGAAGTTACTGAGCAAGAAACAGATACTCAAGAAGCCTTCAAGATAGATGTGAATCTTGATAGGCAAACTCAGTTTAGTGCCAGCTTATTTTTTCCTCTTGAGTTTATACCTGGTCTCAATGGATACGGTGGTGTCATTCAGTCTAAGAACAGTTACGACTCGGAGTACATCGGTGGTATCTTCGATAGGTCGCAATGGAATACAACTGCCTTCATACAAGCAGAGTTCGAATTGCCCTGGGAGGTACAGGCAGAAGTCGGTGGATGGTACACTAGCAGCATGCAGGATGGAATATTCGCAGCAGAATATATGTACGGGACTAGTGCCGGTATCTCTAAGAAATTTCTAGACAGCAAGCTCAAAGTAAATCTTGGGGTAGAAGATTTTGCTAATAAATTCTTTACAGCAAGAGTAGATTACCAACAAGATATGGACATTCTATCTACATGGCAAGCACCACAAGTCAGCGTGAAGGTTAGCTATAAGTTCGGCAACCAACACCTAAAGTCTAAAAGAAAAACCAGTGGTAGTGCCTCAGAAGAACTTAGAAGAGCACAGCAAGGAAAGTAGGCAGTAAGAAAGTTATAGATGATTGTAATCAATTCAACAGATTAAGATCTAACTTAGTTATAACATGAACATCAAACTAACTAAGTCAGACTTTACTATTACAGCTATCTTTTTAGCAGTGGCTGTACCAGTTACATTCAGTGGGTACGATTACTCTCAGGGCCTGGCAAGACCTATTCTAGATACACTGGTATATACCTTTTTCACGCTGACACTTTCGTTTCTGATCGTTTTTAAGCTATTTCCCAAGTACTTTCCTAAGAAACAAATAGTCCTCCTGTTCGCCATTGTCGTCCTATTAATGATGCTATTTGGAGTAGTAGAAGTATTGCTTTATGAAGTTATAGAGGCCGGCGGACTCGATAAGATTAATTGGGAAAAAGTAATCGCTGAACTAAAAAAGTCAAACCTATGGGTATATGGAATAATAACTAGTTCTGAAAATTCTGGAATTCTCATTGGTATCCTTTTAGGAAAGAAATTTTATGATGCTCAAATGACTATTCAAGAAAAGGAAAAAGAAAAAAAGGAAAGTGAACTTCGTCTACTAAAGTCGCAAGTAGATCCTCACTTTTTATTTAACAATCTAAATACGATTGATTCTCTGATCGACACCAATCCTGATATTGCAAAAACCTACCTGAATAAATTAGCGCAGCTATACAGGTACCTTATCAGAACCAAAGACTATGAAGTTGTCACCTTAGAAGAGGAACTCGAGTTTACAAACAACTACATCTATCTCATGGAACAACGCTTCGGGGCTGCTTATAGCTTTGAAATACAAAAAGACCCTAACCTTGATGACATGTTGATTCCACCTGCTGCACTTCAGACCCTGCTAGAAAACGTAGTCAAGCACAATCAAGGATATGAGTCGAACCCCATAAAGACAACAATCAAGATCACCAAAAAAACAATAACCATTCAAAATAATATCGACCAAAAATCTAAAGCTACAGATTCTTATGGCATAGGTCTGAATAACTTAAAAGCTCGATATAAATTTCTGTCAGAAGATGAAATACAGATTAAGTCTGATCATAATTTCACGGTGACACTACCTGTATTAAATGTAATCAACTGATGAAAGTAATTATACTAGAAGACGAAATCCCTGCTTACGAAAAGCTACTAGGATTTATTACCAAGAATATTCCTGAGGTTAATGTATTGGGTTGGGCAAGATCTGTGGAAGAAGGTAAGGTATTGTTTCAGAAATATCCTGAGCCAGAATTAGTTTTTTCTGATATACAGCTCATAGATGGTAACTCCTTTAGTCTCTACGAAAACCTTAAAGTAGAGTGCCCTATTATCTTCAGCACAGCCTTTGACAATTATCTATTTCAAGCTTTTCAGACGAATGGCATTGCCTATCTATTAAAGCCATATACCGAAGAGAACTTTAAGGAAGCCTTAGGAAAATATCATACTCTCTTCGAAGGAAGTCCTTCCCAGAAAATAGACAAGAATGTCATCTCAGAACTGAAGGCTATCATAGAAGGGGAGAAGGTTTCTTACAAGCAGCGATTTACTATAAAAAAGAAGACAGGCATTAAAATTCTAAATATTGCCGATGTCGTCTCTTTTGAAGCCAACGGTGACTTTAGTCTCGCATACGATAATCAATCCAATAAGCATGTAGTCAACTACTCCATCGGAGATATAGAAAAGAAAATCAATCCTGCTCAGTTCTTTAGAATAAATAGAAGTGAGATAATAAACATCGACTACGTGGATAATATCGAACCACACTTCAAAAATAGACTGACTATAAAGCTGGCGAGTAGAGCAGAAGTCGTGTATACTAGTAGTTCTAAGACGCCTTCGTTTAGGACTTGGTTAGATAGCTGATTTTATTCCTCTATTTGGTTCTTACTAAAAGTATAAGCAAGATATAAGTGGGTATAGTTGTTATACAAAAAGGCCTCTCCTATAACCATAACATCAATATTAGTATAAGTCCATTTATCTAATTGCCTTGTGCCTCTACTATATCTAATCCCAACATCGAAGATATCATCTAACTTGTAGCCGATACCAGCATTCCAGGCTGTTGCAATTTGTTTCAAGCCAAGTGATGGAAGATTAAAAGATTGAAATCCTCTTCTGCTGACAGCGCGGAAGATATATGATAGTTCGTAGCCAATATCAAAATGCAGATTCTCTATCGGATAAATTTTTAGCAGTAATGGAACTTGGAAATGTGTGAAGGATAATGCTCCTGTTCTTTCCTCTCCTTGCTGAACTGTTGTTTGCCTATGTCCAGTTCTGTTAAAGCCAGGTTCTAGTACCAAGCTAATCGATTTTGTAAGTCTTTTCTCAATCCACAGATTTTCACTCAAGGATGGTAACAAAGAAAAATCTAGTTGTGCAAGTTGCTCTTCAGCATTTCCATCGAAACGTCCTTCTGCTACTCCAAAACCAATCTTAGCTGAGTAAGTGGTGTTCTGAGCCGCAAGAAACGAGGAAGATATAAGACAAAGAAATAGCGCTGATTTTTACAATAGTTGTTCTCATAATAGCAGGAATAATGATGTAATATAGGTTTTACCATTTTCAAGATAAATGAAAATTAGATAACAAAAAGCATGTTTCTTCTTTTCCTTACTTTTGCACCCTAATAAAAATGAACCCATGAATAGTGCAGTATTAAAAAAACTTGGCTTAAATAAAGTCAATAATGGTACTTCTACAGGATTGAAATCTTGGAAAGGAAAAAATGTAATCAAGTCTTTCTCTCCTGTAGATGGCAAACTTATAGGCAGTGTCACTACTTCGAGCAACGCTGACTACAAGAAAGTTGTAAAGACAGCAGAAAAAGCTTTCAAGGTATGGAGAGAAATTCCTGCACCCAAAAGAGGTGAAATCGTCAGACAATATGGCGAAGCTCTCAGAGAAAACAAAGATGCCCTAGGCAAACTGGTTTCTTACGAGATGGGTAAGTCTCTACAAGAAGGCTGGGGAGAAGTCCAAGAGATGATAGATATCTGTGACTTTGCAGTAGGTCTATCTAGACAGTTGTACGGTCTGACTATGCACAGTGAGAGACCTTACCATAGAATGTATGAGCAATGGCATCCACTAGGTATCGTCGGTATTATATCTGCATTCAACTTTCCAGTCGCTGTATGGGCATGGAACTCAATGATCGCATTAGTCTGTGGAGATGTCTGTATCTGGAAAGGAAGTGAAAAGACACCATTATGTACAGTAGCCTGTCAGAACATATTACATTCTGTATTAAAAGCGAATAAAGTCCCTGAAGGGGTCAGCTCTATCGTTACAGGAGACTATACAGTGGGAGAGTATATTACTAAGGATAGAAACATTGCCCTAGTATCAGCTACAGGAAGTACGCGTATGGGTAAGATCGTCGGAGCTACTGTCGCAGAGAGATTAGGGAAGACGTTGCTAGAACTCGGTGGAAACAATGCTATAATTATTACGCCTAACGCAGATCTGAACTTAGTGCTTACAGGCGCAGTCTTTGGAGCTGTAGGGACTTGCGGACAGAGATGCACGTCTACAAGAAGATTGATTATACATGAGAAGGTTTATGACAAGGTGAAAAACATTCTCGTAAAAGCCTATGGTCAATTAAAAATTGGTGATCCTCTGAATCCTAAGATGCATGTAGGACCTCTAATCGATACAGCGGCAGTAGCTGCATATAATGATACTATCGCCAAGGCAAAAGAAGAAGGCGCAAACTTTATCATAGAAGGTAAAGTCCTCAAGGGTAAAAAATACAGCAGCGGTTGTTATGTCAAGCCATGTGTCGCTGAAGTAAAACCTAACTTTAAGATTGTACAGCACGAAACGTTTGCTCCTATACTTTATATCATGAAGTATAAAGGCAGCCTTAATAATGCCGTCAAAATTCAAAACAATGTCCCTCAAGGCTTATCTTCTGCAATCATGACGACCAATATGAGAGAAGCAGAACTATTCCTTTCTGCAGCAGGGTCAGACTGTGGTATTGCCAATGTCAATATAGGAACGAGTGGCGCTGAAATCGGTGGCGCCTTCGGAGGTGAAAAAGAAACTGGCGGAGGTAGAGAATCAGGCTCTGACTCTTGGAAAGCGTATATGAGGAGACAGACAAATACTATAAACTATAGTAAAGATCTTCCGCTGGCACAGGGGATAGAGTTTAAGCTGTAAATAGTACCAGCATAATAAAAAACAGACGACCTCTTTATGTGAAAAAGAGGTCGTTTTGTTTTTATTAGAATTTCAAGTTAAGGGTGGGACCACCACCTATAATACGGCTAGTACTATATGCCAGATTGAATCCAAGTGAAGTACTTAAGTTTCTTGAAAGCCGTTTCTTCTTTATTGTCTTTTGCTGATCGTCGAACTTGATTTTTCTTGGTACTTAGGCAGAGCAAAAGTCGTTGAACCATTTCCTCCATATTTATACCCATAAATTTTGAAAAGTTCAGGATAAGCACTCTTACTCAATAAGCGACCATCACATAGTAACCAATCAGAAGGAATGTTTTTATGTGATACTATTTTTATCTCTCCTACAAAACTAGCAGTAGTTGTTTTAGAACATACAAAGTAATTTAACTCAGCTAGTGTACTAAGAGCTGTGTTACTTTCAGAACCATTACTCGTAAAGTTGCCGCCATTTCCGTTTCCATTTCCATTTCCACCAATTGGAATCTCTGTTACATTACCTGCTTCATCTGTGTAATGTAATTTGTTACCAACCTTTTCTAAGATTGTAATAGTTTCATAAATAGTGGTTATCGTACCGTTACCATCATCATGCTCTGCTGTAGCATGACCTGGACCTATTAAATCTGTAACAACTGAGGTAGTCCCATTTGTTCCTGGGATTCCTTGTGGGCCTTGGGGACCCATTGGTCCTGTTGCACCATCAACACCATCGATACCGTCTGCACCATCATCGCCGTCTATGCCATCTGCTCCATCTAGACCTGCCGGACCTTGTGGACCTTCTGGACCAACTTCCCCTTGATCGCCTTGTATCCCCTGTGGTCCAACTGGACCTTGCGGACCTTCTGCGCCATCTGCTCCGTCAACACCGTTGATTCCATCTATGCCTGATGGGCCTTGGGGTCCCATTGGTCCTGTTGCACCATCTACCCCATCGATACCGTCTGCACCATCAACGCCGTCTATGCCATCTAATCCAGCCGGACCTTGTGGTCCAACTTCCCCTTGATCGCCTTGCATCCCCTGTGGTCCAACTGGACCTTGCGGACCTACTGCGCCATCTGCTCCGTCAACACCGTTAATTCCATCTATACCTGATGGGCCTTGGGGTCCAACATCACCTTGAGGGCCTGTCGCCCCTTGGGGACCTGCTGGACCTGTTGCACCATGCATTCCGTCTATACCGTCAACTCCATTTAGACCATCTACACCTGCTGGACCTTGAGGGCCTTGAGGGCCTTGGGGTCCAACTTCTCCTTGAAGACCTGTCTCCCCTTGAGGACCTGCTGCACCGTCTACTCCATCTACACCAGCCGGACCTTGTGGTCCAACTTCCCCTTGATCGCCTTGCATCCCCTGTGGTCCAACTGGACCTTGCGGACCTTCTG
>CAKZVK010000013.1 GCA_937921825.1 uncultured Saprospiraceae bacterium
AAGCAGAAGACAGCCCACATTACTTTTCTACAATTCGTAAACAAATATTCTCACTGTTCACTAATCGTATACAGGCTAAGCTTAGTTAGAATCTACCTTTACTAAAAAAAACAATTATGATAGTATCAAAAATTCCAACTCGAAACATAGCCGTAATAATTCTAGCTATAGCATTTCTTTCCAGCTGTTCTCCTGTTTATTATGCACCGCTAACCAGTGTAGCGCCTGATATCGATGAGCAAGGAGATCTAAGCATCGGTGGTAGTCTAATTGTTGCAGATGCAGGAGGCCATAGCTTTAATGCTGCCTACTCCCCTGCTGAAAATGTAGGACTTTTTTTAAGAACCAGTAAACTCATTCATACTTATACTGAACTTATTGAGATTGAAGGAGGTTCTCGAGACTTTGGTGATTTGGGTATACCTCGATACAGAAGTTTAAAAAGAACGAATATCCTAAGAAACTATGACTTTGGCGTAGGTTATTATACCAGCATAAAACCCTGGTTATTGTTCAAAGGCTACCTAGTCTATGGTGAAGGCTCTTTTAATGGGCGCCGGTCTAGAAACAGAAGTATCAGCCTCCATCCTTCTGTTGTCCTCAAGGTGAAATTTTTAGAACTAGGACTACATCCTAGTCTTAAATACCTGAAATTCGGAACTACAAATAATCAAACTTTTAGTATATACAGAAATCATATGCTGTATGAAACCTTTTGTTCCGCTAAATTGAGATTCAAACATTTCGCATTGAAGGCAGAAATTGGTAGTTCAGAAAACTTGAGCCATCCAGACTTCAATCAAGCACATGGCACTTTTAACCTTGGTCTGAATATAAACTTGAATACGACGGGTAAGAAGTCCTGAATAGATAGAAGAAGATAAACCGGTTCGACTTTAGCAGAAAAAGTAGTTCTTAAGCTTATACACTGAAGTCCAGCAACGTAAATCTAAATTCAATTCACTATTTTAAAGCTTGATAAATAAGCTATGAATAGAAGAAAATTCAATAAAACAACTAGCCTCTCAGCACTGGGCCTTATTTCTGGCTTAGCAGTGGGCTGTCAAAACTCTGGATCACAGAATGCAGCTAAAGCTGTTGCGACCGCTGCAGAAGAACTTGTAAAAAAACCTTTTTTCAAACTCTCCCTTGCACAATGGTCCTTACATAAGGCCATCCAAGGCGGAACATTAGATCCCTTCATGTTTGCAGAAAAGGCAAAAAGTCTGGGATTCTCAGGACTAGAATATGTCAATGATCTCTATAATGATCATGTCAATGCTGCAAGCACAAGAACAGAAGGAGTAAAATCTTTTACTAAAAAAGCGCTGGCGGCATCGAAAGCAGCTGGAGTAGAAAATGTCCTCATCATGATAGATGGTGAAGGGGATCTAGGCATCCAAAACAAAACCGAAAGACTCAAAGGCGTAGACAATCACAAGAAGTGGGTAGATGCAGCCAAAGAGCTCGGATGTCATTCTATACGTATAAATCTATTTGGTGACGGGACTATGGAGCAACAGGAAGAAGCTTCATCAGACTCTATGCGGCTACTTGGAGAATTTGCAAAAGATAAAAACATCAATATTATCGTCGAGAACCATGGCGGTTTTTCTTCTGATCCTAATTGGGTCAAACGTGTAATGGGCAAAGTCAATATGCCTAACGTAGGTACCTTACCAGACTTTGGTAATTTCTGTATAGCACGTGAAGGTGGAGAAAGATGGGGTGCCCCATGTATCAATGAATATCCAGACATCTACCAAGCAGTAGACATGATGATGCCTTACGCTAAAGCAGTATCTGCTAAGTCTTATGCTTTTGATGACCAAGGAGATGAGACTAAGATTGATTACTACAAGATGATACGCATCGTAAAAAAGGCAGGCTATACAGGTTATGTTGGGGTAGAATTTGAAGGGGATATACCTGAAGAAGAAGGTATTATTGCTACCAGAGATTTATTGATTAAAGCTGGAAGTATCTAAAGAATGCTGAGCCTTCACGGCTCATATATTAGCAAACTCTGCTGGCACTCGTACCTGCTAGAGTCGTATCTTCTCCTTTCCATTCTAGATCTACATGGACGATGCCAGGCTGCTTGCCTACTTCTAAGCTGCCCATACTTTTGTGATAGCCTAATGCTTCTGCACCGTTTACCGTAGCCCACGAGAGTAAGTCAGAAAGCGGAACATAAGACTGCATTTTTTGGATAGTCTTTAGTTCTTCCCAGATATCGAGTTGCCAGTTAGACATGATGCTATCAGTGCCGACAGTCATCTTTGCGCCAGCGTCTAGAAACAGCTTATAGTTCGGTAATCGATTCTCAATATAAAGATTAGCATTAGGACAGGTAGCCCAGTAGGTATTATCAGACCAGCTGTGGGCCTTTTCGATATCCTCTGCTGTTGTTAAAGTATTATGGACAAAGAGATTGCGCTTCTTAGGTGTCATATTTTTCAGCACATAAGCTATAGAGTTAGTGCCCGTGGCTTCGAACTGCTCTAATGACATGCCCAAGCTTTCATAGAAACTTTTAAATCCCCCTGATCCATCTTGGAAGAGCTGATTCTCATCTTGAGTCTCTGTATTATGTATACTGATGGTGGAGTGGTCTGGATTGGCTCGATTTAGAAAATCAAACAACTCAGGTGTTACTGAGTAAGGGGCATGAGGCACAAAGCTCTTTTTGTTTCCCCCTCCTCTAGCCTGCCCAGCAAATACTGCTCTGTAGTTTTCTATCGTCCCCACCGTCAGAGCAGGTTGCATCATGTCAAAACATTCTACAAAAGTATAATAGCTAATGGGAGATGTTGATTTCTGTGCAGCAGTATCTACCTTATTAGAGATATCTCCTACCGCTTGGATACCTGCAGCCCACATAGCTTCATCTTGTGCCCTGATGTGATGGAGTATGACATCCTGTTCATATTCTCGCAACTGTACGACTGTAGTGATAAAAGGAATCAACTTGGTCCCTGTAGGACAGACGCCTTGCATATGAGACAGCTCCAGATGACAATGTGTATTAATAAAACCTGGCAACAAAATGCCTCTGTGATATTCTAGATCTACATTGGGATACTCCTCCTTTGTCCCGATAGCTTGAATAGTCTGCTCCTCATCTATTACGATAACTCCATTGGCTATCGGTTCAGCACTTATAGGTAGTATATAATCCGCAGTAAGATACCTCATAGTTCTATAGGTCTTTGGTGACGATACCACTTTTGAGCCTCGGCAGAAACCAAGTACTCTTAGGGGGTAGGGTTTGTTTCTTGTCCGCAAGTGCCGTTAGTTCTTTGACTGTCACTGGTGGAATACAGATACCGATACCGATATCCTTTTTCTTGACCGAGCTTTCGATCTTAGTCAATGGCTGGGTACCACCAAAATAACTGATACGCGTATCTACTCTTACATCTTCTATACCCAGTACACTACCGAAGACATGCTTATTGACCAAGGCACTATCTAGTAATACTTTACCCTTTTTCTTGTCGATATACTTTACTTTCCACTTTGCCTTATACCATTTGCCATCTATAAAGAAAGTCAAGTGATGTTTTTTCTTTGGTCTTAGAGGGCCATCGATAGGTTCTAGCTCGAAGTACTTAGAAAGGCCAATAATAAACTCAGATAGAGGTAAGATCTCATTGATATCTACGACTCTGTTATAATCACAAATCTTTAGCTGATCAAAAGGAAAGTAAGCCGTATAGAGGGACTTGTATTTCAAGGCCTCCGCACCTATTTGCTTGCTTTCACTTAGTAACTTGACAGTGGTGGATCTGTGATGTCCATCGCCGATATATGCTTTTTTGATCTTAGCAAAATGCTTTTGTATCATATCTATCTGCTCAGGGTTAGACACCTGCCAGATACTATGCTCTTCTTTAGTATTATCTATGGAGAACTTGATGAGCGGCTTCTTTCTCTTCGCTTTCTTCATCAAGCCATCTATTTTTTTATTGGAGTGGAAACCTAGTAGTACGGGTTTCACGAAGGCCTTCCTCTGCAGCAAGAGGTGCATCATCTGCTGCTCTTTGGCAGCTAATGTTTTTTCATGCTTCAGCACTTTTCCTGTACTCATATCTTTGACATCTGTCAAGGTCAATAAGCCAAGATGGTTAAGTTTTCCTGATTTTATCTGGTATACAAAGAAGCTCTCTTTAGAAAGGTCTTCGTAGATATTATTCTCTTTGTATTCTCTGTATTGATGTTTGATATTAGAGAAAAAAGATCCGGGAGAGGTTATTAACTCCACCTTGGGATGTGAACCCTTGAAGGGGTAAATTTTCATAGTCTTTAGTAGTTCATTTAGTAGGTAACTCAATATTACTGAATACATTTTTATTAGACCTCATCTTAGAGTTTTATTAGGGAGAAAGTCTGTTTTTGGCATTTGTTATGAGAATTCTATAGCTTTGTATTACTTATGAATCACACTAGAAATACGAGCACCACGACCACGACACCATTAGGTGGCTGACACGTCTTGTTTTTCTATCAAAATATAAGCCCTGTCAGCACTGCTGTTCGGGGCTTTTTTAATTTATTCATATGAGCAGGATATACTTCATATTAGTATTTCTTGTAATGTGATTTTTTATCTTAGCGCAATAAATAACAACTATGATCAACATCAAGTTTCCAGATGGCAATGTAAGACAGTACGAGAGTGGGTCTACGGCTATGGATATAGCGAAGTCTATCAGCGAAGGACTGGCTAGAAATGTACTATCAGCAACAGTAAATGGGGACCACTGGGATGCCAATAGACCTATCGCCTCAGATGCAGACCTTGTCTTGCATACCTGGAAAGATGAAGGGGGCAAATACGCTTTCTGGCACTCCTCTGCACATATCATGGCAGAAGCTCTAGAAGCCCTCTATCCTGGAATCAAGTTTGCCTTCGGTCCGCCGATAGAGAATGGCTTCTACTATGATGTAGATACAGGAGATAAAACCTTGACGCCAGAGGACTTCCAAAAGATAGAAAAGAAAATGCTAGAACTGGCACAGCAGAAAAATCAGTTCGTCAGAACGGAAGTCTCTAAAGCCGATGCCTCTAAGTACTTCTCAGAAAAAGGAGATGAGTACAAAGTAGAGCATATAGAGAGTCTAGAAGATGGCTCTATCAGCTTCTACAAGCAAGGCAACTTTACTGATCTCTGTAGAGGTCCTCACATTCCTCACACAGGCTACATCAAAGCCGTAAAAGTTATGAGTCTTGCAGGGGCCTACTGGAAAGGAGACGAGAACAGAAAACAACTTACAAGAGTATACGGCATAACTTTCCCTAAGCAAAAAGAACTCAAGGAGTATCTGCACATGCTAGAGGAAGCAAAAAAGAGAGACCACAGAAAACTAGGTGCTGAGATGGAACTCTTTATGTTTTCCGAAAAAGTAGGATCAGGGCTACCTATCTGGCTACCTAAAGGGACACAGATAAGAGAACGCCTACAAGCCTTCCTAAGAGAAGAGCAAGAGAAGCTAGGCTATAAAATGGTCGTCACTCCTCACATCGGTGGCAAGGAACTCTACATGACTTCTGGTCACTATGCGAAGTATGGGGAGGATAGTTTCCAACCGATACAGACCCCTCGTGAAGGCGAAGAGTTCTTACTCAAACCTATGAACTGCCCACACCACTGTGAGGTCTTTGGTCATCGTCCTCGTTCATACAAGGAACTACCATTGAAAATAGGAGAATTCGGAACTGTCTATAGATACGAACAAAGTGGAGAACTCCATGGACTATCAAGAGTAAGAGGATTCACGCAAGATGATGCACATATCTTCTGTACTACTGATCAACTCAAAGAACAATTTCTAGAAGTATTACACCTTACAACTAAGGTGCTAAACAAGATGGGCTTCACTGAATTTACAGCACAGATCTCACTTAGAGATCCTGAGAATCCTGATAAGTACATCGGCTCAGACGAAAACTGGGATGCTGCAGAGTCTGCGATCATAGAAGCTACCAAGGAGGTAGATATGAAAACTAAAACTGAACTAGGAGAAGCAGCCTTCTACGGTCCGAAACTAGATTTCATGATCAAGGATGCACTCGGCAGAAGATGGCAACTTGGTACTATTCAGGTAGATTATAACTTACCAGAAAGATTCGAGCTAGAGTACATCGGTTCTGATAACAAAACCCATAGACCTGTCATGATTCATAGAGCTCCTTTCGGCTCTATGGAAAGATTCATGTCTATACTCATAGAACATACTGCTGGAAAATTCCCTTTATGGTTAACTCCAGAGCAATATGTGCTGATACCTGTAGACAACAAATTCTTGCCTTACTGTGAGGAAGTAAAAGCGCAACTGGCTCAGCAGGACATCAGAGGTTTTATAGACGAGAGAAATGAGACGATAGGAAAGAAGATCAGAGATAACGAAATGAAGAAAATTCCTATCCTACTTATCGTCGGCGAAAAAGAAATAGAATCAAAAGGCGTCGCTGTAAGATTACAAGGAGAGCAAGGTGATCAAGGGACGAAGAGCATTAGTGAATTTGTAGAGTACTTTGGGGAGCTGGCGAATGTGTAAGTGATGATTGATGATTGATGATTGATGATTGAATAAGGAAACGACATTAAATTATAACTGGAAATAATGAAACACTTTATTCTAACTCTTGGGGTAATGTCTTTTATAATGGCCTGTGCTCCCAAGACAAAATTAATTTTAGATGAAAGAGGACAACCTATTCCTCAGATAACCTGGGACGAGCAGACTCAAGATCTAGGAAAGGTATACCTGGGTGAGCAACGTACTTTAGAATTTTACTTTACTAATACAGGATCCGCAGATCTAGACATAGAACTAGTGACAGCTTGTAACTGCATGGCTCTAGACTGGACCCGAGGAAAAATTGCACCAGGCGGCAGAGGTAAGGTGGAAATCACCTTTGATAGTAGCTCTCAGAAACTTGGCAAAATCCAAAAGGTCATAGATGTCATAGCTAATACTGACCCCATTGTCGTAGAAGCCTTCATCAATGTTGAAATATTGTACAAGAATAAAGGCTAATAGTGCTATTATTGTCCATCGATAACAAATAATCTTAGCTATGAAAAAAACTCTACTCCTTCTTTCTGTACTTTATGCAGCATTTTCAATGTTTTCATTTTCTGGAGGCTTTGGCAGTCCAGCGACTGGAGCCCCTGGCGAAAACGGCACGACTTGTGGTCAAGGTGGATGCCATTCAGCAGGTCAGTTTGATGTAGAACTGAATCTCAGCATGATAGATAGTAATGGTGAAAGTGTAGAAGAATTCATAGCAGGTGAAACCTATACTGTAGCATTAAAAGTAGATCACACGGGTCTTCCTTCAGGATACGGATTTCAGATGGTATGTCTGACAGAAGATGGAGACCAACCAATTAATAATTTCAGCGATCTTCCAGATAATGTAAAAGAAACGATGAGAATGAATCGACAATATGTAGAACATAGCAGCAGACTGCCTGTCGATTCTATTCCTATCACATGGACAGCACCTGCAGCAGAAACAGGTAGTGTGACCTTCTATGCATCTGGTAATGCAGTCAATGGTAATGGAACTTCCTCTGGAGATGGCGCTAATGTAGGCAGCTTCACTTTTATGGAACTTATGGATTCTTCTTCTGAAGAGATCTCAGCACCGACTATAGATATATTCCCTAATCCTACGACAGATTATATATACACTGAGACTGATAAGCAAATATCTGAAATGACTGTCTTGGATATGCAGGGCAAGATTATGACCAGAACGACTAAAGACAAAGTAGATGTTTCAGCACTAGCTAACGGACAATACATCTTAAAGATACAAACCATAGATGGCCAACAGCACTCTAAGAAAATTCAAAAAAACTAGGGCAAACCATCTAAGAAAGAAAGCCTTGACAAAATGATTTTGTCAAGGCTTTTTTTTCTTCCTATATCTCTTTGCTTCTCTATTTCTGTACCACTATCCGCTCAGACCTCATTTCTCCATCAGCAAATCGAGCATTGACTACATAGACTCCACTATCCATATCTTCTACAGATACCCTTTCCGTTTGTGTATCAGAATTACTGCCGTCTATAGTCTTCACCAGAGATCCCGAGAGATCATAGACCGCTATCTGTTCTACCGGTATATCAGAATCTACCTGAAGAGAGAAATCTGTGCTCGCAGGATTAGGGAACATCGTAATGCTTGCTTCATTCTGTATTTCTTCAGGCTCTTGCCGTGAAGGATCTACACTGTTTAACTCCTCTCGTATGCGACTCAGAGAAGCAGGTTCGTAATTCAAAGTTACCAGGCCATCAGCCTCTACAAAGTAATCTGTACTTGCAATATGAGGTTTATTATCCACTAGTTTTATAGAGACAATCTTCACTTCTGAGTTTATAGGAATATTTTCGAAGGCTGCTCCATTCTCATATCGCTTAGCATGCAAGACACTTCGGAATTCTTTGAAAATCATATAGTACTTTGTCGCCTCATCTCCACCAACGACATTCACATCTGTAGTATAATTACTGTTTCTAAATCTATCACAATTGATCCAGCCTAGCTCACTAATACCTGCGATATAACTAGAAAAATCCTCTTTTGCTATCTGTCCTGTTCTAGCAAATTTCTCTTCTGTAGCTAATCGATGCGCATCAAAAACGAGGGCCTTAAGATCAGGGAAATAATTTCTTCCTACCGTAGTCATATGCTCCAGTTGCATCACTTCTAAGTTTCTTTCATCTACTATATCTCTAGTGTAATTTCCGAATGCCGACTTAAAGGTGACCCTCTGATCCATTTTTACTGGGAAGGGTTTTTTCATAAAGGAGAATATATTCGTCAGCAATTCTACTGGTGCTCTCCTTTTATCCATTCTAGAAAGCGCTTTCACTGCGCCAAACAATTTACCCGTGTACTGAAACTGAGTGATGGCTCTTTTATGATCTTCGATAGCTTGAATTCTTCTAGTCACTTCTGCTTGCCATGCCCTTTCTGCTTTTTGATAGGCAGGCTCTTGGTTCTGATAGGTCTCTAAGTTCTGCTTATAATTAGCGTAGAGTTTATTGTATTTCTCTCCACTATAGACATTCTTAGAAGGGGGAAAAGGCTTATCCATTCTTCGTGGTCGTCGTGGCATTTCCTCAAATTCTAGTACAGGTTTGGTAATTTCTCCAAAGTCATATTCTATGATAGGTGTAAAGTCTATCATCATAGGATCATTTTTGACTTGCGTCGTCCTCAAAGTCTCACCTGTCGCATTCCATGTAATAGCACCATCGACCTCTTCACCATAGAAGAGCTCCATACCAGCTTCCTCTTTCTGCACAGGGAATATTAATTCAATCTGTTTGTCTTCTTTTAGTTGGAGAGCTTGGCCATCAGCAGTAGCATTAATGTAGATCATGCCTCCAGTCTCTAGAATCTCATCTTTACATCTAGTAACCAAGTTCTGAGATACCATATCTGTGTAAGTAAATGCCTCTATGAGTTCTAAATCAATCGCACCTGATGGTGCACTACCATCTGCGTGAACAAAAGCGGCTGCAGGAATATAGACACTGGTTCCATACTCCAGATCAAAAAACTGTGCATTATGATCTACACTGTACCTCTGGATCAGGTCTTCCTCTGAGACACTAGTAATGAGATCATCGACATTCTCAAAATCCCAATATTGGTAGCGTAATTCTACCCTTCTGTTCTTTTGCTTTGCAGAGTTGGAATTTTCTTGAGAAAGCAAATCTCTCTCTCCTCGCCACTCTACTGCGAGGCGCTCAGTAGGAAATCCGATTGTAGTCAGATAATCTTCTACAGCTTTTGTTCTACGCTGCGCTAACGCTTCATTATAGGCCATAGTACCGTCCTGGTCTGTGTGACCGATAACTTGGATGCTATAATCTGAATGTTGCTCTAGCTGGATTATTAGCTCAGCTAAGACCTTTTGACTTTGCTCATTAAGCGCATGGTCATCGACGTCAAAGTAGACAAACTGGCTGGAAACTTGCTGAACGGAAATGGGGATAGAGCTACCCAAAAAGAGTAGCGTCATGAAATAGAAAAATTTCATCGTTCTGATTTTTTAGTTAAATAATATGCCCTGGTAACAACAATCGTCTTGCCACCATTAATTTAACTCTAAAACCTAACTTTTATTTCGCTTTAGCGCAGAATAACTTAGTTTTTTAACTGTTTATTGCGCCGTATTCAAATTAATTAGCTGTCTAGCTTAATAATTGCCTCTTTTGCTTTAGAAAACTCTGAATTTAGATTCACTGAATTTTGGAATTCTGTCCTCGCGGCTTCTGTGTCTCCCCTAGCGTCATAAATCAATCCTCTGTAATAATAAGGCAGATGATTCTGCGGCTTTATACTGGCCATGATATTGAATTGTTCCATAGCCTTGTCTAGAGAATCTATGGTCATGTATAGGATACCTGCATTGAGATAGGCATCGAGATAGGACTTATCTATATGATTGATTTTTTTGTAGATTGCTATCGCTTCTTTATCCTTACCATTATTCTGTAGATAGAATGCTTTTGAGTGCCAAGCAGAAACATTTTCTGGATCTATATTAATAGCCGCTTCATAATAGTCCAGAGCTATACTCAAGCCTTTCTGATCAAAAAGATCTCCTGCTATCAGCCAGGCATCTATATGTTCAGGATTCAGCTCTGTCGTCATTTGAAATGCCCCTATCGCCTTATCTATCTCACCCATAGCTCGGAAATTCATACCTTTCATAAAATGACCTTCGGGATTATTGGATTCTCTAATCAAGATCTTAGTGACGGTCAGAAGAGATTGCTCATACTGCTTAAGAATGTATTGTGTCTCAGACAACTTGAGCAGTGAGGGTATTCTATCTGGAAACCTCTCCACCACTTCTTCCATCACCATTAGTGCTCGCTTGGATCTGTAATAATCTAGATAGCTATCAGAAAGCAAATGAAAATACTTGGGCTGCAAGGTATCTAGTTCTATCGCCCGCTCTAAATCAGCAATCGCTTCATTGTACATCTTTTCTCCATAATATCGCTCACCTCTTAAGAAGTAATTCTCTGCATTGTCCGGATCTGCCTCTATTCTCTTAGTCAGCTCATCTGAGGCAGTACTAGACTTATCAGTTGTAGTTACCGTACTCTCTTGCTTACAGGCCATCATACTTATGACCACTATACAACTTAGCAAAACACTTATCCTTTTCAATAGACACATATCGCTGGAATTAATTAGGATTCAAAGATTATGAAAACTTGCTTATAAAACCGTAAAAAGAAAAACTGCTTTGTTAATTCCCAAGACAAAAAGAAAATTTGTTGACTTTCTGTGCAACGTTTTCATAAACAAAGACATTATTATCTACAGGAAGCACAACACAATCATGAGCTTCTGAGTTATAGAATTATACAATCATAGAAAAGTAATATACAGCCTAGAACTCTTTCTCGATAGTTCTGTCACACAAGACAAAAAATCGGGAATCTGAAAACAAACGAGCGAAACTTCTTCCATTAGTTACAAAGCAAGTCAGCTCGATAATTTTTTAATCATTTAAAATTATTGACATGAAATTCCAATTTATGTTCTCAGCTCTGCTATGCACTTCCTTATCCTTATCTGGCCAGGTTCAGATAGGCGCCAAAGCATTCGTCGCCCCCAATATGACACAAGCGTCTAGTAAAGAATATGCCGACCTCTATGCTAATAAGCTGTATGATATCTCATACGAAAAGTCTCAGCCAAGAAAAGGTATAGGCCTTTCGCTCTATGCGCAGAGCGATTTACTTTTCTTTATGACTGATGCCTTGTACACTAACAGTAGTAGGCAATTCGCTTTGCTATCAACTAACTTCCAAAGAACGTCCTTAGATCCTCCTCTCAAAATGCAAGCCGCACAAAATGATCTACGCCTAGTGGTAAACAGTGGTGTCAAGCTGGGAAACATCAAACTAGGAGTGGGGCCAGAAATAGCACTGACCATGAATTCCGAAGAAGACCTCAGTAAAATAGAAGGCATAGAAAAAAGTGACACAAAATACAATACGGGATTTAATTTTCTAATTGGCTACATGGTCAATAAGCATATCCATGTAGACCTCCGTCATACTTATATATTTCAGGATGTCAGCAATGAATACACCTTCCAGGGTATCCCTATGGACATGAGAAAAAATGCCAAGTATCTAGAGCTCTCTCTGGCAGCTTATTTCTAGGAACTATTACTCAGAAATTCTATTTATCAACTTTCAAAACAATAGACAATGAAAAAATCTATCACATACCTCGCTGCATTCTTAAGTATAGTTCTATTACAATCATGTGCTTCAGCAGGAAAAAATAAAATAGGCTGTCCGTCTTTTACTTCAGAGGAGATCCAGCAAAAAGAAACTGATTTTGTCAAGGCTAGCTTTCAGGTACATCTTAAAGAAGATGACCTCACAACTATCTATAGCCACACAGTTGAATAAGTATTGCCCTACTTATTTTTTTTAAAAAGCAAACCCAGTTATCGCAGATGCAATAACTGGGTTTCTTATATTTTTAATGAAATAAAAGTCTGCTCTTATTCTCCTATTTCTTGGTAGGTTTCTAATCCACAATCAAGATACTCTTGATACTCTCCTATGCCTTCCTTATAGCCTCGTGGCTTAGCCATTACTTTTTCATCAGGCGTCATCATGACATAAAGTGGCTGGGAGTTCTGCTGGAAATTAATGATCTGAAAGTCAGCCCACATATTTCCTACGTTACGAATCTTCTTTCCTTTTCTATGCTTAGACACATAAGTCTTCTTTAGTTTCTTGTCATCATCTACGTAGAGAGAGACGAGCACAAAATCATCTGTCAGTTGGTTCTTGATTTTATCATCTACCCAGATATGCTCTTCTGTCTTCCGACAGTTCACACAACCATAACCGGTAAAGTCTAAGAAGATAGGCTTATTGTTAGCTTGTGCATAGGCCTTACCCTCGTAGTAATCTTTGAAACAAGGAATATTATTAGCACATAAGGTATAGGAAGGATACTGTGCTTTTATGTCTTTGTCCGCTCCAGCACTTGGCTTGTCTAAGAAGAAATTATAATTACTTGGTGGTGCTAGACCACTCATAGCCGCTAGAGAATTATAACCTCCATTTTCTTTGTCCACAAAAAAGCCTGTTGCTAAGTATAGCGTCCACGCCAATGAGGCTAATGCGAAAACCAATCTAGTAGGCGATAGCTTTTTCACTGGACTATCATGAGGGAATTTTATCAAGCCAAATAAATAAGCCGTCATTCCTGCAAAACACAAGACCCAGATAGCCATAAATAATTCATACCTCAAGAAGCCCCAATGATTAGTCATATCTGCTACTGATAAAAACTTAAATGCTAAGGCTAGTTCTAGGAACCCTAAGACAACTTTGACAGAATTCATCCATCCTCCAGACTGAGGAAGACTATTCAGCAAAGCAGGGACAGCTGCAAATACACCAAAAGGTAAAGCCAGCCCTAGAGCGAAACCACCCATAACTATTGCCGGTCCTAATTTAGATCCCGTGGAGGCGGCTTGTACTATGGCGGTCCCTATTATCGGTCCTGTACATGAAAAGGAAACTAGAGCCAAGGTAAAGGCCATAAAGAATATCCCTATCAATCCTCCTTTATCTGCCATACCATCACTCTTGGTAGTCCACGAACTCGGTAAAGTGATTTCGTAGTAACCAAAAAATGAAAAAGCAAAAAAGATAAATATCAAAAAGAACATGGTATTCGCTATCCAGTTAGTAGATAACCTATTCAAGGCTTCCTCTCCAAAGACAGCAGTCAGCACCAATCCTAAGGCTACATAAATGACAATAATAGAGGCCCCATATATCAGACCGTTGACCCAGCCCTTTCTCTTAGTATCTTTAGTAAAGAATGAAACGGTAAGTGGAATCATAGGAAAGACACAAGGCGTCAATAAAGCAATAAGCCCTCCTATCAGTCCAAAGATAAATAGCTTGAACAAACTACTGGTTTCTTCTTCTCCACCTTTACAGTTTCCTAACGGACTTGCATAACTGGCAGTAATGGCAGGAATTAAATTATCCAGGAAGTTACCACTGATATTAGGACCTGCCTTAGAAGCCAAGCCCGCGCCTGTCATCGGCGCTGCAGCAGTACCAAAATCATCATAGCCTATACGCTGGCCTGTCACGAGATCAAAGGCAAAATCTACATCTGTCGGTGGCAGACATCTTTCTGCATCACAGGTCATATAGGTTAGATAACCCTTGATCTTTGGTGCTTTAGTTTTTATGGTATGTGTAATCACAAAAGGCTTATCTGATAAAAATTTGATCACCTCCACATTATCAAAGAGCGGATCAGGTCCTTGCTTCTTCTTTCCTTTCTCAGTACCTTTTCCTACCTTTTCGACTCCTTTGGTTTCGTAGGCTACCTCTGTAGGTACCGGTCCATTATCAGAAGTAAACTGTGAGTACACTGTCCATGAGTCATCGATAGTTGCTGTATATTTTATTTCGTACTTATCACCACCCAATTTCTTCATAGCCAGATCCCAACTCACTGGAGACAAAAATCCATCATCCGCTGGCTGAGAAGTGTCTGCGGCATTATTCGTAGCTATACCTCCAATCTTGATATTATCACCTGATGAAATATTGATACCACTGGTAGAACCCTTGACTTCCATCTTAGTAGTCGTACTCGCTGCTTCTTTCTGAAGATTAGTGCTTAGGGCTGGCTTTACTTTTTCTATAGCTTTCTTTATCGGTTGCTCTACTGCCTCTGTAGCAACGGCAACAGCTGTAGCTTTTGTAGTCGTCGTTTTTGGAGCCTCAGTCCTTGTAACTTCTTTTACAGAAGTAGGGGCTGATACTTTCTTTGCCGTTCCTTCTAGCTTGAATTCAAAATCTACATCTGTAGGAGGGAGACATTTTTCATGGTTACAGGTCATGTAAGTCAGATACCCACTCACTACTGTACCTGACGGTGCTTTTAGTTTTTGCTTGATAATGAAAGGTTCGTCAGCGAGAAACTTGATGACATCTACACCGAACATTTTGTCCATCCCTTCTTTCTTATGACCTGTCTCTTCAGCTAAGCCGATTTTTTCAAAACCTTCAGACTCATAATTGATGCTAGTAGGTACAGGGCCTTCATCAGAAGTAAACTGAGAATAGACTGTCCATGGGTCATCCATGTCAGCTCTGAAAATAAGCATGTGCTCATCTCCACCTAGATGTTCAGTTGTAACTTTCCACTTCACAGGATCTTCTATCTGTGCATAGAAGAGTATCGGTAAGAGTAATGAGAATAAAAATAGGAGCAGTGATCGCATTATAGTAGATAATATGATATTAATTAAATCGAAAAAAAACTCAATATGGGCTTCAAGGCCTCAAACTGTTCGCTAAAGTTAAATTTTTACTTCGAAAGGAATCGTTCTTGGGGGTAGGCATTTCTGTGAGTCACAAGTCATAAAGGTGACATAGCCCTTGATTAAAGCCGCTTCTGACTTCAATTCAATCTTTTGTCTGAAACTAGCCTTGTCTTTAAACTTCATTACCTCTACTCCAAACATCTCGCTATGCTTGATAATTGGTGTCGTTAACTCTTCTACTTCTCCTATAAATTCCACTGCTTCATTATCATCAAAATCAAACTGTAAAGGGATAGGTCCTTCAGGATCTGTATGCTGAGAATAGATAACCCAATCAGTCTTTAGCTCCGCTTCTATATTCAGGGAGGAACTGGCTTTATCATAAGAGGCCGTCCAGACCACTAGCTGATCTAGAGAATTCTGTGCCGCAAGAGATATAGAGCAAAGGCAGATTAAGAGGGATAATAATTTATGCATTAAGTATAGTTTGTTTAGTAAGACAGAATAAAGGTCTAGCTACAGGGCATAATATGCACGATTTGTAGGTACAATTATTATAACCTTAACTTTTTACGAATAGATTCGTAGATAAAATAGCTCTTGTTGGCCTAATACCTTAGTTAAAGCTTTCTAATTCCGTACATTTGCGCCCTAAAACTACATTAACTATGAGCTTATTGACAGTCGGCACAGTCGCATTTGATGACATACAGACCCCTTATGGTCACGCTGAAAAAGTAATCGGTGGAGCCTGCACCTACATCTCTTGGGCAGCTTCCTATTTCACTAAGGATATCAGACTGACCTCTATAGTGGGTGCAGATTTTCCTCAGGATGAGATCAAGGAACTCGAAGGCAGAGGTGTAAGCATGGAGGGTCTTAAGATCGTCCAAGATGGCAAGACCTTCTTTTGGGCTGGGAAGTATCATGAAAACATGAATCAAAGAGATACGCTACAGACTGATCTAAATGTCTTAGATGATTTCGATCCTGAGCTACCAGAATCTTACACAGACAGCCAGTATATCATGCTCGGTAATCTGACGCCTGATATTCAGATTCGTGTCATGGAGCAACTTAAGAATCCTAAACTCATAGTCCTAGATACAATGAACTTCTGGATGGACATCGCTATGGATAGACTGAAAGTCGCTATCTCTAAGGTGGATGTCCTGACTATAAATGATGAAGAAGCAAGACAACTATCAGGAGAATACTCACTGGTAAAAGCTGCAGAGAAGATATTCACGATGGGCCCTAAGTACCTTATCATCAAGAAAGGAGAACATGGCGCCATGCTCATGTCTAAGGACAAAACCTTCTACTGCCCTGCTCTACCACTCGCTGAAGTCAAAGATCCAACCGGCGCTGGTGATACCTTTGCTGGAGGATTTATGGGTGCAATCGCAAAATCTGGCGACACCTCTTTCGAAGGCATGAAGAAAGCAGTAGTCTACGGCTCGGCTATGGCCTCATTCTGTGTAGAAGAGTTCAGCTTAGGCAAGATGAAGACCCTGACTGAGCAAGACATCAATGCACGAGTACAAAAGTTTGTAGATCTGACTTCTTTTTCTTTATAAGAACATAGGCCTACTCATCTTACATATTATAGCTCCAGAAGGTAATTCTAGACATAGATGCTTGAATCTGAGAGTAGTAACCAAAGGTAAGTTTCTTCTAAAAAGCCTTTCTACCTTAGGTGAAATAGGATATATTTGCACACCGAATTAAACGGCGTGGTAGCTCAGCTGGTTAGAGCGCGGCATTCATAATGCCGAGGTCGGCGGTTCAAGCCCGCCTCACGCTACAAACATTGAGAACCCTTGAATTAATAACTCAAGGGTTTCCTTATTTTACAAGGGTTTCAAGGAAATAAGCTCTTGTACAGCATCAAAAAAATCGACCCCCAATCAGCTTATTATTTTGCAATCTAAGTAAAGTGTTAAACTGACCATTTGTCATTGTATTCGTCCAAAACTTACCAGTCAAATGCAACTTTAAGTACAGTTTTTGCGTAATATTATAACAATAAGTAACAACTTATAAATCACTAACATGAATGTAAGACTTCGATCTAACAACAAAATGCCTAAGTCAATTAGGTGGGCTGTAGTTACCTGTGTTGCAGTTTCAGCCTTTATGGTTGCAAGCGTTGTTATCCCATCTGACATATTTTTCCCTACTTGTGCTGCGGTTTTTGCTGGGGCAGGAACGTTTTTTGTAGCCTAAATTGGACATAGACACAGCTGTTTGGATGGTGTGCTTCTCAGGTAGCTACGCATTCATTTATTGGTCTTACTGTTTTATAACAGATTCTGATTTCAGCGTCGATCACTTTCTATTTTCTGGTGCAGTTGGTCTAGCTTCTCTAACCTCTTTTGCTGGTTTGTATTACATAAAAGACAACATACAATATATGTCAGCTGCGTCTATTTCTTGTTCTGTGGTAGGTGCATTATACTTTCAAGCGCAGTCTTTCAAGTGGATAAAATGGGTCAAGGGAGGCTGCAAGAATATGGAATCAGAATAAATATAACGCAACCCATACTATTATTTAGAAGGATTATATAGAGTAAGCTGAAAGAGTGATTATTTATCTTCCTTTAATGACCACCTTAATTTATAACTTATTGATAATCAATGTACTTTCTAGCCCGCCTCACGCTACTGAAAAGCCTTTGACTCTGTGAGTTAAGGGCTTTTGTTTTTAGTGCCTCTACTATACTATTGCGATAAATCAGCTTCGCCATAGCTTCCTGATTATTCAATGGATTACCTATTCTATCCTTACTCACTAATCACCCAAAGGGGTGAACTGCGCCAACAAGGAAATGTAGAGATTGTAGATTCTAATGAACTGTCACCAATCAATGTCACCATTCTACCACACTGCAGTCTACTGCTGTCTCATCGTTATGGTCCTCTGTACTAAGGGACTGGGACAACAAGATTCTCTCAAAGCCCTCATTTCTCATTCGACAGAACAAAAAAAAAGAACGAGTTCCTTCAATGAACTTATAGCCACGATCGAGTGGGCCACCCCAGATTCCACTATTAAATATTGTGAACTTTTCCTAGAAGAACCAGGAATAGAAGAAGACCTCTTTTCCATGGGAAACATCTCATATTACCTGGGACGGGCATATAGGTCTAGAGGGGATTACAGCAAGGCTCTAGAACACTTTGCTCAGAGCCAACTTCTCTACGAGAGTATTTCTGATTCTAGTAATATCGCTAAAGCAACTTATCAGTTGGGCATACTCAATCTATTCAGAGGCAGTATGAGCACCAGTCTTCAACATCTTAGTAGGGCACTCGACATTTACCAACAGGTAGGCTCACCTAACGATATAGCCGACATGTACAATGCTCTTGCGAGTTACTATTCTGACAACAATCAATTAGACGCCGCTATAGAAAAATACAAAGAGGCCTTAGTTATCTACGAAGAACAAAACGATACTTCAGGTAGGGCTAATGTCCACGCTAATCTAGGTATGAGCTATATAGAAGAAAAAGAATATACACTAGCTGAAGAACATCTTCTGAGGCAAGGAAAACTTGATTCCTTATTAGGTACAAATTGGGGCCTAGGTTTTCATTATGATTTTATGGGATATCTCTATGAAGAACAAGAACGTTATACACTTGCTCTAAAATGGTATGACCAGGCGCTAAGAACGAGAAAAAAAGAAAAAAGCCACTACAATATATGCGAGTCCAATCTGAGTATAGCTAGTGTCTTACACAAGCTGAACAGATACAGGGCAGCACTTCCATATCTAGAAGAAGTTATCTCTTACCAAGACAGTCATCAGTCTCTATCTCAACAAGAAAGAGCTTATGCGACACTGAGCAAATGTTACACAGCTTTAGGACAGTATGAAAATGCGCTGTCCTATCACAAGCTACTGAAATCTACAACTGACTCTATCTATCAGAAAGAAAAACTAGAAGAACTGGCAAGTATGGAGACAGCAATGAAGAAGTCTGAATTAGATGCAGAAATACAAGTGCTGAATAAGGAAAATGAAATAGCAGAACTCTCTTTGTTACAGCAAAAAAAACTTGTCCGTGCCAGCATTTTTACCAGCACCATATTCTTGGGTCTTGGTCTCGTACTCTTTCTACTCTATAGAAAAATAAAAACCCAAAAAACAGAAATAGAAAGTGCGCTAAAAGAAAAAGACATCTTACTCAGGGAGATCCACCATAGGGTAAAAAACAACCTGCAAATAATCTCTAGTGTCCTCTCTCTACAATCCAGACAAAGCAAGGATAGCAATATCCAACAAGCCATAAACGAAGGGCGAAACAGAGTACGGTCGATGGCACTAATACATCAGAATCTCTACCAAAGAGAAAATCTCACTGGAGTAAATGTGACTCACTATCTAGAAAAACTAGTAGAAGAACTCTTTCACACTTATAATATAAATAGAGATGTCATCCAGCTCGATCTTGCGATAGAGGAAATAGATCTAGATGTAGACACCATGATCCCACTCGGTCTTATTATCAATGAATTGGTCAGTAACAGTCTCAAGCATGCCTTTGATGAAAATGAAAATGGGCAGATTACTATCTCATTACGTGAGGAACATGATAACTTAGTACTGAAAGTCATGGATGATGGTAAAGGTGTCACAGAAGAAGAATTATTTAAGTCAAACTCATTTGGCAATAGACTCCTTAGGGCTTTTAGCCAAAAATTGAAGGCTAAGTATAGTATAGAAACCAGAGACGGCACTAAAATCACTATGACAATTTCCAATTATCTAAAAGCCGCCTAGCTACTGCCCATGTCTCGTTACACTTTTTATATCCTCGCTGCTATTATACTGACCCTCTCCGCAGATCTAAAAGGGGAGAATAAGGAATCGGAAAAAAAAAATCTCTATGCCAAACTAGAGGCAGACACTACCTCTGCAAAAAGCAAAGTCAAAATTTTAAACAGACTAATTAAAGTTCTAGGATATACAAATGAAGAATCAGAAAGACTTTTGTATCAAGCTGACAGCATCTGTATTAATAATCGATTACACTACTGGAGAGGAAAGACTTACTTCCTGTGGAGCATTCGGTACAATAGACTTTTACAACTGGACAGCACTTGCACTCATGCCATAGATATGATTGATTCTATGGCTAGATTAGCCACTGACCCAAAAGAACTCCTACTGTTACACAATAGTGCTTACTCGACATATACTCTTAATAAGCAAGATTATGCGGCATCTGAAGGCTATGTTAGAAAAGCAATTCGTGTAGCAGACAGCTTAGACTTTAAAGACAAATTACCCAACTTATATAGTGAATTAGGATTACGTCAGCGCTTACAGTTTAAGTACTTTGAAGCAATTGAAAGTTATTTCAAGGCATTGGACTTAGGCTATGTCAGGACCTCATATTGCTATTCCAATCTCGGTAAGATATACGGAGAAATTTTTGATTATGAAAATCAATTACTTTATTCCGAAAAAGGTAGAGCAGCCGCAATTATAGATAAAAGACCTGGTGTACAGATCACTTGCAGAATGGATAAAGCAAAAGCCATGTATAATCTTGGGCAACTTGATTCTGCCGAAATTTATCTTCTGGAAACGATGCCGCTGATAAAAAAATCTCGTTACAAGTCTAGAGCTAGAATCGTAAACGAAACCCTAGCAAGAATATATTTTGACAGGAAAGAATGGTCAAAACTTGCTGATCTAGAATCCAGCTTCCATAACTACAAAGAAGATGCATATCATTCTATGTTCTATGCCCTACTTGGCCATTCCTACATAGAAAGAGGAAAATACCAACAAGCAAAAACTTACTGCGAAAAAGCATATAACCTTGGTGAGGCGGACAAGGAAAACAATACAAATAATCATAAATACTACCTTTTAGATGCTTGTAATTGCCTCGCAACTGTATACGAAAATGAAGGGAGATATCAGAAAGCTCTAGAAATCACAACAGAGGCCAGGAAAATCGACAGCTTTCTTAACGATAAGAAAAAAATAATTAGCATCAGCCAAGCACTGAATAAAAAAGACCTTAAGCAACAAAAAGAACTGATAGTATTATCGCAGTCAAAAAAGGAACAGCAGGCTAAAATAGAACTATTCAGAACACGTTTGATCACTGCCTTCATTCTCATTCTATCCCTTATAGGGTTATTTGCTTATCTCAAATTGCGAGAAAAAAATTCAAAAATTTCAAAGCAAAATTCGATTATAAAACAAGCTTTAGCTGAAAAGAATATACTTCTTAAAGAAATTCACCACCGGGTAAAAAACAATCTTCAGGTTATATCTAGTCTTTTTTCCATGCAGATGAGGCACTCTTCTGATGACCTTACTAAGCGCATCTTATCAGATGGCAAAAACAGAATCCGATCTATCGCTCTCATTCACCAAAGCCTTTACCAGACAGACAACATTAGTAAGATCTCCTTCAAAGGATACCTGACTAACCTCACAAAGAATCTCTATTCTGCCTTTGAGATAGACGACACCGATATTAGGCTGGAAATGGATGTAGGTGATATCTACCTAGAATTAGAAACAATGATTTCACTCGGTCTTGTATTGAATGAATTAATAAGCAATTGCTTCAAGCATGCATTTAAAGAAACCAAGACTGGTCTTATCACAGTGAGACTAGATGAAATAGACAACCAACTTATCTTGGAAGTCCAGGACAATGGTAAAGGAATGGTGGCGGATAGGTTTAATAAAAAATCTTCTTTTGGCAATAAACTTGTCACAGCATTCAGCAAAAAACTAAAAGCCGAACTAAGTGTAGAAGAGGGCAATGGTACTACGGTAACTATGATAATTAATAACTACAAAAAAACAGCCTAATGACAGACATAAGAGTGCTTATCGTAGAAGACGAACCACTGATAGCAGAGGACATTGCTGGCTTCTTAGGTGAAATAGATTACATCTGTGCCGGTATCGCCTATGACAGTGAGACAGCCATAGATATGCTGATGAATAGACATCCTGATATCGCCCTATTAGACATCACTATAGAAGGCTCAATGAATGGTATTGAAATCGCCGAAATCATAAATCTAAAATATAACATACCTTTTGTATATCTAACCTCACATAGCGACAAGGCTACCCTAGATAACGCTAAAAAAACATTACCTTATGGATATATAGTCAAACCGTTCAATGAAAAAGATCTACTATCTACACTAGAAATGGCACTTTTTAGACATGCGACTGAGCACAAAGGCACACTGCCCGATCTCAGCAAGATCAATTACAAATTAGGTATTTCACTGACTCATAGAGAATATGTTTGTCTCCAAGACTTGACAGAAGGCCTCACTAATAAGCAGATGGCTGAAAAGCAATTTGTCTCTATAAATACCATCAAGACCCACCTTAAGAATGTGTTTATAAAACTGGATGTCAAAAACAGAACTTCTGCAATTCAGAAATCTCTTTCCCTTTAGCAGTAAATATTCCCAATATGGTTCCATACAGTGGCGGCACTGCTATAACTATACAAAAAGACTAACCCTTTAAATTCACCCTTACGGGTAATAGAACAACTGTCTTCTTGCTGCATCTTTATCCTGTCAACTCGATAAGATGACCGAGAAGAAAGAGAAGAAGATTATAAAGTACTTGGATAAAAAACTTACCATAGCGCCTTCTATACAGTTCATCCAAACAGAGCTTAAAGAAATATTGAAGAAAATCGAAGCGACCTTAGAAGAGAAAAATGAAAACAATAATCCATAATCCAAATTATCAGAAAATGATCTTGATTAAACAATTTACTCTCAGCACATTGCCGAATAAGTTCAACCAAAAGTTGCATTTCGGAAGCCTTACAAAAACCAACTTCAAAAAACCATCACTCAGAAAACTAATGTATAAGCTTCCGAGTATTCCTACCTTAGAAGGACTAGAAGAAATTATAGAGGACCTCGAAGATGGAATGTAGTAGTTGTCCATCTTCTTAACAAATTTACTCTTGGAGAACTATGACCTCCTTAATACCTAGGAAAGGAATAGTTCTCTTTTTTTTGTCCGCCCAGTATGACACCTGCTGAAATCTCTAGAGCACCATTAGAACTCCCTGCTAGTCCTAATTCTGATATAGTATAATCATAAGATACTCCTAGCGTTACTTGTTCAAATTTCAGTGTCCCAATGAAGATAATTGCATCACTATGAATGCCTCCATTCACCTTCCTATTAGTTCTGTAATAGATACCTCCTTGTAGATAACTTAGAGCAGGTTTCTTACTATTAGAAACTCTTAAATTAGTTCCAACATTAATTTGATTATGAGCACCCTGATTGAGATACAAAAAACTAGGGGCTATAGAAAGTTGATTTGTAATAGGAAATTCTCCTCCCCCATGCAAGACTTTTCTAACAGCCAAATTAGCTACGGTCGTATCACCGTAAAATGAAATATTTGGCGTATTAACATGATACGCAGCTACTCCTAAGTATAAACTTTTGCGATCTCCAAAAGAGCTCAACCAGGTCAAGCCTATATTTACATCAGCATGCAGAAAATTAGGATTAAATCCACTCGGTGATGGGCTATTAATATCAAAACCACCATTTCCATCATGTTGTGATGGCCATCTAGCCCCTGATAGATCAACTGTTCTTTTTGCAATGCCATATTGAGCACCTCCCACTAAGTAATGGGTCTGACTAGAATCTTTTTTGATCAGCTTACCATAGGCTGCCGAGACAGTTCCTTGAGTAGTGCCGAAATTAAGCTCTCCAGCAACATCCCGATATCCAGAAAAGCCAAAACCAATAAAGTCTTCAGACACCAACTCTTTTCTACTATCTACAGAGATACTGTAGCTATTATAAGCATCCCCTCTCAAGACTTGAGACCACTGATTCCTATAGGTGCCGATAGCCCGTACCTCTCCATTAAAGGCACCCGTCAAGGCGGGATTAATATTAAATGCTGTCTGATTAAATTGTGAGTGGTGAATATCCTGCGCACCTACTGCTGTCAAAAGAGAAGAGACACAGAGAACGAAAAAGAACTGAAAGTAATTCATAATTATGATTTAGTGTATGAATATAATACCTCACACATTTATATTTCGGTTCCTAAGCATTAAAGTTTTTTCTAAAACCATTCTAGACCAAATAAAACTAAACTCTAGGGAATGAATGAGGCTTTGATTTGTGCCTCCCAATTATATAGCCTACTGTAAATTCAAAAGCTCCTTTAATCAGACCGGCTTGTCTGAGATCTGTCAAGACATAATCATAGGACAGACCTAACATGAGTGGCCCTAGATTAACAGAACTAGAAAAAACTATTGCATCTGTACCAGGCTCTGATCTATAGAAGACACCGCCTTCAAAATAGATTAGTATCGATTTCTTGTCAGAATAATATCTTAGAGAAGTTCCTCCATTAACTTGGGTATATGCACCCTGAGAGAGATACAAGATACTTGGAGCCAATGACAGTTGCGCAGTGAGTGGAAATTCTCCGCCACCATGTAGCACAATTCTCTTGAGGAGCTCTGAAGCATTAGCTTCTTCCGAAAACGAGAGGTCTGGCGTATTAGCATGAAAGGCGGCAACCCCAAGATAAAAGCTTTTGCGGTCACCAAAAGAACTCAACCAAGCCAAACCAAAATTTACATCAGCATAGAGAAAACTCCGCTCTACTCCAAAGAAACAATCTATAGGACTGGGTGCAATGGTACTTGTTTTACTGAGCTCCCTAGATCGTTTCGCTAAGCCAAACTGTGCCCCTCCTACCAAGTAATGGCTCCGAAGAGAATCCGCCTTTACGAGTTTGCCATATGCCAGTGACGCTGATACTTGAGTACTAGAAAGTGCCCCATAATAAGACTCATAATTTGTAACAGCAGTCTTATCTTTAAAAGCTGATAAACCGAAGCCTATAAAATCACCAGTGCCTAGCTGCTTTCTTGTATCTACACCTATAGCATAGCTATCATTGGAATCTGCTCTAAGAATATCAGATCGATCATCTCTATAATTGGCTATTACACGACTATCCCCATTGAATGCTCCTGTGAGCGCTGGATTGATATTAAATGGCGTCCGATTGAATTGGGAATGGTAAATATCTTGCGCTGATAAAGTCACAGCAAAAACTATAACACTAAAGACTAATACAAGGCGGCAATAAGTCATCTATCTGATTTTAAGTTATCCTAACATAACTAATACACCAGAACCAGAACTTTCGTTGCCCAGAGTAATATATTGGTCTTTTACAATAGTCCAATATTCGTTACTTTAACAGCATAAAGCTTATTCCAACTATGCCTTACACCTATATGAAGTTTTCAAAGTTGCTTTTGCTCTCTGCAGCATTCCTTTTTATTTGTTCTAATTGCAGCTCTCCAAAAAATAAAAACAAAAGTGCACAAGACCCTAGCTTAGGTATAGACAGGCCTATGGAGCCGTGGGTATTCAGATCAGTGCTGGACAAAAAACCCAGGATGATTACCATAGCGCTAAACAAAGAACTCTACATAGCCTATGATACTCAGAACAGCTCCATCTATAAAGCATGGAAAGGAGATGTCGATCTTGACGGTGCTGTATACACGACCCATCATGGACCACAGCCGACCGCTGTTGGAGATGACTACTTTATCAATCAGTATACTCAACCCTGGAAACTGTACAAAGGGGATTCACCACAGAGTATAGAAGTGACTTATCGTGGGCACAGATTTGAAGCTGGGGAAGTGATCTTAAGGTATGACCTAAGCAGTGAGGGTACGAATATTTCAATAGAGGAAAAACCGAGCTTCAGAAAGACAGGGGCAGGTGTACCGATCTTCGATAGAACTTTTAGTGTTACAAATCTACCTGAAAATAGCGCTCTACATTTTATGACTAACTATGCTTCTATCTTTGGGGGAGATGAAGGACTCAAAACCGATGGCCAATGGCATCACTCAGAAGATACTGGGGCCAAATTAATCAATAATGAATTAATCCTAAATAAATCTGGGAACACCTCTCTCACTCTAATGCTAGGAGCTCCGAGCATTATCAACCAAAAACCAGAATCCACTAAAGTCCTTTCCAAAGCACAATCCCTTATCAATGCCAACGATTGCAGAAGTTGTCACAATGAAAAAGTAAAAACAGTCGGTCCTTCATATAAAGCTATAGCAGAAAAATACAAGAACACCGAAGCCAATATTAAGATGCTTTCTGGCAAGGTAAAGTATGGCGGCGTAGGCGTATGGGGAGAATCAGTTATGAATGCCCATCCAGAAATATCTGACGAAGATCTCAAAGTTATGCTAGGCTACATCATGGGTCTAGATGCAGAAGAAGAAGCCATCAAAGCCACTTTACTAAATAATGATCCTATCAAAGAATCGGAGCTATCCAAAGCCGACAATACCATCTCTCCAGCAGACCTTAGTTCAGGACTGGTGACAGAAATCTTTACTTTCGAGGGAGATAAAAATGTACTTGCCGAAGTAGACCTGACTCAGCCAGTAGCTACAGATATTTTAGATAGGCTCTCTCTAGGTGGTAGTGACTTTGGAGAATGGCAGGAGAAAATAGCCTTTGTAATTACTGGATATCTTAGAATAGATCAGACTAAAAGATTGATACTTAGAATAGCAAGTGATGATGGCTCTAAATTATACCTGAACAACAAATTACTTATAGATAATGATGGCCTTCATGGCACCGTAGCCAAGGATGCAAAAGTTGCTTTAGAGGTAGGCTATCACCCATTCAAAATTGAGTTTTTCGAAAATGGTGGTGGACAGAGTTTGTACTTTCAGTGGCGCACCCAAGAATCTGGAGAATTTGTAGATATTCCTAATTCTGCTCTCTTCCACAAGACCAGAACAGACATCAAAAAAGGAACAGCTTTCGGCACTCAATCCACGCAACCTGGTGACGGTGTACCCTTAGCTGGCGTACATCCTAGCTATGACCTAACACAAGCAAGACCAGATGATTTTGAGCCCAAGGTAGGTGGTCTTGATTTTCTGTCGGATGGTCGTGCTGTCGTCAGCACCTGGGATGCTCTGGGAGCTGTGTATCTTATAGACGGTGTAGCTTCTGGCAAGCCTGAAAATATGACAGCTACAAGAATTGCAAGTGGCTTGGCCGAACCTCTAGGACTTAAGGTCGTAGATGACGTCATCTATATTATGCAGAAACAAGAAATGACTAGGTTAGTCGATAATAATAATGACGACTTTATAGATGAGTATCAGGTGCTCTCTAATGACTGGGAGGTTACAGCCAACTTCCATGAATTTGGATTTGGTCTAGACTATAAAGATGGCCACTTCTATGCTACTCTAGCTACAGGGATACAACCTGGTGGTGCTAGTGCTCTAAATCAACCCAAGGATCGAGGCTCTGCTATAAAAGTATCTAAAGACTCAGGCGAAACCGAAATACTGGCCAATGGTCTTAGAACACCAAACGGCGTAGGAATAGGTGTAGATAATGAAATATTCATTGCTGACAACGAAGGAGATTGGCTACCTTCCAGCAAGATAGTACATGTCAGTAAAGGAGCTTGGTTTGGTTCTCGGTCAGTAGACTTTGAGGGCACAGAAAATCTGAAAGAAAAAAAACCAGTGGTCTGGCTCCCGCAGAATGAAATAGGAAATTCCCCAACCTGCCCGACCTATATCAATGATGGTCCATATAAAGGACAAATGCTACATGGAGAAGTAACTCATGGTGGCGTCAAAAGGGTATACGTAGAAAAGATTAATGACGAATACCAAGGCTGTGTATTCCGATTCACCCAAGGCATAGAAGCTGGTGTAAATCGTCTACGATGGGGGCCAGATGGTGCTCTTTATCTAGGAGGCGTCGGTTCTACAGGAAATTGGCAACAGGACAAAAAACTCTGGTTTGGATTACAGCGGATGCAGTACAATAAAAAATCTACTTTTGAGATGCTGGCCATTAGATTAAAGACAAATGGTGTAGAAATAGAATTCACTGAACCTCTAGCAGAGAGTACAGGAAATAATCCTGGAGATTATGACATCAAGCAATGGTATTATCTTCCTACTAAAGAATATGGTGGACCCAAAATTGATGAGCAGAATCTAGACGTCTATTCGGTCAATGTTTCTGAGGACAGAAAAAAAGTATTTTTAGAACTGCGTGACATGAAAGAAAATCATGTTCTCTACGTCCACCTAGACAAGGATATAAAATCTAAAAAAGATCAGAGCCTCTGGTCTACTGAAGGCTGGTATACCATGAACAACATTCCGAAAGATCTACCTGGGACAACACCTAAAGTAGATAAGAACATTAATTTATTGACAGCAGAAGAAAAAGCTGCTGGATGGCGCTTACTTTTCGATGGCAAAACAACGGCAGGTTGGAGAAACTTCAATAAGCAATCTATAGGCAGCAGCTGGAAAGTCATTAATGGTGAACTGACTCTAATGGTGACAAAAAAACCAGATGGTGCCTGGCAAGCTGCAGATGGTGGAGACATCATTACAAACAATAGCTACGAAAACTATGAGCTGCAACTAGAATGGAAAATCGCTGACTGTGGCAACAGTGGCATAATCTATAATGTATATGAGGGTGGTGATTTTGATTATGTCTGGCAGACAGGTCCAGAGATGCAGATTCTTGATAATGTCTGCCACCCCGATGCCGAAATCAAAACCCACAGAGCAGGTGATCTCTATGATATGATCTCCTGCTCAGAAGAAACCTTTCTAGGGGCCAATAAGTGGAATCAAGTCAAGTTGATTGTTAATCAGGGCAATGTTGAACATTGGCTCAATGGCAAAAAGGTTGTGGCCTTTGAAATGTTTACTCCTGAATGGAAAGAGATGATCGCAAACAGTAAATTCAGTAACATGAAAGGCTTTGGCACCTATAAGAGGGGGCACATTTCCTTACAAGATCATGGGGACAGAGTCGCATTTAGAAATATTAAAATCCGGGAGCTCTAAAAAATAGTGGCTCCAAAAACCCTAGGCTTTGTCACCAATCACTCCTTTCCTAAAACAATTGACCCTATTCTTCCGTACAGTATGGGAATACCCTATATATTTACTTACGTGAAGTACAAACTGATATACTTAGCTCTTAGCCTAACATTAGTCGCCTTACTAGGCAATGAGATGAAGCGTCCTACGCCTCCTCCTATTGGACCCTATCTTAATGGTATCTTTTCAGAAACCACTCCAGGTGAGGTAGGATCTTGGGAAGCAGAAGATGCCTTTCCTAATATTCAAATTCCAGCACCACTCAGATTGAGTGCTTTCCCCGGAACTGAGGACTATCTTATCCTCAGTAAGTTAGGAATAATCTATCGTGTGAATTTTGAAAACCAAACCCAAAAAGAAGTTCTCAATATAACAGATCGTGCTTTCAAACTTGGAGAATCAGGAACTACTGGTATCGCTTTACATCCAGAGTTTGGCAATCCTAATTCTCCTGACAAGCAACAAGTATTTATTTTCTACAGATACAAAGCCAATCCAGATATATGGGAAGAGACAGGATTCAATAGAGTCTCAAAATTTACTTGGGATGCAAGTAGTGAAGTATTTAGTTTAGACTCAGAAGAGGTTCTGATCCAACAGTACGATAGAAGTACCTGGCATAATGGTGGCGGAATGTTCTTTGGGGAAGATGGCTTACTCTACATCTCTGTAGGTGATGAAGGAAAAGATAGATTTCAAGTGGACTCCAATCAGAATATAGAACTAGGATTTTTTGGAGGCCTACTCAGAATAGACGTGGACAATGACAGCACTAGAAGTCATCCTATAAGAAGACAACCTGATTCCAAATGGGATACCCAAGGAACTGGCGATAACTTCAGTCAAGGATATATGATTCCGAATGATAACCCTTGGTTGAATACAGAGGGCTCTACCCTAGAAGAATTTTATGCTGTCGGTCTTCGAAGTCCTTACTCTACTTTTCTAGATAAAATGGAAAATCAAATCTGGTGCTTAGATGTAGGTACAGATCGGAGAGAAGAAGTGAGTAAAATAAATAAGGCAGATAACCTGCAGTGGCCCTATATGGAAGGCACTCTAGAATCTGAAGTACATGAAAAGCCGACTGACCTGATAGGCAACGAAAAAGCACCAATCTTCGAATACGATAGATCGGTAGGTCAAGCCATCATAGCAGGTGGTATCTACAGGGGCTCTACCTTCCCTAGCCTTTTCGGCAAACTATTAATGGCGGATTACATCTCCAATAAAGTGATGGCGCTCAGTGTCATAGAAGGAATGACACCTGAATTAAATATCCTCATTCCTAATCTCGAAAATCTTGGTCTTGCCTTGCCGCACAAACCTGGCATAACGGGTATCCTCATCCTAGACAATGGAGATATTCTAATTTCAGTTATGGAAACTGAAGATCATTCCCAAACTGGGAAAATCCTAAGGCTCAAACAAAATGTCATTCTACCTGATCCTCCATCCAAACTGTCTGAGCTAGGCGTCTTTACGGACTTGGATAATCTCGAAACTATAGAAGGCGTTATCCCTTATTCTGTCAATGCTCCGCTTTGGTCTGACAGAGCACAAAAGAAACGCTGGATGATTGTCCCCGATAATCAACAAATTAAATTTTCAAATTCAGAGTCTTGGGCATTTCCTGAAGGCACCGTTTTTATAAAACATTTTGATCTGCCTATCACAACAGATGAAGAAGGCCCAGTAGTAAAATTAGAGACGCGATTTTTCATCCTTGGAAAAAACAACACTGCTTATGGTCTGACTTATCAATGGAATGAAGAAGGTACTGACGCAAACCTACTTCGTGTAGGCGCCCAAAAAACTTTTGACATTACAGAAGGAGGACAAGTGGCCTTCCAGCAGACCTGGGATTACCCATCTAGAGATCAATGTCTGAGTTGTCATAATAATAATGCCAAGTATGTCCTCGGTGTCAATACCCAACAACTTAATGGCACACAGTATTATCACAATCTCGGAATGGAAATGAATCAACTGGAATACCTCTCTGACCAGCATATTATAGATCAGGAAATAATAGATCCAGAACTGATGAGAAAATCTTATCACATCAGTGATGCCTCTGTGGACCTAGAACTACGTATCAGATCTTATCTAGATTCCAATTGCGCTTCCTGTCACAGACTAGGAGGCATACCGATGGTCAACATGGACCTACGTAGCAGAATCCCTCTAAATCTAAGTAACCTCATTAATGCTCCTACACAAAGTCGAGAATCAGACCAGAATAGATTACTTGTCAAACCCGGAGATCATTCGGAATCAGAACTATGGATAAGAGATGCTAGCGAAGGCTCTGACATGATGCCCCCTCTAGCCAGAAATCTAGTAGACGAAGTCTATGTAGCTGCTCTAGCAGAATGGATAGATGGCCTGCCTGAAGATGCGGGTAAGAATGAAGAGTTTATTTTGTTTCCTAACCCTAGTGATGGAAATCTCATATTGAGATTAAGTGATTCTTGGGAGACACCAATTAAAATCTCTCTTTACTCTATTACCGGAGAACTGGTATGGGTAGAAAATTATGACACTAAATCCATCTACTTAGAACTTAGTGACTTCCCGGCAGGCACCTATATCTTAGAGGGAATAACCGGAGAGAACAAGATTCTAGAAAAGGTCGTCTTCCAATAAAGCTTACTGGATAAATCCCTCGTTTTTACTTTGCGATATCTTGAAGAGCATGAGCTCTTTCATGGTCTGGGCTCTTTGCTTAGCCTGTTCAGCAAGAGGTCCTGCAAATTGTGCATCTATGGTCTGTATCCAATGTTGATACCAAGTTTCGAAATGTTCAGAGGTCAGTGCCACTCGACTATTCAATTCAATATGTTTCTGCATGATCTGTCCTCGATAGGTCTGAGTCCCTAGTAGCACAGACTGCCAAAAAGTATAAATCACAGGAAGGTGCTGCTCTAAAGCTTCTTCCATATGCTCACTAAAAATAAACCCAATAGTTGCGTCATGAGTAATCTTAGCATAGAAGGCATCGACCAGCAGGACAATATCTTCCTCGGTAGTTATATCAAAAAGTGCAGCCACTAGCTGTGATCTAAAATTCTACCTCTATTCAATATGCCCTTAGGATCCATGGTCTTTTTCAGTAATTTCATTAGGCCTATTTCTTCTTCTGTTCTACACAAACATAAATAGGCCTTCTTATGGGTACCTATACCATGCTCTGCTGACACGGAACCACCTATAGCCTTTAGGGGACCATAGACTATAGCGTTAATAGCCTTAGTTAACTCTGGTGAACTATTTTTTTTGTCTACAATCAAGTGTATGTTCCCATCTGCTACATGGCCAAAAGTGACAAATCGTGTTACTCCTGCTAGGCCTTCAAGCTGTCTATTAATCTCTGCCAGCTGATGGCCGATTAAGGGTATAGGCAAGCTGATATCAAAATGTTGATCCAAATTAAATTGTGATTTTACGGCATGGACATCTTCTCTAATCTTCCAGAACCAATCAAAATCAGATTGGGTATCAGCCAGTGCAGCATCTTTTATCAGATCAGATTCCAATGCTTCCTCCAGTAGTGTCATCAAAATATTATGCTCCCCTTCTTTATCATTGCCTAGGCTTTCTATAAGCACGTAATAGGGAGCCTCAGTCTCTAAAGGGGGTTTCATCAAAGAAGGCGGAGAAGTCGCCATCTTATAAAAATTCTGCCACACCAATTCAAAACCACTCAACTTACCACCGAAGCTCTTCTCTGCCAACCTGAGTAAACGCATTACTTTATTATAACTCTCTACAGCCACAAAAGCTGTCGTACGACTTGTAGGCAATTCTTGCAATTTTAAAATAGCTCGGGTTACAATTCCTAAGGTGCCTTCTGAGCCAACAAAGAGCTGCTTGAGATCATAGCCAGAATTATCTTTAATTATTTTCTTCATGCTATTGATCACGGTACCATCCGCTAGCACTGCCTCTAGACCCAATACCAACTGTCTCGTCATTCCATATCTGAATACTCGAAGACCTCCCGCATTGGTAGATATAATACCACCTATCTGAGCAGAACCTTTTGCCCCAAAATTCAAAGGAAAGAACAAGTCATTTTCCTTAGAGTGACTTTGTATTTGTTCTAGTATGACTCCTGACTGCACTGTCATCGTTTTGCTTTGGATATCTAACTCCTCTATCGCATTCATCTTTTCTAGAGATAGTACGAGTTCTTCCTGCTTTGTTTCAGTACCGCCCACTAGATTAGTTAAGCCGCCATGAATAGAGACAGGTTGATTAAGTTCATGACAGATAGAGAGAATCTTAGAGACCTCCTCTGTGCTTTTGGGCAATGCCAAAGCTACTGCCTGTAGAGGCTTATCCATCTGCCAGATATGACAGTATCGCTGTTGTAATGCGTCTCCCGTCAGAAGGCGTGGCCCCAACAGTTGCTCTAGTCTATCTTTCACTTCTTGCACAGATCAAATTTGTCTTCTAAAAAACTTGAATATAACCACTTCAATGAAACTTCTGTACCTTCGGCATCAACTATCCTACCTTAAAATAGACCTATTAAAAAAGCCATCCTATACATGATATTATCTGCACTCAGTTTTGCAGTTATGAATATCATTATCAGATATGTTAATCACCTCCCTGTATTCCAGTTGGTTTTCTTTAGGTCTATTGGGACTGCAGCTATAACTCTATTCCTTATACATAGAGCACAATTACCTGTCCTTGGTAGTCATAGAGGTTTACTTATTTCTAGAGCCCTCTTTGGTGTAAGCTCTATGCTCTGTTTCTATAAAGCAATCCAACTCATGCCGGTGGGTACAGCGGTTTCTCTAAGATATCTATCGCCCATTTTTGCCTCTTTCATAGCTATCTTTATGCTGAAGGAAGAAGTAAGACCGATCCAATGGCTTTTCTTTATTGGTGCCTTTTTTGGAGTAGCATTGATTAAGGGTTTTGACACAAGAGTAAGTATGGAGGGTCTGGCTTTTATCTTGACTGCTGCCTTACTCAGTGCCTTTGTCTATACCACTATAAGAAAGATATCTACTCGAGAACATCCATTAGTGATCATTAATTACTTTATGGTGCTCTCTACAATTGTAGGTGCTTGCGGTTGTCTGTATGAATGGCAAAATCCTCAAGGTGTAGAATGGCCTCTACTACTTAGTCTGGGTTTATTAGGTTTTGTCGCTCAGGTATGGATGACTAAAGCCCTGCAAACCGCTGAAACCAATCTGATAACTCCAGTGAAATATTCAGAAGCCATATTTACCTTATTGGCAGGGTGGATGATTTTTGGAGAAGATCAGAATGCCTATGCTCTTGCGGGAGTACTACTGGTCATTTGTGCCTTAGTCGCTAATGTCTACGTGAAACACAAGTCAAGAAAGGCGCTAAATCCAAGTTAGTCTGTCATCAAACATCCTGATGATAAGATATAGTCTACTTATTATTTGGCAAGTCTCAGAGGATGGTTAACTTGAGAATCTAAATACAAACTAGAATATGAAAAAACCATTCGTTTCGCCGATAGATAAAAATGCAAATAAGGAAACGCAGGAAATGGCGGAATTTTATGAAGAGACATTGGGCTTTACACCTAATAGTCTTTTCACTATGATGCATAGACCTAGAATCGCCAAGGCTTTTTTAGAAATGAACAAGTCTGTGATGGAGAACAAAGGACGTGTCACGAGTGCCCTCAAAAGAGAGTTAGCGTATCTCTCAAGCATGACGACAGGTTGCAGATACTGCGAGGCTCATGCCATAAGAGCAGCAGATAGATATGGCTCCACCCAAGATAGATTAGAACACATCTGGGACTACAAAACCCATCCCTCTTTTTCTGATGCGGACAGAGCAGTTTTTGACTTTGCTATCTCAGCTTCACAAGTTCCTAATGCTGTCACCGATGAAGTCGCAAATAATATGAGAGCGCACTGGAATGATGGAGAGATAGTAGAAGTACTTGGTGTTATTGCACTCTTTGGCTATCTGAATAGATGGAATGATAGTATGGGCACTCAACTAGAAGAACCTGCTGCCGAAGACGGTGTCAAATACTTAGGCAAGAAAGGCTGGAACAGAGGAAAACATCAATATTAAAATCGATTAGACCAAAGTGCAATAAAGCAATATGATAAAGAAAGTAGGATTATTACTAGGACCACTTTTCTTTATCATATTCTATAACCTGCCCTTCGTATTACTTAATCCTCAGGCGGATAAAATAATTGCAGTAGCCCTATGGATGGTCATTTGGTGGATCACTGAGACAGTCTCTATTTCTGTCACAGCCCTGATTCCACTGACTATATTTCCTTTGCTAGATATTATGGACATGAAGGCCGTAGCGGCTAGTTACGGTAGTCCTATTGTATTTCTCTTCTTTGGTGGTTTCATCATGGCGCTGGCTCTCGAGAAAGTCAACTTACATAAGCGGATAGCCCTCAACATTATAAAGCTAACTGGTACGACTCCGGATAAAGTTATCTTAGGTTTTATGCTCGCCACTGCTCTCTTGAGTATGTGGATTAGCAATACTGCGACGACTGTTGTCATGTTACCTATAGCCCTCTCTGTCATATCCCTACTCATTCACGATGAAGATGGATTTACTTCCAAAGACAAGAACTTTGCATTAGCCCTGATGTTGGGCATTGCTTATTCCGCTAACGTAGGAGGTATATCCACCATCATAGGTACGCCACCCAATACTGTCTTGGTTGGATTTCTAGAGCAGGAATATCAGATGGATATTTCGTTTTTGAAATGGATGCTCGTCGGTGTTCCTTTCAGTGCTTTGCTGCTTGCGATTATCTACTTTGTGTTAGTCAAATTAGTATACCCTAACGGCTTAGGAGCAATGTCAGGTGCTGATAAGATTATCAAAACCAAACTCACAGAACTAGGACCCATGCAAGCAACAGAAAAAAGAGTCTTAGCTATATTTCTAGTGACAATGCTCTTATGGATCACCCGTTCATTTATAAATGACTGGCTCCCTTTTATCAAACTCTCTGATGCAGGCATAAGTATGTTAGCAGCTTTCGCTCTATTTGCTTTACCCTTTAATTTCGGAAAGCACATCTTTATTCTAGACTGGAAAGACACCACTAGAATACCTTGGGGAATACTTATACTCTTTGGCGGGGGGCTAGCATTGGCTAGTGGCTTATCTCAGGCAGGAGTCATTGACTTCATTGGAAATTCCGTCGCAGAGAACAAAACCTTAACGGCAGGAGTTGTAGGTGCTCTCTTGATCGTCATTATGCTTTTTATGACAGAGCTGATGAGTAATGTAGCCTTAGTCGCCATCTTTGCTCCAGTGATTGCAGGTATTGCTATAGGTTTAAATATGGAAATGATGACCCTACTTATTCCTATTGCCATGGCCTCCAGTTGTGCCTTTATGTTACCGATGGCCACACCTCCTAATGCGATCGTCTTTGCTAGTGGTCACATCAAAGTACATGAGATGGCAAAAGCCGGATTTGTACTGAATGTAATTTCGGTACTCATTATTATTCTATTTATGAATTTTGTTATTCCGATTATATTTTAGTTATCAGTAAGTCAAGGAAAATAAAACAAAGTAGCAAATTGTTAACTTTATAGTTAACTTTGAATTGTGACAAATAAAAGAGACATAATATTCTATAAGCAGTATTTTCCCAAATTCTTTGCAGAACAACCTATATCAGTCAAAGAAAAGATAGCATATGTCTTTAAAGTTGTAAGAACTGTCGAGAAGGTCCCTGAAAAGTTTCTTAGGCACCTTACAGACACCGACGGATTATATGAAATGCGAATAGAAGTCAAATCAAACGCTTATAGAATATTTTGTTGTTTTGACAAGGGTAAACTAATTGTACTATTCAATGCATTTCAAAAGAAAACACAAAAGACAGATAGAAGAGAAATTAGAAAAGCAATAAAACTAAAAGATGAGTACTTCAAAAACAAAGGTCAAGAAAAGTAAAAAGGATAAAATTCTTGAAACACAAAATGTTGATGAATTATTAGATGTACAATTCGGAAAAATTGGAACAAAAGGCAGAGATGATTTTGAAGAAAAGGCCCAATACTTTGTTATATCTGAAATGCTAAAAGAAGCACGTAAAGAGGCAAATCTTACTCAAGAACAACTTGCAAACAAAGTAGGAACAAAGAAAAGCTATATATCAAGGCTTGAAAATGGCAAATGTGACATTCAACTGTCAACACTATATAGAATATTTGAGTCAGGGTTAGGGCGAAAAATAAATTTGCTGATTGGGTAAATGAAGACCTACTGACAACAAGCGACGAGGATGATCATAGTCTACGACTACGACACCTATCGCCGATCCGTTATATAGATGTAAAAAAATCAAACAACATGAGTAGACCTTACATTCTCCTCTTCATTTTAGTAACAGCTTCCTGAAAAAATGACTTAATTTATTTCGAAGAAGAGGATGGAATATGGGTAGAAGAGTTAAAGCACATAGAAGTTGACAGCACAATAAACAAATGCAATATTGACAATCGAATTTACAAGCCAGAAGTTGAATACATTATAACTACTTCCAAATAAAAAACAGAGAAAATAATTAGGTTGTAATATCCTTCGTATCAAAGGGCAGCAGCATGTAGCCTGCTAGAGTAGCTCATACAGCTTTCACTGAAAAATTAGAGCATCTATCTTCTAGTATCCAAAACAGCAGGAACCAAACTAGCATAATGTTTGTATATAGAAACATATATTGTATAATTGTTTTCATATAGAAATGTTATGAAGTCTAGAAAGTCCATCTTATTGCCGAAAGAACGTCAAATATTACTTGAATTGGGTGAAAACATAAAGCTTGCCCGGCTAAGACGACGATTGACAACAGAGCAGTTATCAGAAAGAGCAAACATTGGTAGATCTACTTTGTGGCATGTCGAGAAAGGAAGTAATCACATTAGTATAGGTATCTACTTACAAGTGCTATCCGCGCTTGGTCTAGCAGACGATCTGAAGCAAATTGCAATAGATGACACTTTAGGACGGAAGCTACAGGATGCAAAACTGAAAACACCAAAACGAATAAAGAAGCCGAAGTGAAAGAAATCTTGGTGTATGCAGATTGGATGGAATTAGGTGGGCCACACCGGATGGGAACTCTCAAGGTAGAACAACTAAGAGGAAAAGAAATATTTTCATTTGAATACCATAAGGAATGGCTCAAAAGTGGGAAAGCACTGCAATTAGATCCTGATCTTAAACTCTTTACAGGGCCACAATACTTGGGAGATGAGAAGCCAAACTTTGGCCTCTTTCTAGATTCTTCACCCGATCGATGGGGTCGCGTTTTGATGAAAAGACGTGAAGCATACAATGCAAGAAAAGAAGAGAGAAGATCAAATCCGCTATTTGAATCTGATTTTTTACTTGGCGTCAATGACGAAACAAGAATGGGCGCCTTACGATTTAAGTTGGATGAAGGTGGAGAATTCTTAGATGTAAATGCGGAAATGCCTACCCCTCCCCTGAGCAGTATAAGGGAACTCGAACAAGCGAGCCTCAAATATGAAGAAGATGATTTTATAGATGACACTAAAGCCAAAGAATGGCTGAGACTACTGATGGCTCCTGGTTCTTCGCTAGGTGGTGCCAGACCCAAAGCCAATGTAGTGGACCCCAATGGCAACCTCTTGATTGCAAAATTTCCCAGTAAAAATGACGAAAGAGACAGTGGGGCATGGGAATTTATCTGCTATCGGATGGCAACGGACTTTGAGATCAGAATGGCCTCATGTAGAGCAGAAATATATTCCACAGCTCAACATACTTTCCTAACCCAACGCTTTGATCGATCAGGGAGTGATCGATTTCATTTTGCATCTGCGATGACACTATTGGGCTACAGAGATGGGTACGATCACAAAGAAGGTGGATCCTACCTTGATCTTGTGCAGTTAATAGAACAATATGGCGCTGATCCTACAGCAGATATTAGAGAACTGTGGAGACGCATCGTGTTTTCAGTAGCCGTTTCCAATACAGACGATCACCTTCGCAATCATGGCTTCTTACTTTTACCGAATGGAGGATGGAAACTGAGTCCAGCCTACGATATCAATCCGATTCCTGATGGCTATGGCCTGAGCCTTAATATTGATGAAGAGGATAATAGCCTCAGTTTTGAACTTTGTATGCAAGTACATCCATACTTCAGATGGAAAGAGAACGAAGCCATTGAGGAGATAGAAAAGATAAAAAAAATCCGAAACACCTGGACTCAACGTGCAAAAGAACTGAAAATCAATAGAACAGAAATAGAATCAGTGAGACCTGCCTTCGAAAAAGGAGTCTTATAACAAAAACTGTGTATCCTTTATATTACCTAGAGGTTCTGATCATGCTCTGCTCACCCCATATTCCCCTAAAGGGTATCCTTGACACGGGCTGAGATTCTCCCTTCGGGGAGTTAGAGGGTAAGAATGGCAATGCTGAGATTGGAGCTCTTAAGATACCTCCTCACCAACCATAATTATCCCCAATTTTTAGAAATTAACTAGTAATAATTCTAACTTAGAATCTATGAAGAACGTAGAACAGATATACACCAATTGCCTGGCTCAGGGATCTTACTTTATTGAGTCTAATGGTGAGGCGGCTGTTATAGATCCGCTGAGAGAAAGTGCGCCATATATCGCAAGAGCCAAAGAAAAAGGGGTTAAGATAAAATACATATTCGAAACCCATTTTCACGCTGATTTTGTTTCTGGCCACTTAGATCTAGCCAAGAAAACAGGGGCAACTATTGTATATGGCCCTACAGCCCAGACGGGCTTCGCTAAGCATGAGGCTAAGGATGGAGAAGAATTCAAAGTAGGAAAATTAACTTTTAGAGTATTGCATACTCCTGGGCATACCCCCGAGAGTACTACTTACCTTCTCCTAGATGAGAACGGAAAAGAACATGCCATATTCACAGGAGACACTTTATTCATCGGTGATGTAGGCAGACCTGACCTTGCGCAAAAAGCCACGAACCTTACACAAGAGGATCTTGCAGGTTGGTTGTTTGATAGTCTGCGTAATAAGATCATGCCTCTGCCAGATGACGTTATAGTGTACCCTGCACATGGTGCAGGCTCTGCCTGTGGTAAGAATATGAGTTCTGAAACCTGGGACCTACTAGGCAACCAAAAGAAAACAAATTATGCCCTTAGAGCAGATATGACCAGAGATGAATTCATCCGAGAAGTCACAGATGGTCTAATGGCACCACCTCAATACTTTTCTAAAAATGCACAACTGAATAAGGGCGGTTACGAAAGTTTTGATCAAGCCATGGAAAAAGGTATGAGAGCTTTAGATGTAACGACTTTCAAAAATCAACTAGCTGACAAAGATGTTCTTTTACTAGATGTCAGAAGTAGATGGGATTTTGTCAAGGAACACATTCCAGGATCACTTTTTATAGGCCTTGACGGAAGCTTTGCACCGTGGGTGGGAGCACTGGTTCTAAATTTAGATCAGAAAATTCTACTGGTTGTAGATAAAGGCAGAGAAGAGGAAGCAGTGAGAAGATTAGCGAGAGTGGGTTACGATAATGCTATAGGATATCTAGATGGTGGCTTAGAGGCATGGAAGAAAGCAGGAGAAAAAACGGCAAAGCTGGAGACCATCACCGTAGAAGAATTTATAGAACAACAAAAGAATTCTGATAAAGCAGTGCTAGATGTCAGGAAACCTGGAGAATACAACTCTGCACATATTGCCAGTGCAGAAAATGTCCCTCTAGATTTCTTTAGAGAAACAGACCTAGCCAAAGTTCTAGATTCCGAAAAAGAATATTTTATGCATTGCAGATCTGGGTACAGATCTACAGTCGCGGCCTCTATCTTGTTACAAAATGGCATTTCTAAGCTCACGAATGTCATTGGAAGCTTTGATACAATAAAAGAATCTGATCTCAATATAGTAGGCAGTTGTCCTTCCCTAGTTTCTTAATAATAAAAGTGTAACTTATCCCTTAATCCTCTGATCTAGCTGATATATGAAATATGGTTTTGTAATAGACAATAGAAAATGTATCGGCTGCCATGCTTGCACCACTGCTTGCAAATCAGAACATCAAGTACCCGTAGGCGTTAATAGAACCTGGGTAAAACAAGTGGAGAAAGGCACCTTCCCTGATACGAGAAGATTATTCTCCGTCATGAGGTGCAATCACTGCACGGATGCCCCCTGTGTCACTATCTGCCCTACTGAAGCATTAAACATTAGGGAAGATGGTATTGTCGATTTTGACAAAGATCGATGCATCGGCTGTAAGTCTTGTATGCAAGCTTGCCCTTATGATGCCTTATATATAGATCCAGAAACCCACACTGCTGCCAAGTGTAATTACTGTGCGAGCAGAATAGATGTCGGACTAGAACCTGCCTGTGTCAATGTATGTCCAGAGCATGCCATCATATCCGGCGACATGGAAAACCCTCTTACAGAAATATCACAACTGCTCGCAAGAGAAGCTACCAAAGTCAGAAAACCTGAGAAGGGCACACAACCCAACTTATTCTATATAGATGCTGATGATGTCTCCCTTATCCCAACAGCGACTGAACAATCTGACGTCAGTCTCTGGGGGTCACAGGCACTAGGCGTCGGACACTTTGCTAAGCAAGCTGAAAAGATGGCCTTCAGTAATGATGATGTCATCGCCGAACTTATAAATCTTAATGGTGGTTACGAAACCGAAGACGGCAATCAAGTGAAAGCGCCTAAGAGCATAGAATCAGTCATGGCGAAAGCCAAGCAAGTCTATAATACCCCACAGAAAGGCATCTTATGGGGTTGGGAAGTTTCTGCTTATGTATGGACTAAGGCCATTGCTGCAGGAATGCTATTAGTGCCAGTGTTAGCATTACTGATGGGTATGAAGACACTTACGTCCTCACTATGGACTGCAGGTTCTGCTATAGGCTTAATCTTCTTAACGCTTACTGGTATCCTCCTGATCAAAGACTTAGATCAACCCAAGCGATTTGCTTATGTGTTACTCAGACCTCAGTGGGATTCATGGCTGGTCAAAGGTGGTTATGCCATTACTGCCTATGGTGGACTGCTTGCCCTGATTTTAGGCCTTAATTTCCTAAGTGATAATTCTTCTCAGGTTCTATACTTTATCGCTGGAGCGATAGCTATAATAGTAGCAGTCTATACAGCCTTTCTTTTTGCCCAAGCCAAAGGAAGAGATTTCTGGCAATCCCCTACTATGGCGGTGCACATGTTAGTACATTCATTTATGGCTGGAATAGCGGGCTACTTTTTTGTAAGTTGGGTACAGCAACTAGATACTAATTGGCTGCAATATCTAAGTACAGCTGCTATTATTTCTATTCTCATAAATTTAGGGACGATGCTTATAGAACTGACTATGACTCACCCCACTCAGGATGCTAAGACTGTTGTCAATATGATCACTAAGGGTCGATACAAAAATTCATTTTGGATACTCACTATACTCATTGGCAATATTCTCCCCTTATTGTTATTCGTATTCATGGAAGTCAGTCCTCTGACAGGCACTATTGCAGGTGTACTAATGCTCTTCGGCATTTATATCAATAATCATATCTGGGTAGAAGCCCCACAACGCATTGCTCTCAGCTAATCCCCTACTATGAAAACAAAGAAGAGAACGATAATAGAAAGGTTGGCAGAAGCAGTAAAGCTCATACCTGATCTCAAGAAAGATAGAGAACCGACACTAGACAGGATGACCACCACCAGTCTAGATAAATTTCCTCCCATGGACAAGTGGGACCACTGGGAAGAATACGAAGCCACGAGCTGGCCCAAAAAAGAAAAGAAAAGTTACACCATCGTACCGACCACCTGCTTTAACTGTGAAAGCGCCTGTGGATTGACAGCCTATGTAGATAAGGAATCAAATACGATTAGAAAATTCGAGGGCAACCCCTATCACCCTGGAAGTAGAGGTAGAAATTGCGCTAAAGGTCCTGCCACTATAAATCAAATTACCGATCCAGAAAGAATACTCTATCCGCTGAAAAGAGTAGGCAAGCGGGGAGAAGGAAATTGGGAACGGATTACTTGGGATGAAGCTCTAGATACTATCGCTGCCAGAATCCGAAAAGCGCTTAAAGAAAAAAGACACAATGAAGTCGCCTACCATGTCGGTCGTCCAGGCCACGAAGGCTATGCTAATAGAGTCTTACAAGCATGGGGTATAGATGGACATAATAGTCACACTAATATCTGCAGCTCTGGTGCAAGATTCGGTTATAATATCTGGTACGGCCATGACCGTCCGAGTCCTGATCATGCCAATGCAAAATTTATACTACTGATATCTGCGCATCTAGAAAGTGGACATTACTTCAATCCACATGCGCAGAGAATCATAGAAGCAAAAATGAAAGGGGCCAAGCTCGCTACTATGGACCCCCGTCTGTCTAATACAGCAAGTATGTCAGACTACTGGATGCCTACCTACCCCGGTACTGAAGCTGCTGTCCTACTAGCAATGGTAAAAATAATCTTAGACGAAGAACTCTATAATCGTAAGTATATGGAGACTTGGGTCAACTGGGACAGCTACATGAAAGCGGAGCATCCTGACACGGCCTGCACTTT